>NZ_JBMMUC010000010.1:0-192386 GCF_049257175.1 Pseudoalteromonas mucoides
AAACATTCTTTGCTAAATCAATAGCCAATATATTAGTATCTTTCATGTATGGACTCCTTTGGTTAATCTTTTGTCGGATTAAGACCGTACCTCCTCAGGGAGAGGGAGTCCATACATCTAGGTCAAAGTTTAAAACCAAGGAAGAAAAAATCAACCAAGTTAGCTTTGTTTAAGCCCGCTAAGTTCCTTAAGCTTGGTGTAGCTCATATCTGTTCTACTATTTTTTACTCATAAATTTAGAGTTCAATTAATAGGCTTCGATAAGCGGCCGTTGATAAAACCTTCATTTGCATGCAATATATAAGACACCACTTCGCTTAATCAGGTATATTATTATTTCCAGTGACATTAATCCTGTAAAGTTTAGCAAGGAAACCAAGTTTTGATTTGTATCGTAGAAATACTCTACCAAATGCAACAAGGTGCAACAGGTCCATACCTTTGTTCGGCTGATAATGATAAGAACTATGTTCTTAAACGTCAGCGTGCTGGATTTGAAGGTTGTATAAAGGAGTGGCTTTTTGGCAAATTAGGACACAGCATTGGTTTACCAATACCTAATTGCGAGCTAGTTTATGTTGATAGCTCTTTGCTTGAATATAATGATAACTATCAATTTGAAATTGGTGAAGGAATGGCATTCGGTTCAGAACATATTCCAGACTTGCAAGAAGTGAATTATCAACAGCTTCAAACTTTCTCTGAACAACAACTACAAGATCTTTATGTCTTTGATTATTGGATACGTAATGCTGATAGAAATTTAACTGAGTTATCAGGCAATCCTAATTTATTCTACAGACATTCGACCTTGGAAGTGATCGTATTAGATCATAATTTAGCGTGCGATAAAGAATTTCAAACTAAAGATCATCAGAGCTTGCATGTTAGTAGTCAGTTTTGGCCAACTCAAATTGACTATGTATTACAGCAAGATTATGAAGACAGAATAAGAAAGGCAATGAGTGATTGGGACGATTTAGTGGCTGCAATACCCGATGATTGGAAGGATGGAGTAACTAATTTTGATGGCCTTATAACCGAAATAAAGCTAGTATTGAACGAATATCAAAACCAACAATTTTGGGAGGGGCTTAAATGAATAACTACAAAAATTTAACATTTACAAGTAATGTTCAGTGTATGTACGCTGTTGTTCGCTTTATGCCCTTCGCCGAGACAAGAGAATTTGCAAATGTTGGTGTGGTGGTTATAGCTCCTAAACTAGGCTTGTACGAGTTCAAGTTAGCACCAAAGTCATTTAAAAGGGTAAGCCACTTTTTTGATGATTTAGATGGCGTTGTTTATAAACATGCTATTGAGGGCTTTCAGGAAGAACTAACAAGGATCAGAAATCACCTTGTGCATAACCATGTTCAAGGTAAAAATCTAGTTGATTACTTTAAAGAAGTAACTAGAACTAGAGAGTCTGTCATGCATTTTGGTGAAATGGGAACTCTGCTTACTAATAATATCCATGAAGCATTAGACAAGTTGTTTAACCGCTTTATTGGCCGTAATTTCACTGAAGGTAAAGAATATAAAGAACAGTTAATGGTTCGTACTCTAAAGAAACAATTAACTTCTAAGCTCCCTTCTGGTGTTCGTTATACAAAACGAAATCTTAAAGCGGGAATTTTTGATATATCTGTTCCACTAGTATCTGAAATTGATGATAGTTATCGGATTATCAGACCTCTGGCTTTCGAGCAAAAAAACGTTTTACTTGCTATGGAACATGGAGAAACTTGGATTAGTCGATTAAAGAAACTGATTGAGTTTGATGTTGTTCAAGCTGAAAAGGCATTGGTTGCATTTGAAAAGCCAGTTCATCGAAGACATGAGTTTTTAAAAGTGTATGAAGACGTAAGAGAAGAGATCAGGAACCTTGGTGCGCAAACAAAAGACTTTGGTGATACAGAAAGCATAATTCAGTTTGCTTCTGCTGACCTCTCACCTGATAGTGTTGAAAACGGGTTCAAACATTAATTAACTTTCAGGTTATTTTAATTAAAAGCTTAGGTATATTCCTAAGCTTTGTTATTTAAATCTAACTAAGCAAATATGATAACTGAATCTTTCAGCTCAATGCCTACTGCATACTCGCTCACACTAATTTGAAACCTTCCCACAAAACTTACAGTCGCCCTAAGAACAAACAAAGAACAAAGGGGTCAAATCTAGTCTTCAGACATCAAAATTTTAACTCTGTTCTTATGACGCAAAGCAGTCTATTTACTACCCTGTTACTTATAAATTTAATGTCTTCTCTTAAGCGCAGTGTCTCTTAATCTCTTTGTGAATAAATCACTTTAAGGGCTTTAAACACAATGCAGAATAAAAAAGTGAAGAACTAAAAGGCTTGTTAATACTAAGCCGAGGTAAAGACAGATAGTGTATTTATTCGTTGGGTTTCGTTACACTCAACCTAGCAAATAATGGGAGGAAGAATGATCAATGGCAATATTAAAACTTTTATGGGAAAGCTTGGTTTAATATTATTAGTATTAGTAACTGCATTTTATCTTACAGTTATTGTTATATCTAAAAGCCAATTTCCATTAGCTTTATTTTGGTTGTTAATCTTTTTAGGTATTATTTGTTTAGTAATGCTTGGCAAGTTTTATTTTTATAATTCAAAGCAAATAAATCACCGTGAATAAATTAAAGCCAAAAAGAGCTATGAAGGGCTTCTTTATACTGAGCCAAGAAGCAGACTGGTAGGGTATTTTTTCGTTGGGTTTCGTTGCACTCTACACAACCTACGTAGCCAACTTAAACAACAAACTGAACACTGAAAGCTTTACAGTCTTCTCTTAAGCGCAGCGTCTCATAGCCTCTTTGTGAATAATTCTCTTAAAGCTCTTTTACACTAATGTTTAACAAACAAGAGCGCGAGATATACTCGCGCTTTGTACATGCACCCTAGTGCCAGTACCTAGTTTCCTAGATCCTAGCATCTAATTATTTATTAAATCGCTGGATACCCAATACGGTCTGATAAGTAGCCTACGCTGGTGGCGAAGTAGTATGAACGATTCCAATGCATAAGTGCTTTGTAGTTGTCATACGCAAGATACATACGCCCGCCCATGTCGTCAGGCATAACTAAAGCGGCAGTTACATCAACATTAGGTAAATCGGTGCCGTCCATTTTGCGCACGCCTAATGCTTGCCAATCAGCTAATGAACGCTCTGACTTAGACCAGTACTCCAGCCATTGTTTGCGTGTTTTAGTTCCGCGCTGTAAAACGTAATTTGAATCAAATCCTTGCGGTAATTGCACTTGGCGACCCCAAGTTAAATCATCATTCCAACCAGCTTGTTTTAAATAATTTGCAATTGAGGCGAAAGCATCTGCTTGAGTGGTCCAAATGTCTTTACGGCCGTCGTTGTCATAATCAACAGCATAAGCATTAAATGAGGTAGGCATAAACTGAGTTTGCCCCATAGCGCCTGCCCATGAACCTTTAAATTTATCTAAGGTAATGTGCCCTGCTTTTAAAATGTCGAGTGCGGCCCAAAGTTGGTTTTTGTACATAGTTTCACGACGACCGTCAAAGGCAAGAGTCACCACTGATGAAATTACGTTATGGCCACCTTGAATTTTGCCAAAGTTACTTTCAAGTCCCCATAGGGCAACAATAAAGCGTGCTTGTACACCAAACTCTTTAGCAACTTGCTCTAATACGTCTTTATTTTCAGCGTATAATTTACGTGCGCGGTCTATTTTCCATTGTGGAACGCGCTTTGGTAAATAGGTTTCTAGGGTTTCGACCACTTCAGGCTGACTTTTATCTGCTGAGATGACTTTTTTCTTAAATTTTGCGGTTGCGAATGCATCTTCAATTAGTTGGCTATCGTAGCCTTTTTGCGCCGCTTCTTGTTTTCGATTAGCTACATACTCGTCAAACTTTGCTTGGGTATTGGCCAGTGCCGATGTACTAATACATGCACTGCAAATAATAGCAGCCAATTTTGTTGTTATCTTTTTAGTCACTTTCAACTCCATTTTGTTTTTTGAACTCAGCGAGTAAATTTTCCTCCGGTGGAGGTAATTGCAAGTAAAACCCATCATCTGTTAACGCTTGCTTAACTGTATTTAAATCGGCTCCACCTAAGTGCTCACGCTTTGCTAAGTTAATAATCATTACATATTGAGGTTGACCAAACATGGCCATTAAAGGTTCCGGTACCTTACTGAAATCATCTCTTTTTTCAACAAAAAGAAAGGTATCCACTTTTTTCTTACTTTTATATACCGCAGTGAGCATTATGGCCCTATAAAATCTTGCTTAACAGTGCTGCACACTATAACATGAGAGTAATAATAAGTTAGAAGAATTAGATTAGAAATTTCACCTTAATCCATATAAATTAGGGCCTTATTCAGCCTGTGTTTATTTAAATTTTGTTTCTAGTCAAAACAATACAATTGAGTGTATATGTCGGACCAAATTTTTGAGCTAAAGGGAAATCTTTTTACATTATCAGTTTTACACTTGTACAGTACTGATATAAACCTTTTAGCAGAGCAACTGTATATAAAAATATCTCAAGCCCCTCGATTTTTTGAAGGCGCGCCTATCGTTGTTAATTTAATTGAAGTTAAAAACAATGAAATAGATTTTATTCATTTAAAGTCATTAATTGAGCGCTTAAACTTCAATGCCGTAGGTGTATGCAATGGCTCAGATGAGCAGCATAAACTTGCCAAGTCGGCAGGCCTTTCTGTATTAAACTATTCACAAGACGTTAAGAGTGAACCTGTTAAACAAGAGCCCAATACATCAATTGTAGAAAAGGCCGTTCATTTACCTGCGCAAGTTATAAATGGCACAGTACGTTCTGGTCAGCAAGTTTATGCAAAAGATAGAGATCTTATTGTGCTTGGCGCAGTAAGCCACGGTGCAGAAGTTATCGCCGATGGCAACGTACATATTTATGGCACTTTGCGCGGACGTGCAATAGCCGGTGCACAAGGTTTAAAAGAAGCACATATATTTTGCCAAAAATTAGAAGCCGAACTAGTTTCAATTAATGGTAATTACTGGATCAGTGACTCATTACAGGGTGAACACTGGGGACAGGCCGCGCAAATACAACAAAAAAATGAATCATTAGAAATTTCAGCTTTGGTTAAAGGATAAATCTTATGGCAAAAGTAATTGTCGTTACATCTGGTAAAGGTGGTGTAGGTAAAACTACGTCAAGTGCTGCAATTGGCACAGGTTTAGCTCTTAAAGGCTATAAAACAGTTATTATTGATTTTGATATTGGCTTACGTAACCTTGATTTAATCATGGGCTGTGAGCGTCGTGTAGTTTATGACTTCGTAAATGTTATTAACGGCGAAGCAAACCTTAATCAAGCACTTATTAAAGATAAACGCGTTGAGAAGTTATTTTTACTACCGGCATCGCAAACTCGCGATAAGGATGCACTCACCCGTGATGGTGTAGAGCGCGTGTTAAATGAGTTGAAAAAAGATTTTGATTATATTGTCTGTGACTCACCAGCAGGTATTGAAGCAGGTGCCATGATGGCGATGTATTTCGCAGATGAAGCAATTGTGACGACTAATCCTGAAGTTTCATCTGTACGAGATTCAGACCGTATTTTAGGTATTCTGCACAGTAAATCTAAGCGTGCAGAAGAAGGCCTTGAGAACATTAAAGAGCATCTTCTCCTCACGCGCTACAACGCAGAGCGTGTAGAAAAAGGTGAGATGCTTTCTGTTGAAGATGTGAAAGATATTTTATCAATACCACTATTGGGTGTTATTCCAGAGTCTCAAGCCGTACTAAGTGCATCAAACTCAGGCCAACCGGTTATTCTTGATTCTGAATCTGATGCAGGACTTGCTTATGCTGACGCAATTGAGCGTTTGTTAGGCGAGACAGTCGATTTTCGCTTCTTAGATGTAGAGAAGAAAGGTTTATTCAAACGGATATTTGGAGGTTAATGTGTCTTTACTTGACTACTTCCGCTCAGAAAAGAAAAACACCGCATCACTGGCAAAAGAGCGATTGCAGATCATTGTTGCGCACGAGCGCTCACAACGTGGTACACCAGATTATTTACCACAGTTAAAACAAGACATCCTTGATGTTATTCGCAAGTATGTAAATGTGAATACCGATGCAGTGCAAGTTCAGTTTGACCAAAACGAAGACGATTTAGCTGTGCTAGAGCTCAACGTTACGTTACCTGACGAAGAAAAAAAGTAATTGGTAACCACCTTATATAAAGTACTATTTTTTAATGTGGTTATAATTTACTCTTAAGGGCGCTTGATGCGCTCTTTTGCTGTTTGTGCAACTTCAACTAGATAAAGTCCAACGTCAATAATACTCGCTGGCTATTTTGTGTGACAAGCGGGGAGCGGTGTACCAAGCCTGCACCTTGCGTATCTTGCCAGTTCTCTCCTTTCAATAATGCAACATCGCCTTGATTTAGGCTCTGTATATTTTTTGGATTTTTAAATAAACCTGAGTCTTCATCTGTTTTTCCGTTATTGCCTGCACCTAATTTACTGCGGTCCACATGTTCATGCGCAAGCCACTATGTTGCAACCCCCTGGTAAGTCGATACTAAACGGCAAGGTATTTTATCAACATGAAAACGTGGGCACATAGGTTTATCAAGCATCGTTAAACGCAAGCCTGCCCGCTTTAAACCAAACAAACAACAAAACATATCTACAATTAAAGCTATGTCTTCGCTCAAAATTGATGCAGCCTCTGAGCTACCTAAAATGTTAGTAAGCTCGGCAAATGTATTTTCTGGTGCAACGGCTAATTCAAGCGATTTTAATTGATTAGTATTTATTAGCTCATTTACCGCTTCAGATAATGTGTCTGCAAGCTTTCGCTGCCATATAACTATATTGACATCGGGTTGATAAATATCAGTAAATATATTCGGACTTGTGTCTATTGCGGCACGTCGCGTGAGTGATTCTTGGGTTATGCTAGGTGTGGCGAGTAAAGTCATACACCTTCCTCCCAAATTGGAAATGGGTCGTCCAAAGATGACCAGTGGTCTTTACCTTTAAGCAAAATATCATCACTGAGTAAACACGCATCAAGTGCACCTTTGATTGCATCTTGATTCAAAGATTGGCCTATAAAGACCAACTCTTGACGCATATCACCATACGGCTCTTGCCACTTATTATTAATTTCTTCTAATGACTCATCATCAGTCGGCCATTCACTTTTAGGCAAGGCTTTATAAAACATTCCTGCAAAACCATAATCGGCAATGCCACCCGCTTGGTTCCACTGCCCACAAAAATCAGGTCGTGTGGCTAGCCAAAAGTAACCTTTTGAACGAAGCATTTTTCCATACTGTTCAGTAGTGTGTAGAAATTGATAAAACTTATTAGGGTCAAAAGGACGATGAGCAACATAATTAAAGCTGCTTATTCCATACTCTTGTGTCTCTGGAATATGCTCACCTCGCATTTCTTTTAACCAGCCAGGTGCTTGCTGTGCCTTATCGAAATCAAATAAATTTGTATTTAGGATTTCATTTATTGCCACATTACCAGATGTGATAGGTATAATTTTGGCTTCAGTGTTTAGAGTATGTAAAATTGCGGTGAGCTGAGATATTTGCTCTTTAGTAACTAGATCTGTTTTGCTGATCAAAATAACATCAGCAAATTCGACTTGGTCAACCAGCAATTCAGTTATACTGCGCTCGTCATCTTCACCTAATGATTCACCAACATCGTGTAAGAATTGGGCTTGTTCGTAATCATTTAAAAAATTAACGGCATCAACAACCGTCACCATCGTATCTAACCTTGCAACATCAGATAATGAACGACTGTTTTCATCGGCAAATGTGAATGTTTCAGCAACTGGTAGAGGCTCTGAAATACCCGTAGATTCAATAACTAAATAGTCAAACTTGCCTTCTTTAGCAAGCTTTGTTACTTCTATTAAAAGGTCTTCTCGTAACGTACAACAAATACAACCGTTACTCATCTCTACAAGTTTTTCATTACTGTGGTTAAGTGACACTTCATTTTTAATAACAGCAGCGTCGATATTAATATCACTCATGTCATTTACGATGACAGCCACTTTTAAATTTTGCCGATTATTCAAAATATGACTTAAAACGGTTGTTTTACCAGCACCGAGAAAGCCAGATAAAACTGTGACGGGCAGTTTTTTATTCATTTTTGAGCTCTTTAGTTAAATAATTTAGAGATGTTATATTATATCAATGCAATTTACTAGTTCACTTATTTTTCAAAACAATAAATCAGTTTTAAATGAAAGCAGCTAAAATGTTTATCCTGTATGAGGTAATTTACCAAATAAACGTTTAGACTGATTGTTACTAAGCACTGAAAGCGCTTTAGAGTTTTAAAACAACGAATAGGAGTATAAAAGATGAAATTTCTTATTTTTTTGGGTACTGTTCGCGACAGCACTCCGCCAAGACCTGCAAGATTAGGTTTGCGTGTTGCGAAATCTATTCTTAGTTATTTGCAAAACACTTATTCAACCCATCAGTTTGAATTAATTGATCCATTAGATTATCCGTTAGATTCAATTTTCAAACCGCAATTTGCTTATGCTCAAGGTAAAGCCCCCGAGCCACTGAACATCCTTGCAGAAAAAATAGCAGCAGCAGATGGTTATGTTATGGTGAGCCCTGAATACAACCACTCTATGAGCCCTGCTCTTGCGAATCTTTTAAATCATTTTGCCAGCTCATCATTTTCGTACAAGCCAAGCGCAATTGTTACTTATTCAGCAGGACAATGGGGCGGAATGCGAGCAGCAGTTGGTATGCGTACGTTTTTAGCTGAACTTGGTTGTTTATCAGTCTCTGCAATGGTCCATATCCCTAAAGCTCAGGAAGTATTTAACGAAGATGGTTCAGTGCAAGCAACTGAAGATGAAAGTGCGTGGATGAACTACTACAGTCGAACTTTTCATCAATTAATGTGGTGGGCGTCAGCAACTAACCAGTATAAAGATGAAGTAAACCCACGTGAAGTGGTTGGTGACTTTAAAGCATCACCAGCCCAACGAAATGCCCCTTAGGTGATATATTCATACACAGTACCTGATTTAAAAAGCCGCTCTTCAGCTCACTTTTCAATACTGATTTTAGTGAGCTAAACCAAACTGCTTGCATTGATAAGCTTACTTTCATGTTCTGATTTAACTGCATAGTCAAAGCCAGGTTGAATACAATAAGAGCCATATTCACCGGCTTTATTTAGTGCTAAAAACCCGACCTGAAACTGCTTATAATCACCCAATTTACTTGCAATACGCTCAACCGCTGCCTTGCATGCGTCGGTAGGTGACATACCTTGGCGCATCATTTCAACCACAAGGTGACAGCCAACAGTCTTCATCATTAACTCCCCCATACCTGTTGCAGTTGCTGCACCAATATCGTTATCAACGTATAAACCAGCGCCAATAATAGGAGAGTCGCCTACCCGCCCAGCCATTTTAAAAGCGGCACCACTGGTGGTACACGCACCAGATAAATTACCATCATAATCTAATGCTAGCATTCCTATTGTGTCGTGATTTTCAATATTGATCACAGGTGCGTATTTTGATTCCACAAGCCAATCTTGCCAGGCTTTTTTGGCTTTTGCTGTAAGTAAATTTTCTTCTTTAAATCCATTTACTTTGGCAAATTGCTGCGCGCCTTGACCAACCAACATAACATGCGGTGTTTTATCCATTACTAATCGGGCAACTGAAATCGGGTGTTTAATCTTTTGTAAATACGCCACTGAGCCACAATTTTGGTTCTCATCCATAATGCATGCATCTAGGGTGACATTACCTTCTCTATCTGGGTAACCACCGTATCCAACCGTCATCACATTAGGATCAGCTTCAGGTATGCGCACACCTGCCTCTACAGCATCAATCGCTTTACCTTTTGCATTGAGTATTCGCCAAGCTTCTTGATTTGCTGCAACACCATGTTGCCATGTAGAAACAACAATCGGCTTAGTGCGTATTTTTGATTTACTTAATTTCGTTGAAAGTTGCTGAGGGTCTGCAATACTTTTGCTCGCTAAGGTTGAAGCACCCAGTGCAAGTAAAGTAGTTATGGATTGCTTTAAAAAAGTTCGTTTAGTATTCATTGATTAACCTAGATTGGCATTAATAAAAAAGGTCAGAAATAATTCTGACCTTGCTCTGTTAAAACTATTTATCTAGTCCAAGTAACTCAATTTCTGCTATTTGTACAAGGCCATCATTGTTTGCATTTTTACTAATATTTAAACGGTAGCTCGAATAACCAAAGCCATTAGTAAAATCAAAACTGCGGCGTTCAAAGCGTGTATCCCAGCTTTCACCGACCCATGCGGCAACTTCAATCCATGTTTCACCACCATCATTAGAGCCAAGTAGAGTGAAGTTTTCAGGGTCACGCTCTGGTGCATCATTTGCGCTCGTAATAGCAAGGCCACTAACAACTTGTTGTTCAGTAAAATCGACCTGAATCCATGCTGGGTCTTCCGCTGTAGGGGCGCCTTGCCAATCATTATGGTCAAGCCATTTTGTATTAGTATCACCATCAAATGCTTTATCAGGACTTTCGCCATCACCAATACTATAACGGGCACTATAAACGGTGCCAGGTAAACGGCTTAAATCTATAAACGCGTAATCAGGGCCTATAGTTGCGATTTCAGCTATTTGTACCAAACCATCATTATTCGCATTTTTACTGATTGAAAGACGATAGTAGCTATAAGCTAAGGTATTACTAAACGATAGGTTTTTTTGTTCAAAACGTTCTTCAAATGTTTCACCTACCCATGATGCCAAATTAACCCAATCCTCTGCATTGTGAGAACCCAGAATACTGAATGATTCAGGATCACGTTCTGGTGCATCACCAGCACTTGTTATTGACAATGTATTAACGGCTTTTGCCTCTGGTAACTCAACTTGGATCCAAGCAGGGTCATCAGCGGTTGGTGCCCCTTGCCAGTCATTATGATCAAGCCATTTGGTGTTAATGTCATTATCAAATGCCTGCGCAGCACTTTCACTATCACTTATACTAAAACGTGCACTATAACTAACTCCATCGGCTTTACTATGATCTAATCCTGGTTGCTCTGGACCAATTAAGTCTATGTTGGCGATTTGCAACAAGCCGTCATTATTCTTGTTTTTACTAATTTCTAATCGGTAGCTTGAAAAAGCTAATTGATTTTGTAATGAAAATGCTCTTGTTTGACCTCGCCCCTCAAAGGTCTCTCCTACCCAACTTGCAAGCTTTTGCCATGTTGTTCCACCATCATTTGATGCAAGTATAGAAAAGTTTTCAGGATCACGTTCAGGTGCATCATTTGCACTTGTTATAGCTAATGTGTCGACCGCAACAGCAGTGTCAAAGTCCATTTGGATCCAAGATGGTTCAGCTTCTGTCGGAGCTCCGAGCCAATCGTTATGATCGAGCCATTTTGTTGATGGGTCGTTATCAAATGCTTTATCTTGGTTTTCTGCATCACCAATACTATTTCTAGCTGTTGCTACACCGTTGACTATATTTGTATGATCAACACTGTTAAACACCGGTCCAACCATCTGAATTTCAGTTAGTTGCATTAAACCATCATTATTTTTGTTTTTTGTAATATTAATACGATAACTTTTATATTTTTGACCGTTACTAAAGCTAAACTCTTGGCGCATAAGCCGTTCGTCAAATGATACACCGACAAAGCTTGCAAGGCTTGCCCATGTTTCTCCGCCATCATTTGAGCCTAAGATTGTGAAGTTTTCCGGATCTCGCTCAGGTGCATCATTAGCACTGGTAATAAAAAGACTATTCACTGCATGAGCATTAGTAAAATCAACCTGTATCCATGAAGGCGACTCTTCTGAAGGTGCCCCCAACCAATCATTATGGTCTAGCCACTTTGTTTCTATGTTAGAATCAAATGCTTTTGCGGCATCCTCTGCATCACTTATAGCATTTCTTGCTGTATATACAGCACCAACTAGATTTTCCTGTGTTGTTACTTCTTGTAATGGGCCTGTCGATACAGGTGCATCAAATAAAGGGAGCGTTAAGTCGACAATAGTATCAGCACTCAACCCTAGCTCTTCAGTTAAAGGGTGCATGGTGATTGCATCAAATGTTACTTGGCGTACAACTTCCAGAGCAACGGTGTCTTCTAAAAGTGACGCGGTAATGTTCTGCTGCGCATCTTCCATCACCGATTGAAGGGTTTGAGTTTCACTAAACTGGGCAAATGCTGCGTTCAATAATGATAATTTAATTGTCATTTCATCAACATACTGGGTTGAACAAACTTGCTCACCTGACTCATCCTCTTCGCAGGTCTCACCTTGGATAAAGTTTTCAAGCTTATCAGCACCAACCACAGGTGTTGTAAATACATTGCTATTCGTTATCTGCATACCGAGTACCCGAAGTAGTAAATCAGATACTTGGCTTTGTGCTAACTCCATTAACTCTGTGGTTGATACATTTTTCCCTTCTATAATTTGTTGCTCTAATAATTGCGTTGCCAATGTTGTCAGTGCATTTGCTTGAAAAGTACCATCTTCAACGCCATTGTTAGCATTGCCATAATCAACAGCTAATTGGCCCAAAGTGGTAAATGTATTACCTGCTAAAGCACCTGCCTGCGTTAACTGGGCAAAGTCTGTATCACCACATTGCAAAGCATCGCAAAGCATTGTTGAATCATCGTTTGTAACAACATTTATTTTTAGCGTTGTATTTATACCAAATCCGGGGTCAGAAGCTAATTCAATAAAAAATTTACCTTCATTATCCGTAAACTGAGCACCACTAATCGTAAGATCAGTGCCATTTAATGTGCTCACCGATATGTCGGCATTTGCTATAGCACCTTTTATTACTGAGCCGGCGATTTCAGCATAAGTAATGTCTGGTGTTACCGGTACATTCTCTTTTTGAGGATCATTACTGCCTCCTCCACAACCACTTAATAGTCCTACAGTAAGCATCCCAGTGCCTACAAACTTTAAAGATTTTAATTTATTCATGATAGTGCCTTAAATGTTCAGGTGTCGATTACACACTAGCCCGCCCAGTCATTATTTTATTTATCAGGCGTAAGTTATTTACTTTAAATTAGTGTGTTAAAACGTACTTATTAATATGGATATTAAAAACGATAAGTCATGCCAGCGTAGTATCTTCGTCCGCTATAACTACTACTTCGAAGGCGATTTTCACTATCGTCACCATAATATGTCCGTGACTCTTCTTTTGTTAAGTTAATAACTGAAACAGAAAGAACAAGGTTTTCCATAAGGTTATATGACGCATTTAAATCAACTTGTTGGTAAGGTTCTTGTGAGACAGTTAAGCCATCAGCTAGCCCTAACGCCATCTTTCCTCGTCGATTATAAGAAGCTCTAATACTGTAATCATGATTTTCAAAGTAGGCAGAGAAATTAAATTGATCATCAGCACTTCCAACTAAAGCAGACTCACCTACTTTTTCACCGTCGACACTTACATCAGCTTGATTTGTATCATTTAACGTGTAATTCGCATTGATCCCGAATCCATTTTCAAATGAATGTTGTGCGAAGATTTCAACGCCCTGAGAAGTCGCATTAGTGCCATTAGCCGTAGTCGTAAACGGAGTTACTGTAATATTGCCAGCAGGAACAATTTCTTCATCGGTAAATGGGTTTGTAAAACCTTCGAATGGTCGTTCTGAGGTAATTATTAACGGCACTATAAAGTTATCGACATCCTTTTTAAATAAGGCAACCCCAACCGCTGAGCCTATACCATAGTAATACTCAGCCGATAAATCTAATTGCACAGACTCAAATGGCTCAAGTGCTTTGTTACCACCCGACCCACTCCAACCTTGATCAACAGGGTTGCCCCTAAACTCAAGACGATCATCAGCCCACTCTTGTGAAATGAAAGTCAGTTGCTCTGGTGCACCTAAATCATTAAAAGGAGCACGTGACATTGTTTTAGCAGCCGCGGCCCTAACTACCAATGAGTCGTTTGCTTCCCAAACTAAGTTTAAACTCGGTAAGAATCGGTCATCTTTTACTGTACGTAAGGTCGTTGTTTCAACATCAACCAAACGTTCATCACCTAAAATATCTTCACCAGTAACATCATCAATGTCATCTAAAAAGTAATTTATTTTATCTGATGACATGATTTGGGTTTCAGTCTCAACGTATCTCACACCAAAATTACCGCGGAAGTCGCCAAAAGAAAAATCGGCTTGTAGGTATGCTGCAGTGATTTCTTCTTCTATATCGAATACAAAATCAGGCTCACGTCGTGTGTATTTGACATATTCGTTAGTAACAATGTCGCGATATTGCTGCCAGTTAATGCTAGGCATGGTATTAACTTCAAAACCTCCGGCAATATTTTTTTCTGACTCCTGATTTAATACATCTTCTAAATTTGGCATACCGCCTATCCATTGATAGGCCACTTCATCAATTGCACCTTGACTAAATGGGTCTAAATCACCACTGGCTATACGGTCAGCTCCATCTTGTGTAATGAAAAATGTATTATTTGTTTCACGATGAAGTGTGGCTTTGCGATGCTTAACACCCACTCGAATTGTATCGAGAATGCCATACGCAATATGGTAGTCTAAATCTAATTGACCATAATCTTCTTTTAAGTCACTGACAATAAAGCTTGAACCTGTAGAGCCTGGATCTGGGTCACCGGCAATACCTGCTTGTAAATTACTTAATAAAGCAGGATCTGCATATAATGAAACACGATCCCCTAATCGCCAACCTGCAAACGAGGCTGCATTTTCATTTACCCCTGAGTCACTTCTACTTGCTGGCTGACCACTTTTATAAGCTGCGCTAAACGACTCAGACGGCCCACCACTGGCCTCTGTACGACCAAATTTACCACTTAAGTCGAAAACGTCTCCTGCATATTCAAAAGCAAAATCATACGTATCTGACGTATCTTTCTCTTTAGTATAACTACCGATAATCCAAGGGAATTCTAAGTTGCCTTCGCTACCACTTGCACCACTGGTAAAATCCATCCCCGTGACAATAGTGCCAGTTTCATCAAGTATTACGTCTGTTAAATAATCAGGGCTATATTTCCACTCAGGTATCATTAATTGTGAAGTCGTTCTGTCTTGCCCTAATTCAAAGTGGAAATGATTAAAAGTAAGCTCTAAATTATCTGTAGGACGCCATTGTATCGTTGCTTGAACTCCAACACGTTCACGTTTTTCTTCTGTGATCCCAACTCCTGCGACTTGTGGAGCCCATACACCATCATAGCTATTTCCGTTAGCATCTTCTAATGCACTAAAGCGTCTTGTACTATCAGTAATTTCATTACCATTAGTATCAGTAGCAGGCAAGTCACTACTCGTAGCCCAACGCCAGCCACCACCTGTTGACATATCACCACTTAACGTTCTATTTGTTCGATCTTGATTTGTATAACCCAAAAGAAAACCAAAGTCTTCATCGTCATTCTTCCAAGAATAAACACCACTAAAATTAGGTTCGTATTCTTTTGTCACATCTGCGTAGGTATACTCTACATTGAATGCGCCTGAATTTGCCTCCATGTCTAACGGGGTTCTACTATGAAGGATAACAGTACCACCCACTCCACCTTCATCTAGACGCGCTTCTGAAGATTTAAAAACTTCAACGGATTTAACCATTGTTGATGGCAGTAAAGAATAGCTAAACGAACGTGAAGGTGAACCAGGTGACGATGCTATAAAATTACCATTAAGCTGAGTGAGGGTTAAATCTGATGAAAGTCCACGAATACTAACATTTTCACCTTCTCCACCACTACGGGATATCACAACACCAGGCACTCGTTGTAATGAGTCAGCAACATTTTTATCTGGAAACTTACCGATATCCTCAGCTGTTATGGCATCGACAATAGAGTTTGATAACCGCTTAATCGCTAAGTTTTCGGCCATAGATGAACGAATACCGCGTACTTCTATCACTTCAAATTCATCACTTTGTTCTTTTTCTTGTTGTTCTTGTGCGATAGCAATATTAGAGCTTGCAAGTATAGCTAGTAGCAAAGTTGATTTTTTAAATCGCCGTGAGAGACTCGTTAACTGCTGAGTTTCAGTATTATTGCTCATGTCTATCTCCAGTAAATTGTGTGTTCTTATGTTGTGTGAGTTGTCATGTAATTAACTTTTAAACAAAGCTGTGTGGTTAGGATGTGCCTTAAGTTAATTTGTTGTTAAACAACATATCCAGAATAGGGTTCTACAAAAAAAAGTGCTAATAAAAATTCGGTCACCAATAGGACAAAATCGGCGTTCGGTTTATAAAAGGGTCCAATTAAATAAATATTAGTTTATAGTTTTGAGGCTAAGAAATAACTTTTAACAGTACTAAATAATAAAAAAATCGATATTCATTCATTTGAAAATACTTTAAATACATATCGTTAAGTATATATTATTAAATAAGTGATTGTTCGCAATATTTTATTTTTAAATTAACTATAGGTTTCTCAATAAATGGCTATGGGTAAAAAACTAGAAATTTGTTTAAACTCTGATAATGAAACTCATTTGACTGATAATGTAAAAAATGCATTTATTGCAGGAGCAAGTAGGATCGAATTATGTAGCTCGATGCATCAAGATGGACTAACACCGTCAGTCTACGCAATTAGCAACTGCGCAAAAATAATTCCGAGCAATGGTGAGTTATTAATAATGATAAGACCAATCGCAAATGATTTTAGTGTTGATGCGCCCTTACTCAAGAAAATGCTGAACCAAATAGAAAAAGCAGCTGAATTTGGCGCTAACGGAGTGGTGTTTGGTGTCATAAAAGAGGCTAAGATCGATGTTGCAGCAACGAGAATCCTTGCCTCAACGGCACAAAAAAATAATTTAAAAACTACATTCCATCGTGCATTTGACTGTATAGCTGAGCCACTGAATTCGCTTTCAACACTAATTGATTTGGGTGTAGACCGTGTTTTAACAAATGGTACCCATTACACTGATAAGCAAAACATTTTACATGGTATTGAGTCATTACGACATATTATAAAACGTGCTAATAATCAAATTGAGGTGGTTATTGGCGGTGGTGTTAATCCTCAAAATGCAGCAGAGTTATGGCCTATTTGTGAAGGAAAGTTAAGCTCACTTCACGCTTACTCTGCTGTTTTAAATGACCAAGGTAGAGTTATGCCACAGTACATAAGCCAACTTTTAAACCCATCTTGTGAGCAACGTTCATATGACTAAACCTATCTCTTCACTGTATTTAGGTATCGACGGCGGTGGAACAAAGTGTCGAGTGCGCCTTGAAGATGCCCAAGGAAAACTATTAGCAGAGGCTGTTAGTGGAGCCGCAAATATTGCCACGTCGGTAAATGTGGCGCAGCAATCAATTATTGATGCAGCCCAACAAGCATTAGCAGCTGCAAATTTACCACCTAGTTTGATGGCACATATACATGCCTATGCAGGGCTCGCGGGTGCAGGGATTGAAAGTTCAACAAACGAAATGTCATTGTGGCAACACCCTTTTGCTTCATTTAATTTCTCTACTGATTTACACATAGCGTGCCACGGCGCACATGATGGTAACAATGGCGCTATTATTATTTTAGGCACCGGGTTTTGTGCTGGTGCAATTGACAATACTTCTGTTATTGAGTTGGGCGGCCATGGTTTAATGTTAAGTGACGGAGCAAGTGGTAGTTGGATGGGTCTCACACTTTTTCGCTATGCTCTAGAGGTTTTAGATGGGCTGTCTCCACCCACTGAACTAATAACTATGCTCTTAAACGAATTAAATTGTGAAACCAGCAGCCAGTTAACTCAACTTGCGATTAATAAAAAGCCTGCTTTTTTCGCACGATTTGCACCATTAATATTCCAGATGCAGTCTGATCCACTCGCAATCTCTATTTTAGATCAGGCCACGTCCTTCACCTATCGATATATCAAGCATCTAGTGAGTTTAGGTTTTGATAATATAAGTTTAATGGGCGGGATAGCAGATAAAATTAGTGCAAGGCTCCCTCATGACACCGGGCAATATCTGCGCTCTGCGAAATATCCCCCTGAGCAGGCAGCGGTTGAACTTGCTAAACGATACACGAGTTAGTTATCAATGTTGTCGCGCATATGTGAAGGTATTTCACCAAATAAACGCCTAAACTGTTTACTAAAATAACTCGGCTCAGCAAAGCCACATTGATAGGCTATTTGTGAAATAGGTAAGCTTGTTTCGACTAATAACCTACGTGCGTTTTCTAATCGAATTTCGTTTATAAACTGGTTAGGTGTTTTAGCTAAATGCTTCTTAAAGCGGCGCTCTAAAGCACTCACTGATAAATGTGCCAATTCAGCCAGCTCTTCGATGCTGATGTTTCGGTGGTAATGCTCCCTTATGAAATTAACTGGCTCTTCAATGGCTCTTACATTAGATAAAGCTTTCGATGTTTTTTGTAAATGCCGTGTAACGCCATACGTCCCCAGTATTTCTCCCTCATCTGAAAAAATCGCTTTTTTCGAGGTAGAAAACCAGGCTAATTCACCATTTGATGTTTTATTAAGCTCTAATCTGTCTGTAACAACATAGCCATTCATAACACGTTTATCGTCATTTACATACTGAAAAGCTAAGTGTTTTGGCGAGAAATCAAAATCAGTTTTAAGGGCTATTTGGTCAAATGACTTATACCCTTTATGTTCAATAAAATGTTGATTTGCGTATAAAATACGACTTTCATTATCTTTAACCCAAAACAGAATATCATGTAACAAGTCAAATGCTGAGATTAATTGATCTACACCTGCTTTATCTATAATTTGATGTATATTCACAATAATATATTCCAAAAAACACACTAATATAAAATACATAAAACGCCGAATTTGTTGCATTGTCAACCGAATTTTTATTACCCCTACTGGTATTCATTGATTATTATCAATAACAAGATATTAACCAAATTCAATAGACGACTATTGAGATGGAGCGTGTGATGAATAACACAAAAGTCCGTATGGGAATGGTCGGTGGTGCTGAGGGTGCATTTATTGGTGCAATTCACCGAATTGCTGCACGTTTAGATGGCCTTATTGATTTAGTTGCAGGTTCATTCAGTTCAGACCCTCTTCGCAGCAGAGCGACTGCAGATATGTTGGGAATTAACCCTTCAAGAAACTACGAAAGTTACCAACAAATGTTTATTGAAGAGGCAAAACTTCCTGAAGATAAACGTATCGATTTTGTTGTTATAGTTACACCAAATCATTTGCATTTTTCTATCGCGAAACTCGCTATAGAGTCTGGTTTCCACGTCCTTTCAGACAAACCTGCAACACTAAATTTGCAAGAAGCACTGATTTTAGAGCAAACATTAAACCAAACTGAGTGTTTATATGGCTTGACTCACACCTATACCGGCTACCCTATGATAAAGGAAGCTCGGCACAGAATTGCCCAAGGCGAACTTGGCAACATTCGTAAAGTAGTTGTTGAATACAGTCAAGGTTGGCTTGCCAGCAATGAAGATGAACAAGGAAAACAGGCAAAGTGGCGTTTAGATCCTGAGAAAGCGGGTATCAGCTGCTGTATAGCAGATATTGGTGTGCATGCTGCAAACTTAGCAGAATACGTAAGTGGCTTAGAAATAACCGCATTATGTGCTGATTTAAATCATGTCGTGTCAGGCAGAACTCTCGATGATGATGGCACCGTGTTACTACGATTTGATAACCAAGCTAAAGGTGTATTACTTGCCAGCCAAATAGCACTTGGCGAAGAGAATAATTTAAACCTTCGCATTTATGGTGATAAAGCTAGCATTGAATGGAATCAAATGGAGCCCAATAGCTTATGGCTTAAAAGCCACAATGCACCAAGCGTATTACTACGTTCTGGTATAGCACTAAAAAGCACAGCGGCACAAAATGCGCTTAGGGCCCCAGCAGGTCACCCCGAAGGCTATCTTGAAGCTTTTGCCAATATATATGTTAATTTTGCAAAACAGATTAAAGCAAAAAAACTAGCCGAAATAGCGACTAATGAGCAATTTGATGTACCTGGAATTAAACAAGCGATTAGAGGCATGGCATTTATCGAAAATGCGGTAGAAGCATCAACAAAAGACAGTAAATGGCACACATTTAAAATTGGATAATCATCGATGAAACAAATAAAAGGCCCAGCAATATTTTTAGCGCAATTCATAAATGATGAAGCGCCGTTTAACAATTTGGTAGACATTTGCCAATGGGCGTCAAACTTAGGCTACAAGGCAATTCAAATGCCTACGTCTAACCCTGAGATATTCGACTTAGAAAAAGCAGCCCAAAGCCAAGATTACTGCGATGAAGTAACTAGCATTATTGCACAAGCTGGGCTTACAATTTCAGAGCTTTCTACACACTTACAAGGTCAGCTCGTTGCCGTACACCCAGCTTATGATGAAATGTTTGATAACTTTGCGCCAGAGCACCTTCGCGGCGATCCAACTAACCGCACACAGTGGGCTAATGATCAATTAATGCTCGCTGCTAAAGCAAGTCGTAACCTTGGCCTTAAAACACACGTTACATTTTCAGGTGCGTTGTTATGGCACACCTTTTATCCTTGGCCGCAACGTCCTCAAGGCTTAGTTGAACAGGGTTTTGCCGAGCTTGCAGCTCGTTGGCTGCCTATTCTCGATTATTTTGATGAGATGGGGGTTGATGTATGCTACGAGCTTCATCCCGGTGAAGATTTACATGACGGCGTTACTTTTGAGCGGTTTTTAGCTGCCACAAATAACCACCCGCGAGTAAATATTCTCTACGATCCAAGTCACTTTGTGTTACAGCAACTTGATTACCTTGCGTTTATTGACATTTATCATTCTCGCATTAAAGCATTCCACGTTAAAGATGCTGAATTCAACGCAAACGGTAAAAGCGGTATTTATGGAGGCTATCAAAGCTGGCAGGACCGCCCTGGCCGCTTTCGTTCATTAGGTGATGGCCAAGTCGATTTCAACGGTATATTTAGTAAATTAACTCAGTATGGCTTTGATGGTTGGGCAGTATTGGAATGGGAGTGTTGTATCAAAGATTCTGAGCAAGGTGCTAAAGAAGGCGCGCCATTTATACAACAACACTTAATAACCCCGACAGCTAAAGCATTTGATGATTTTAGTGCAATGGCGACCGATACCCAGCGAAATAAGCGGATATTAGGTATTAACTAAACAGGATCACACACAATGAATAACAATAATAATCACAGCCTCATTTTTCGTTTATGTTGTATCGCGTTAATAGTCACATCAATGACATTTGCGATTCGTGCCGGTATTTTAGGCCAACTTGGCGCACAATTTGGCTTAACTAGTACACAGCTTGGCTGGGTCAACGCGATGGCATTTTTAGGCTTTCCGATTGCGACTATGCTAGGGGGCATCATTTATAATGCCATCGGCGCAAAAAAATTAGTGGCTCTGGCATTTTTCTGTCATCTAGCAGGGCTTTTATTAACTATCTCTGCTGAAGGTTTTTGGGCTTTACTTATATCTACATTTTTAATTGGGTTTGCTAATGGCTCTGTTGAAGCTGGGTGTAATCCTTTAATTGCACAAATGTACCCAAAAAACACCACCACCATGTTAAATCGTTTCCATGTATGGTTTCCTGGCGGTATTGTTATTGGCGCTTTAGCTTCAAATGCGATGACATCAGCCAGCTTTAATTGGCAATGGCAAGTGGCGTTAATTTTAATACCTACGGCTATCTATGGCGCAATGATGCTAACAGCTCAATTTCCTAAGTTTGATGCGCAGCAAAACTCCACCAGCAGTAACTTGAAAAACCTTCTGTCACCTTTGTATTTATTCTTGATCATTTGCATGACTTTAACAGCCGTAACAGAATTTGGCACTCAGCAATGGATTGAGCAAATTTTAGGTTCATCAGGTGCATCACCTATGGTTATTTTAGCGCTTATTACTGGCCTGATGGCGCTGGGCCGTTTCTTTGCAGGACCAATAGTTCATCGCTTTAGTCCTTCCGGTGTATTGCTTGGGTCAGCAATATTTTCAACGATTGGAATATACATGATGAGCCAAGCACAAGGCAGCGCTATTTACTTTGCAGCAGCAATGTTTGCAATTGGAGTTACCTATTTTTGGCCAACCATGATCGGATGTGTTGCAGAATACACACCTAAAACGGGTGCCTTAGGTATGTCATTAATCGGTGGTGCGGGCATGTTTGCCATGAGTTTATGGAATCCGGTAATTGGTAATTGGATTGATAGCGCTAAAACACAAGCTCAAACGCAAAACATTACCCCAGAGCAAGTAGAAGTTGTTGCTGGGCAAGCTGTTTTACAAAACCTATTACTCTTCCCGGTTGTACTTATCGTCGTATTTATCGGTCTTCATTTATTTATAAGAAAAATAAAAGCGTAGAACAGTACGTTTAATGCAACTAACACGTAGCACACAAAATAAGGGGTATTTTATGCTTAAAACAATTTCGGTTTTATCAATTGCACTGGCCTTTACCGGTACTGCATTTGCTAAAAGCATTGATAATCAACTTTCTCAAGCAGAAAAAAAAGCCGGATGGCAGTTACTATTTAACGGTCAAGATATGTCGCAATGGCGTAACTTTAAAAGTGATTCAATCAGCTCAAAATGGGTTATCGATGATGGGGCAATGCTACTAACAAAAGGTGGTGGTGATATTTTAACTAAAAAATCATACCAAAATTTTGATTTAAAAATTGATTGGAAGATTAGTGAAGTCGGCAATAGTGGTATTTTTGTGCTTGCTGATGAATTAGGGAGCATGATTTATTCCCATGCACCTGAAATACAGATCATTGATAACGAACGCCACTCAGATACTGAAATTGACTCACATTTATCAGGCTCAATTTATGATTTATTAACTGCACCGAGTGCCGCACATAAACCTGCGATGCAATGGAATACTGTACGTATCAAAATGCTGAATAATCATTTACAGGTTTGGCAAAATGGCGTCAGTACCGTCAGCATGGTTGTGGGTAGCAGTTCGTGGAATACCCTAGTTAAAAACAGCAAATTTGCAACCTGGTCTAACTTTGCAACCTCTGAGCAAGGCCATATTGGCTTGCAAGATCATGGTGACAAAGTCTGGTTCAAAAATATAAAAATTAAGGAGCTATAACTATGTCTACTTTTGATCATAAAGTACTTGTTGTTGGGTCAGGTGCTGGCGGAGCAATGGCTGCATATACCTTAACTAAATTAGGGCACAAAGTACTACTGCTTGAAGCAGGCCGCGATTACGACCCTAAAAAAGAAAGCCCGATGTTTCGCCGTAACAGTGAAGCCCCATTAATGGGAGCCGGCAATAAAGATAAAAACTTTGGCTTTTACGATGCAACCGTTGATGGCGGTTGGCAAGTTCCCGATGAACCTTATACTAATGCTAAAGGAACCGATTTTTATTGGTGGCGAGCTCGTATGCTTGGTGGACGTACTAATCATTGGGGTCGTTACTCACTTAGGTTTAGTGAACATGATTTTAAAGGTAAAAGCCAAGACGGAAACGGAGCAGATTGGCCATTCGTCTATGAGGATATTGCACCATGGTACGATATAACTGAAGAGTTAGTGGGTATTTGCGGCACAAATACTGGGCTTGATGACATGCCGCCTTCAGCACCAGGTGTGTTGCAACCACCTCCAACGCCCAGAGTGCCTGAATTACTTATTGCTGCAAGTGCTAAAAAGCTTGGTATTTCAGCCGTGCCAATGCACAGAGCCGTTTTAACACGTAATAAAGATGACAGAATGGCATGCTTTTATGCAACGCCATGTGGCCATGGTTGTTCTATTGGTGCTGCGTTTCAAACAACCACCTCACTATTACCAATGGCAAAAGCAACAGGTAACCTAGAAATAATAACCGATGCAATGGTTAAATCTGTTGCCGTTGACGACAATGGTAAAGTTACTGGTGTGACGTATGTTGATAAAAAGACAGTCTCTGAACAGTCATTGTCAGCTGATATTGTTATCCTTGCAGCAAGTGCTTGCGAGTCAGCGCGTATTCTTCTTAACTCTAAGCATAAGAAACACCCTAAGGGATTAGCTAATTCAAGTGGCCAGGTAGGTCGTAACCTTATGGACTCGACCGGTGCATGGCTTGGTGCTCAAATACCTGCATTAAAAGGTCGACCTCGCTATAACGAAGATGGCCACACCGGTAATCACCTATTTATCCCTTGGTGGGGACATAAAGCCCATGCTAAAGGTGAGCTGGACTTCCCACGTGGCTATCACTTTGAAATAAGCAGTGGCTTTAATCAACCAGGCTCCGGTGTATCTGGTGATAAAAAAGGCTACGGGGCTGAGTTAAAACAACAAGTACGCGATGCCTATGGCTCCTATGTAGGCTTTGCTCTGCGTGGTGAGATGCTGCCAAATGATGACACTTATATGGAAATTGATGAAAATACAAAAGATAAATGGGGTATTCCAGTTTCTAAGTTTCATTTTAAATGGTCCGATCGAGAACTTAAACAAATTGAACACGGTTTAAAAACAGCGAAGCAAATTTTAGAAAACATGGGTGCTAAGGTAGGTAAATTACCACCAGCAGAAAAAGCGATTTCCAAAGGTGGTGAGATCATTCACGAAGTTGGTACAACGCGAATGGGTAGTTCACCTGCTGATTCAGTCACCAACCAATGGGGACAAACCTGGGATTGCAATAATTTATTTGTAATGGATGCGGGAGTATTCGCCTCTAACCCTCATAAAAACTGCACGCTCACTATAATGACTTTAGCAATGCGCAACTCAACCTGGATTTCAGAACAAATTGAACAAGGAGTGCTTTAACATGCATAACGAAGATCGTGTTGATTCATATAAATACATTTCTGGGATGACTCGACGAGAGTCACTTAAATGGCTCGGTTTACTTGCTGCAGGTTCAGCGGTGTCACTTTCTGCAGGTTGCAGCAAAGCACTAGAAGAAAAAATAAGTGATAAAGGCCATTGGCCCGAGTTAGATCTAAAGCCAATTACAGCCAAGGGCTATGGCACTGATCCAAATATGGTTATGCCACCAGAATCTCCATGGCCGCTCACCTTAACTCAGCATCAATTAAACCTAGTTGCTGTTTTAGCAGATTACATTGTGCCAAAAGAAGGTAATAACCCTAGCGCTACTGATGTCAATGTGCCCAGCGTCATTGATGAATGGGTAAGCTCTCCTTATAACGGACAACAAAAGGATCGAGTCACGATTCTCCATGGCCTTGCCTGGATTGATGACGAGTCTAATTTGCGTTTCAAAAAGCAATTTATCGCATTAAACAAGGATCAACAAACGGCTATTTTAAATGATATTGCCTATTTTGATGATACTACACCGGCTCAATTCCAACGAATTGGTAATGCCTTTTTAAGATTTAAAAACTTAGTATTGGGTGCTTATTTTTGTACTCCCCAAGGCTGTAAAGATATTGGTTATTTAGGCAATGTGCCAATTGCCGGCGATTACCCAGGCCCTACCAGTGAAGCAAAAGCGCATCTTGATAGCGTGTTAGCTGAACTTGGATTAACTGAGTATGCATACCAAGATTAATTTTTAGTTAGCCCAGACCAAAGCAGGGAGAAATCCCTGCTTCTTTATAGGTGTTTTATAATGATTAATAACAAGATTTCGTTTTTTTATTACTGCAAAGCTTTATTGATTATAACCCTTTTACTTTCGATGCCGTTGCAGGCTAAAAAGTCATCGCTTCCCATCAGCGTTCAACTTTGGTCAGTTAAAAATGAATTAAAACAAGATTTTGATGGTACTTTAAACGCACTTGCAAATATGGGGTTTAACGGCGTTGAGTTTGCTGGTGAATTTGGTAATTACAAGGAAAACCCAAGTGCACTTAGAACTCGATTAAGCAATTTAGGGCTTGTTGCAAGTAGCGCACACATTGGATTTGATTCACTAACAAAAGATAAGTTAGAAAGTACACTATTGTTCTATAAAACACTTGGTGTGAGCCTTCTTTTTGTTCCTTGGGATGAACGAGCATGGGACCCAGAAGGTATTAAATCGTTAAATAAACAATTAAGTGAAGTGAATGAATTAGCCCAGAAATATGATATGTCAATTGGCTTTCATAACCATAACAGGGAATTTGAGCAATTTAAAAATGCGACATATTGGGACAACATAGCCACCAATACCCCTAAAACAATGCCCTTACAGCTTGATATTGGCTGGGTACATTTCGCTAATAAAGACCCTATTTATTACATAAAAAAATACCCAGGCAGAACCTTAGCTACACATTTGAAAGTACGGACTCACAAAGGAGATAATTTAAGCCCAATATTTGGTGAAAATGATTATCCTTGGCAAAAAATAATCAAGTCTTTGCTGATTGATGGAGGGGTTGAGTGGCTCGTGATTGAACAAGAAGAGTATCCTCAAGGACTTACACCTTTGCAAAGTGTTGCAAAATCAAAAGCTAATTTAGATAATATTCTTGCTACTATGAATCAATAAAAAGCTAAGAACTCGCTTTAAACAAGCGAGTTCAAACTAATTAACCTGAACTCTGGTTAATCACACATCCCACTCTTGCAATACTTCTTTTACGTAGTCATACCGCCAAGAATTAAGTAAATCAGGCTTTATGTGCGTTGTGCGTTGTTCAGGTGTCAATTTCCAATTCCAGCTAATGAGTTGATTTATTTGTTTTTTAGATGCAAGAACATCTTCAGGGATCCCCTGTTCTTTAGCCACTTTAGTAATTTTTTGTTTGATTTCTTTAGCTACTTTTTTATAAGCAGGGAAGTCAATTAATCGCTTAAGTTGCTCAGGGTACTGAGACACCTCTATTACTTTTGCTTGTTCTATACACTTCAATATTTCTACACCAGAGCGATTCACTTCAATATTTTCAACGTCTGGAATATTACGTAATGCATTTAAGCTTGTTGGTTTACGCTTTGCTATCTCAACAAGGTTATGCTCTTTTACTACAAAATTAAGCGCTAAATTTTTACGTATTGCTTTATTTCTTCGCCAAGCAGCGAGTTCTTTTAAAATCACTAATTCTGATGGCTTTAATTGCCATGCATTTTTTATATCTTTATATAATAAATCATCTGGCACTTGATAAGCGCGCTTTTGCGCTACTAAATTAGTCTCATTGATAACTAGCTGAAAATAATCAGCTTCATTAATTTGCTCAATAATGATCTTAAAGCAAGGTAGTAAGTGATATACATCCGCTGCAGCATAATCGAGCTGCTTCTGGGTGAGTGGTCGCTGTAACCAATTGGTTCTGGACTCACTTTTATCGATATCAATGTCAAGTAAAGCTTTAACCATGTGCGCAAAACCCATGCAATTGCCACGGCCAAGTAACTGTAAAGCAAACTGGGTATCAAATAACGGTGTAGGAACAAATCCTGCGTACTTTTGAAATACCTCAATATCTTCTGACGGAGAATGCAGCACTTTTAATACATTTTCATCGCGTAATATCTCCCAAAACTCAAAAAATGATAGTTCAGCTAAGGGGTCTATCAGCGCCAAATGCTCTCCATCATATACCTGAATTAACGCAACTTCCGGGTAAAGTGTTCTTCGACGCATGAACTCAGTATCAATTGCCAATAAAGGTTTATGACGAATTTGTTCTACAAACTTATTTAATTGCGCTTGGGTCTGAATCAATTGGTATTGCACTTTTGCTCCTACAATAAAAAAACCGGCAGTTGCCGGTTTTTTTATAGTTGCTAATCTTTCAAAGCTCTTCTGAGTATTTTACCAACATTGGTTTTTGGTAACTCATCCCTAAACTCAACGAGTTTAGGCACTTTGTAATTAGTTAAATTATCACGACAGTGCTTTATTATATCTTTTTCAGTTAAAGATGGGTCTTTTTTAACAATAAAAACTTTAACTTGTTCACCACTTACATCGTGAGGAATACCGATAGCAGCACATTCAAGTACACCATCATGCATTGCAACCACTTCTTCAATCTCATTTGGGAACACATTAAAGCCAGATACAATGATCATGTCTTTTTTACGATCCACAATATAAAAGAAGCCTTCATCATCGTACGTGGCAATATCACCAGTAGCAAACCAGCCTTCTTTTAAACATTCAGCAGTTGCATCAGGTCGGTTATAATAGCCAAGCATTACTTGAGGTCCCTTAACCCACAATTCACCTGGCTCACCCTTTGCGGCCTCTTCGCCATTATCAAGCATAAGCTTAAGTTCTGTACTTGGAGCAGGTAGACCAATTGAACCGTTATACGCTTCTAAATCATACGGGCTAATGGTAACAAGTGGTGCACACTCAGTTAAGCCGTAGCCTTCCATTAATTTAGTGTTAGTTACTGACTGCCATTTTTCAGCAACAGGGCGCTGTACAGCCATACCGCCACCTAATGACATTTTAAGATGGCTAAAATCAAGCTCAGCAAACCCAGGGGTATTTAATAACCCATTGAACAGCGTGTTTACCCCAGTAATAGCAGTAAATTTATGCTGGCCTAGCTCTTTTACAAACCCAGGCATATCACGCGGATTAGTGATTAATAGGTTAAGTCCACCGTACTTCATAAATGCAAGGCAGTTAGCCGTTAAAGCAAATATATGATAAAGCGGTAATGCGGTAACAACAACTTCTTTACCGCGTTCAAGCACTTTATCTAAACAACCTGATACTTGCTCAAGATTACCAACCATATTGCCATGGCTTAACATTGCGCCTTTTGATACGCCGGTTGTGCCACCCGTGTATTGTAAAAAAGCAAGGTCGTTTAAAGTGATCTCTGGCTTTACGTATCGACTTTCATCACCGCCAAGCGCCTGGGAAAACTTAATTGGGTTTGGTAAATTGTATGTAGGCACCATTTTTTTAATGTGCTTTACGACAAAATTTACGATGTGTTTTTTAACCCCACCCACCATATCGCCAACTTGTGTCACAACAATATGTTTTACACTCGTTTTAGCCAATGCTTTTTCTAACGTGTCGGCAAAGTTAGCCAAGATAAAGATAGCTTCTGACTCAGAATCATTAAGTTGGTGCTCGAGCTCACGCACTGTATAAAGTGGGTTTACATTAACCACAACACAACCAGCACGTAGAATACCTAAAATAGTCACTGGTGTTTGCAATAGGTTTGGCATCATGACCGCAACCTTTGCACCCTTTTTTAGTCCTAAGTCATTTTGGATATAAGACGCAACACGTTTAGTTGCACTGTCCATCTCATCATAACTTAAGGTTTTGCCCATATTAGTAAAGGCTGGTAAATCTTTGTAATCAGCGAAGCTCTTCTCAAACACTTCTAATAACGAATTATAGTGTTCAGGGTCGATAGTTTCAGGCATACCTTCTGGGTAGCGCTTAAGCCAGATCTTTTCCACTCTTAGCTCCTGTTCTGTTTATAATTTATTTTTATTAAACCTTAAACTATGTAAGGCACTTTCACAATCGAGCAAATACTCTAATCGACAAATAATCCCACATTTGGGGCAATTATACAATTAACATGCACCAGTTTGCAGCATAAATGCATGAACTTGCAATAGGCATTGCTCATTACTTTGCATATGACAATGGTGCCCGCCAGCCACTTCAACTACATTTAAATATTTGAAATAACAACTATATTTAGCTAAATTGTCAGTCACAAACGGATACCCTTTAGAACCTAATATCAGCTGACAAGGCACATTTATTTCATTTATAATTGCTATACATTGTGGTTCATCAAATCTAAATCCTGAATGATTTTTGAGCTTAGGGTCTGTTGTTAATTGTATTCCTTGCTCTGTCGACACTAAATTTCTGTCCATTAATAGAGCAATTAATTCCAGCGGTAAATCGGTGGATAGCGCCCGCGCCTTGTAAACTTGCTCTTTCGAATCATAGTATCGCGTTTTTCTATTACGTAACTGATGACGTTTTGATATCGCTAAACGTAACTGTTTTACCACTTCATCACTGGGTGTTGTCATCACACCAAAACCTTCAATCATAGTGACAGAGTGAACCTTCTGGGGAAAACAACTGGCAAAAAGTCCTGCAGCCATTGCGCCCATAGAGTGACCAACAAGATGTACTTTGTCTGTCCCTAGTTCAAGTATTAAGTTATAGATATCGTCAACATAATCTATAAAGTAATATTGTGCATCAGCGCTTCGCCAATCTGACTTACCATGTCCTGGAAAGTCAATACAGTACCAAGTCGCATTAAGTTGAGCACCATCAAGCATCGGAATAAAACTATGACAATTATCTAACCAACCATGTAACGCAATCACGACTTCTCTGCCTGAGCCAAAGGTTAGGCCATGAAGTGTTAATTCGCCACTTTGAATTGAAAATGATTGCACCTAGTTACTCCTCTATATTTTAGGGCGGTTCAACGAAAAATACATTTATTTATAATACATTGCATATACAATAGCACCATACAATACACAGGGTAAAAAAATGAAAAAACAATTAAGCCTATTGGCATTGCTATGCACAAGTGGTGTTTATGCGGAGCAAGCACCAAAAAACATTATTTACATGATTGGGGATGGTATGGGCCCTGCGTATACCACTGCTTATCGTTATTATAAAGATGACGCTACAACTAAACAGATAGAAAATACGGTATTCGATACCATTTTAACTGGCATGGCACATACTTACCCTGACGATCATACTTATGTAACTGATAGTGCAGCCAGTGCAACTGCATTGAGCTCTGGTCATAAAAGCTATAATGGTGCAATTGCTGTTGATACTGATAAAAAGCCAGTTAAAACCATGCTAGAAATTGCAAAAGAAAAAGGCATGATCACGGCTTTAGTTGCTACATCGCAAATCAATCATGCAACGCCTGCAAGTTTTGCTTCCCATAATGAATCTCGTCGTAACTATGACGAAATTGCCAATGATTATATAGATAACAAAATTGCCGGGAAACTGCCTGTAGACCTTATGTTAGGCGGTGGCACTAAGTATTTTATTCGCGAAGATCGTAACCTCGTTGAAGAATTTAAAACCGCGGGTTACCAATACAGCGATGACTTTAGTGCGTTAAGCGATATAAAACAGTTGCCAGCACTCGGACTTTATGCGCCTGTGGGTATGCCATATGCGTTAGATGAAAATCCAACACGGTTAGCTAAAATGACGAATAAAGCCCTAACCCTACTAGATAAAAACAAAAAAGATGGCTTTTTTGTCATGATTGAAGGCAGCCAAATTGATTGGTGTGGTCATGCTAATGACATTGCATGTGCCATGGCTGAGATGGACGACTTTGCAAAATCAATAGAGCTTGCCAAAGCCTATATAGATAAAAATCCAGATACACTGCTAGTCGTTACAGCCGATCACTCAACTGGGGGATTATCTATTGGCGCCCATGGCCAGTATAAATGGGACACTGATGTTATTAAAAGTGTTAAAGCCACCGCTTCAACCCTTACTGAACTGTTACTTGAGAGCAATGATATCAAAGCAGTTTGGCAAGCAAATACAAAGATTGAATTTAGCCCGCAAAATAAAGTGAAATTAGAGCAGGCTAAAAAGTTGGGTGAAAAAGCTCTAAACTTAGCTATTAAAGATATTATCAACAAGGCGAGTTTTACAGGTTGGACTACAGGCGGCCACACTGCAATAGACGTACAAGTTTTTGCCTACGGTACTGGTGCGTCTGAATTTACAGGTTCGATAGATAATGTTGAAATTGCAGATAAATTAATAAACTTTATAAATAATTAAGCTGTATTTTTTAACAGGTTCAACGCCACGTTAAACACTAATGCTTTATTATATAAAAAGCCCTGTGCTGAATGTATTTGGGCTTTTTTACTACTGATTCATGCAATTCATTTTCAACCCCTTCAGCAACATTTGCGCTAAATTTACCAGCTAATGTAATTAGTGCTAGCGTCATTGTGAGGATTAATTTAAGCGTAAATATCCACACCAATTAAATTTTGTACTTCAGCCCGACGCTCAAGGTTGGCAAATTCAGTATAAGTGGAAATGGCTTTGCTCACTTTGGGTGAAGGTTGATCATAGATAGTTTGTTGATATTGGGTATTTGTTTTATTGCTGTTTAATTGAAGCTTCTGAGCAAGATCAAAGCCTTCTTGACTCGATTTAACATATTCTTGCTTTTGCTCATGGCCATTAGATTGCTCTAATAAACGTTGCGGTTTATTAGTTACATTCTGTTTAGAGGTAATCTTACCGGGAATATCCCCCGTGTAAAAACCTGAGCCAATGGGTAAAGTCACATGCATTTCTCATCAAAAAGGTCACTTGAATTATGTGCTATAATCAGTGACCTTGCAAGTTTGTGGTTTATTCTATTCGCGACCAGGCAGCTTTTTCCAGGTTACGGTGTCACGTACATATTTAGGCTGTGCTTGAGCCGCTTCTACAGTTTGGTTATGGGTAAAGCCTTTAATAACTGATGCAGACATATACAAAGCATTTGGCAGCGTAATGTCATTATTAAGCGTTATACCAGCAATACCTTGTAATGTTTCTGGGTAAGTTTGCCAGCCAGTGCCAACAGCCACCCCCTGCTTATCATTTAAATCAAGATTATCTGGCTTAAGTACTTGTTCTTCGACCACTAATTCCATGGTGCTATCTGCTGCAAGCGTATATTGAGCGTAATAAATTTCCCCCATACGCGCATCAATGGCACTAAATACCTCTGTTGCACCGGTTTCCTGATATGCTTGCTGCGCCATCATTTGTAGTGTGGATACACCAACTAACGGTAAGTTACAGGCATAAGCAAGGCCCTGGGCTATGGCAACACTAATTCTCACACCAGTAAAACTGCCCGGACCTTGTCCAAAGCCAATGACGTCTAAATCTTGCAAACGGCAATTTGCTTTTTCTAAAAAAGCATCAACTAAAGGAAGAATTTTTTGACTATGTTGCTGAGGGCACTCTTCAAAATGCGAATACGTCTGACCATTTATAGTTAACACCAAAGAAAGTGCTTCTGTTGATGCATCAAGTGCTAAAAAATTTACGGCATGATTAGTTGCTGTATTACTCATGTTTGATTTCTCTAATTTATCTGTTCTAAAAACTCACTCGCCACTTCAATGCTTCTGGTACGGCGCATTGGCGGTAAACTTTTCAAAAAAACTTGGCCATATTGGCGGGTAACTAAGCGATTGTCACAAATGACTAATACACCTTTATCTTTATTATCACGAATTAATCGCCCCACCCCTTGTTTTAGTGCGATAACCGCTTGAGGCAATTGAATATAAGCAAAAGGGTCGTGCCCTTGCATTTGTGCATCCTGCATTTTTGCTTGTAATAACGGGTCATCGGGGGCTGCAAATGGTAACTTATCTATGATAACACAACTTAACGTACTACCTCTGACATCAACCCCTTCCCAGAACGAAGCTGTGCCTAATAATACAGCATTACCATGGCGGGTAAACTTTTCTAGTATGATGCGTTTAGACATTTGGCCTTGCATATAAATAGGGTAGTCTATTTGTGTACTCAACCCTTCGGCAACTAAATGCATCATTCGATAACTAGTAAATAAGACAAAACAGCGTCCCTTTGCAGACTTTATCAATGCCAAAGTATGCTTAATAATCGCATGTGGCATATTAGCGGCATGCGTCTCTGGTAGGTAACGTGGGAGGCATAACAATGCTTGCTCATAATAATCAAACGGACTATCTACCATCATGCTTTGTGCAGGTTTAAGACCCAGGCTTGCATTAAAATGTTCAAGGCCATTATCAACCGATAAAGTAGCCGAGGTAAATACAAAACCGGCGCCAGTCTCTTGCATCATTTGTGCAAACTTAACGGACACATTCAATGGTGTAACATGCACGGTTAAGTAGCGCCGTGTCGTTTCATACCAGTAACTGTAACCCGTTTGGCTAATGTCAAATACACGTTCTAATTGCCCTTTGAATGCAAGGGTTCGCTCAAAAGGGTGCTCTATTTTGTCACTTCGATCTAAACAATGCTTCAACACTTGATATAGAAAATCTAGATCACTGATCACTCGATGCAAGGCTGCACATACTTCCTTATTGGCAAGTTTTTCTCGCCAGTCCCCACGGTTACTGTCTAAGCCAAACTGTAAACGTAAATCAGCTACACTGGTCTCTAACTTATTAAGCGTTTTACCTAATTGCAGCATATCTGGAATTTCAGCACGATAAATAGCACGTAAATCATTAATCAAATCGACTAACTTTTTAGTACTGACACTTTCACCAAAATAATCACTGGCAATTTCACTGAGCTGATGTGCTTCATCAAAAATATAGGCGTCTGCAGTGGGGATTAGTTCAGCAAAACCTGTATCCTTCACTGCCATATCGGCAAAAAATAAATGATGATTTACAACCACAACGTCGGCTTCCATAGCTGTTAACCGTGCTTTTCGGATATAACATTCTTGAAAATCAGGACACTCTTTACCTAAACAATTATCAGCCGTGGAGCTAACATAAGGGAGCACTTTGGCATCTTCTTCGATACCAATACAATCGGCTAAATCACCGGTATGAGTTTCACTAGCAAATTTAGCCACCATAGCGAGTTGATGCATGACATCAGAGTCATCTGTTGGCACATGAGCAACATGTTGATTCAGCCGGTAGGTACATAAGTAGTTGCTGCGCCCTTTTAATAAGGCCGTTTTTTTACTAGCGCCTAAAGCTTTAACCAATTGAGGTAAATCACGATGATAAAGTTGCTCTTGCAGCGCCTTTGTCCCCGTTGAAATAATGGTTTTGCCTTTAGACTTTAATGCAGGCGCTAAATAAGCGTAGGTTTTCCCCGTCCCTGTACCCGCTTCAACTACAAGTTGAGAACGGTTTTTCAGTGCTTCGCTTACCGCAACAGCCATATCAATTTGTGGTTGCCTAGGTGTGTATCCATCAAGGGAAAGCGCTAATGGGCCTGTTGCACTGAATAGCTGTTTGATAATAACGATCACTTTACTAAATATAATAGCAGGATTTTACGTAAGGTATCCCCCTAGAGCAAGTGAATGCAACATTCTAAAACTTATTGGAGGTTAAGTTTCAAAAGTATATAAGAATGAATAGAATCGTATTATAAAAAATATGTATTCATTGTGGCTTATGAAAAGACAGGAGTACCATAGAGTTATGGTGAATCTCACCCACTATAGTCAAAGCCGAATAACATCGCTTAAAACTGACAAATACATTACAACACATAACTATTTTAATGGATTATGTGTAAATACCGGTTCACATTATTGAAGGCTAATCTATGAATGCTTGGTATCTGATCTGTTTTTTATCTGCAATTGCAATTTTTATCGCTTTTGCCAACCAATATATACTGAAAATGCAAACCACCATTGCCATAACGACAGGCTCAGTTGTGATTTCATTATTGTTAATTTTAGCAGTAAAACTACAAGGCGATTCTACTGCACTTGAAATCACCCAAGTTGTTTCAAGTATTAATTTTAACCAATTATTACTCAAAGGGATGCTAGGGTTTCTGCTGTTTGCTGGTGCGCTAGAAATCAACCTCGCGGCGTTGAAAATGCAACGCTGGGAAATCACTGCTTTAGTGTTATTTTCAACCTTGGCTTCAACATTCATCATTGGTTATTTAAGCTTTTACGCATTTGAGCTACTCGGGTGGTCTGTGCCCTTTATTTACTGTTTATTGTTTGGTGCACTGATCAGCCCAACCGACCCTATCGCTGTACTTGCTATTATCAAACAAATGCGTGCTCCAGAAGGAATATCTGTACAGGTTGAAGGCGAGTCACTGTTTAACGATGGTATTGGTTTAGTGATCTTCACCACCATTTTTGCAGTGGCGTTTTATGGCACTGAAGCAACGGTAGTTGATGTAGGCGAGTTATTCTTAGTTGATGCTATTGGTGGTATTGCGTTTGGTTTAGTTATTGCGCTAGTGGGTCATTTTTTAATAATTAACAGCCGCGATGTCAACATTCGTTTATTACTTACTTTAACTATCCCAACAGCAGGATTTGCCGCTGCCAATATTTGGGAAATATCAGGTGCATTGGCCATGGTCACCAGCGGAATATTGCTTGGTAATATCACCCGTAGCAAGGCCACTGAGCGCACAGGGCCTGAAGATACTCGATACGTAAAAGATTTTTGGCACGCCACTGATAGTTTTCTAAATGCATTATTGTTTTTGATTATTGGTATGCTAATTGTCACTATGCCCATCAGCTTAGCTGAAATTGGCTTGGGTTTACTTATGGTACCCATGGTGCTTTTTGCCCGTTTTATCAGTGTTGGCGCACCGTTTATCTTCTTTAAGAAATTTCGACACTATGACAAACACACAGTGAAAATTTTAACTTGGGGGGGCTTGCGTGGTGGTTTGGCACTGGCAATGGCCGCGGCAATCCCACGTGATGAGGTGTTTATTGGGCAATCGGATTTACACAATCTTATTGTTATAATTACTTATGTGGTCGTGATATTCTCTATTATTGTACAAGGTCTAACTATTTCCCCTCTCATTGAAAGTAGTATCAGTGCCAACAAAGAAAAGTAAAATTGAATAACTCTCGCCGCGATAAGCTTATCGCGGTTAAGTTAAAACTAATTAATTATGCTCTTGGGATGAATAAACTATCACACCTTTTACGCCCACGTATCTAAGTGCTTGTCATCATCGCTGTTGTTTTCTTGCTGTTTTTTTCTGTCTTGCACAGCTTTTTCTGCCATTTTAGTTTGCCGTTCTAACTCTCTTTTTTGCCGTTTTTCCCGTTCAATTCGCTGCGCGTTCGAGTCTTTTAGCCCCGCAATATGAAAAGCACCTTTAGACTCAACCTGTAATCGAGTTATTTGCCCTATGTAAGGGATCATAATATCCATATGTTCCTCCTTTGGTCACTCTTATCATCGGCCGTTATAGCTTATTCTTTAATTTATGCAAAAAAAACTTGCCAGCTATAACAAAAATATGTTTTTCTATATGTGAAATTTACTTAAACAGATTAAAAACTTTTGTTTCGACACTGTAATACAAAACAAAAGTCATTTAGGAAATATTATAATGCGCTTAAACCTGACAACAGTACATCATCACCACCATTCACCGGAATAACCTGTCAGGTCTTTCGCTGAGAGGTTATTCCTAAAAGGAACCTCTGGCGAATCAACATAAAAGATTCATTTTCGCCCTGAGGTTCCCTCGGGGTTTTTAGTTTTTAAATTAAAGGAAAATGAATAATGAGTAACAGCAACCGTCTACGTATCGCCATCCAAAAAGGTGGCCGCCTTTCTAAAGATTGCCAAGACTTACTAAAACAATTAGGTGTTAAGCTTAATTTACGTGAACAACGTTTAATTGCACACTCAACTAATATGCCAATTGACGTACTTCGTGTGCGCGATGACGATATCCCTGGCCTTGTCATGGACGGTGTGTGTGACCTAGGTATTGTAGGCGAAAATGTGCTTGTTGAAGTGCAAGCTGAGCGTGAACGCCAAGGCGTGCCAAGCGAAGTAAATAAACTTGCTAAACTTGATTTTGGGTATTGCCGCCTTGCACTTGCGTGGCCATCTGAACTTGGGCCACAAGATAAAAGCTGGTTTGAAGGCAAACGTATTGCAACCACTTACCCAGAAATTCTAACGCAATACTTAAAACGTGAAGGCATTAACGCAAGCACTGTTATGCTAACAGGCTCAGTGGAAGTAGCGCCTCGTGCAGGTCTTGCCGATGCAATTTGTGATTTAGTATCTACCGGTGCAACACTTGAAGCGAATGGCTTGATGCAAGGTGACACTATCTTAGAGTCAAACGCGTGTTTAATTCAAAATAAAGACTTACAAGACTCTGACAAGCTCGCCCTTATTAATAAGCTTATGCCGCGTTTACGTGGTGTTAAACAAGCTAAAGAAAGCAAATACATCATGCTTCACGCACCAAAAAATAAGCTTGATGAGATTTGTGACCTACTGCCTGGCACTGGCCAACCTACACTTCTTGCTTTAGCTGGTTCTGATGAATATGTTGCACTGCACATGGTGAGCAGCGAAACACTATTTTGGGAAACGATGGAGCAATTAAAAGCGTTAGGCGCAAACTCTATCTTAGTTATGCCAATTGAAAAAATGATGGAGTAATTCAATGCTGCGCTGGAATGAGGTATCCGCAGAGGCACAAGCAGCGGCGCTAATGCGCCCTGCAATAAGTGCAAGTGCAAAGGTAGAAGACATTTGCCAAACTATTATGGCAAATGTAAAAGAGCAAGGTGATGATGCTTTGCTCGACATGGCGAAAGAATTTGATAATCGTCCAACGCCACGATTATTAGTGCCAATTGAAGAAATTAATAATGCGGCACAGCAATTAAGTCCAGAACTTAAATATGCTATTGATACAGCGTATGCAAATGTTAAACGTTTTCACCAAGCACAATTGCCAAAAGATATTCAGTTAACCACACAACCTGGTGTGTTGTGTGAGCTGAAATATCAAGCCATTGAAGCCGTTGGTATATATGTCCCTGGTGGTAGTGCGCCACTACCTTCTTCGGTTATTATGCAAGGCGTACTTGCCCAATTAAGTGGTGCTAAAACAGTTGTTTTAACCACACCAGTGCAAGGCGATGCGCAAATCAATCCAGCAATTTTATATGCGGCTAAATTATGCGGAATCACAACAATCGTAGAAAGTGGCGGCGCAGGTGCAATCGCCGCCATGGCCTATGGCACTGGCTCTGTACCAAAAGTGAATAAAATTTTTGGCCCAGGCAATAGTTTTGTCACTATGGCTAAGCAATTAGTCGCTCAAACAATACCCGGAATGGCAATTGACATGCCAGCAGGTCCTTCAGAAGTTTTAGTTATCGCGGACGAACGCGCAAACCCTGAATTTATTGCCGCTGACTTATTGTCACAAGCTGAACACGGTGCCGACTCTCAAGTAATCCTGCTAAGTAATAGTGAATTAACCATTGAGCGCACACAGCAAGCAATCGAGCGTCAGCTTGCTAAGCTATCGCGACAAGATATCGCCGCAAAAGCACTGGCTAACTCGTCGCTAATTTTGGTTGATTCAATTGAGCAAGCATTTGATGTTTCTGCTCAATATGGTCCTGAACACCTAATTTTACAACTAGCCGATGCTAACCCACATTTAGCTAAAGTTAAAAATGCAGGCTCTGTATTTGTGGGTGATTATACCCCTGAATCAGCGGGTGATTATGCCTCCGGTACGAACCACGTATTACCAACTTATGGTTATAGCGCAACGTATTCGAGCTTAAATTTACTCGATTTTTTCCGCACATATACGGTGCAAACCATTACCCAAAATGGTTTAAAAAACTTATCAAAAGCAATTTTACCACTGGCTGATGCTGAAGGACTCGATGCCCACGCAAATGCAGTAAAGGTTCGTTTAGAGGCAATGAATTATGAGCAATAATGCGTTACTACCTGCCAACATTGATGCATTAGCAGCGTACAGCTCAGCTAAGAGTGAAAAATTAACAGGCACCACCTGGCTTAATGCTAACGAAAGTCCGTATGTGAAAAGTATTGATATCAACATTGACGATTTAAATCGCTACCCAGATCCACAACCTGCGAGCGTCATCAACCGATATGCACAATATGCAGGGCTTAGCACTGAGCAAGTATTAATGACCCGTGGTGCAGATGAAGGTATTGAGCTACTTGTACGCACATACTGTGAGCCAGCTAAAGACAGCATTGCGTTATTTTTACCAACTTACGGTATGTATAAGGTTACCGCTGATACTCATAATGTTGCTATTAATGGCTTAAGCCAAGCTTTACTTTTAGAGGGTTCAGTCGATGACATTATCAGCGCTGTTGGCGACTCTAAATTAGTCTTTATTTGTAACCCAAATAACCCAACAGGCAGCTTAACGCCGCTTGATAAAATCAAAGCAATTGCAATTGCCCTTGAAGGTAAAGCGCTGGTTATTGTTGATGAAGCCTACATTGAATTTTGCCCAGAGCAAAGCGCCAGTAAACTCATCAGCGATTACGCGAATGTTGTTGTGCTTCGCACACTTTCTAAAGCATTTGCGTTGGCAGGTTTGCGCACTGGCTTTACGCTGGCACAAGAGCAGGTGTTACTACCGATCCGTAAAGTCATAGCGCCGTACCCGGTATCAACAGTGGTGGCAAGTATTGCAGCTAGTGCCCTAAGCCCTGATGCCATTACTTCAATGCGCCGTCAAGTTAGCATTTTAAATGCTTTAAAAGAAAAACTAAAACAGTGGCTTAAAGCCTCACCCGCAGTATTAAATGTACTAAGCGGTGAAGGTAACTTTGTTACTCTAAAGCTTGCCAATAAAAACAGCTTTAATATTGCCCTACAACAAGGCTTAGTAATGCGAGCATTTACCTTGTATGGTGAAAACGATTGGCTGCGTATTTCTATCGGCAGTGAGCAAGAATTAGAACAAGTAAAAATCTGGTTAGATGGCCTGAGCCAATCAACCGCGCAAAAAGAGCAGGAAGTATCATGAGTAACCCCTATTTATTTATCGACCGAGATGGCACTATCATTTCAGAGCCGGTGACAGACAAACAAGTCGATAGCCTTGAAAAACTTGAGTTTTTACCTAATGTGATCCCTGCCCTGTTGCAACTGCAAGGCGCGGGTTATCGCTTAGTCATGGTATCAAACCAAGATGGCTTAGGAACAGACAGCTTCCCAACAGCTGATTTTGATATCGCTCAAAATAAAATGATGGATATTTTATCAAGCCAAGGGATTAAGTTTGACGACGTACTAATTTGCCCTCACTTTGATGAGCAAAACTGCGATTGCCGCAAACCTAAAACTGGCTTACTCACCGAACTCATGCGATCAGGTAAAGTCGATTTAGGCCGTTCATTCGTGATTGGCGACCGCCAAACAGATATTGGCTTGGCACAAAACTTATGCTGTGAAGGTATTTTGTATGACGGTGATTGGAACGCGATTGTTACCAAGCTTACCACTGCCGACCGCCAAGGTCGTGTTACCCGCAACACCAAAGAAACGCAAATTGATGTAAAACTCAATTTAGACCAAAGTAAAAATGGTGAGATAAGCACTGGCCTTGGTTTTTTTGATCACATGCTTGATCAAATTCGTACTCACGCAAACATCGGCCTCGATATTCAAGCTAAAGGTGACTTACACATTGATGAGCATCACTTAGTTGAAGACATTGGTATCGCACTTGGCCTTGCTTTAAAAGAAGCTTTGGGTACTAAATCTCAAATTGCCCGCTATGGGTTTGCGCTGCCAATGGATGAATGCAAAGCAGAGGCACAAATTGACTTATCAGGACGTGCATCATTTGTATTAAATGCTAACTTTAGCCGTGAAAAAGCCGGTGATTTAGACGTTCAAATGGTTGAGCATTTCTTTAAAAGTTTGAGTGATAACGCGGCTGTGAGTTTAATCTTATCGGTTAGCGACGGTAACTGCCATCACCAAGTTGAAGGCTTATTTAAAGCATTCTCACGTGCATTACGTATGGCTATAGCCGCTGATGCAAGCCAACAAACAGCCAGCTCTAAGGGGTGTTTATGATTGCCATCATCAATACAGGTTGTGCCAATATAAATTCAGTGCGTTTTGCCTTTGAGCGCCTTGGCGAAACGCCAGAAGTGATCACCTCACCTGAGCAGTTGAAAAACTTTGAACGCGCTATTTTACCCGGTGTTGGCCATGCATCTGTTGCTATGAAGCGCTTAGTTGAAGGTGGTTGGCAACAAGCAATAAATGAATACCAACGCCCGCTTATGGGTATTTGTTTAGGCATGCAACTTTTATGCGACAGCACTGAAGAAGGTAACGTGCAGTGTTTAGGTAAAATACCTGGTCAAGTAAAAGCGCTCGATGTCGGTAATTTAACATCACCGCACATGGGCTGGAACAACCTTACCCTTAAAGGCGAACATGCATTAACCAAAGGCCTTGATGTAAACGACCAAGTGTATTTTGTACACAGTTTTGCCCACACCGTTAACGATGCAACATTGGTTAGCGGCGAATATGGGCAAACGTTCTCAGCGATTGTAGCCAACGACAACTATGCAGGTATGCAATTTCACCCTGAGCGTAGCGCAAAAGTCGGTACTCGGTTATTACAAAACTTTTTAGACTGGCAGCTATAAGCTGCTGGCAAACAAAATTAAAAGAGAATTTAACGTGATTATTCCAGCATTAGATGTATTACAAAATCAAATCGTGCGTTTATATCAAGGTAAATACGATACCGCACAATTTTACCCGTTTGAGTTAGGCGCACGATTACAAGAATATGCACAAAGCGGCGCAGGTAAATTACACCTTGTTGATTTAGAAGGCGCACGGGATCCAAGTAAAAAGCAGTGGCAGCATATTCAAGCTGCAACCAAAGCACTAAACGTACCGTATCAAGTGGGCGGCGGTATTCGTACTGAGCAAGACGTCAATGATTGGCTAAACGCCGGTGCAAATCAGGTTGTCATTGGTTCAATGGCCGTTGAAAAACGCGATGAAGTGAAAAGCTGGATTGAAAAATTTGGTGCTAAACATTTTGTGATTGCCCTTGATGTCAATAAAACTGACAGCGGCTGGGCACCTGCGACTCACGGCTGGTTAAGTGAATCAGAATTTGGTTTATTTGAACTCATCGATTTTTATGTGGCATTGGGTGTGATTGACTTCCTATGCACGGACATCAGTAAAGACGGCACCATGACCGGCCCTTCATTTGCTCTGTACCAAGATTTAGCAAACCACAATAGCGATATAAAAGTACAAGCATCGGGCGGAGTCAGCTCACTTGATGATATTAAAAAACTCAAAGAGCTGGGTGTTGGCGGTGTTATTTTAGGTAAGTCACTTCTTGATGGTGCATTTAATGTTGAGGAGGCGTTGGCATGTTATCAAAACGCATAATTCCGTGTTTAGATGTTAAAGACGGCCAAGTCGTTAAAGGTGTTAAGTTTAAAGGTCACGAAATTGTCGGCGATATTCTAACTCTTGCCCAAGCTTACAGTGAAGCAGGCGCAGACGAACTGGTCTTTTATGAAATTAGCGCCAGTGTTGAAAAGCGCTTACTCGATGTAAATTGGGTTGAAAGCATTGCCCGTCATATCGACATTCCATTTTGTGTAGCTGGTGGTATTAAATCAGTCGCTGATGCCGCACGCGTACTTGAACGTGGCGCCGATAAAATCAGTATTAACAGCCCCGCTATTGCCCGCCCTGAGCTTATCAAAGAACTACACGATGAATTTGGTAAACAGTGCGTGGTGGTCGGTATTGATAGTTTTTATGATGAAGTCACCGGTGAGTACTTAGTGTATCAACTCACGGGCGATCCTAATGCATCTAGCCGCACACGTTACAAAACCGAAGAGTGGGTTAAACGTGTACAAGATTTAGGTGCAGGTGAAATTGTACTAAATTGCATGAACCAAGACGGTGTACGTAACGGCTACGATAACCAACAGCTATCTAAAATGCGCGCTTTATGTGACATACCACTGATTGCTTCAGGCGGTGCGGGCACCATGCAAGATTTTGTTGATGTATTTCAACAAAGCCAAGTTGATGGCGCATTAGCAGCGAGTGTATTTCATAAGAATGTGATCAACATCGGCGAATTAAAACAATATTTAACAGATAACCAAGTGGCGGCGCGACTATGCAACTAACTAAAGAAAACCTAACTCAAGTCGATTTTGCTAAAAGCGAATTGATCCCCGCCATTGTGCAAGATGCCCGTACTGGGGTTATTTTGATGCAAGGCTTTATGAATCAAGAATCCCTTGAAGTCACCTTCGATAAGCAAAAAGTGACGTTCTATTCGCGCTCAAAAAATCGTTTATGGACCAAAGGCGAAACCTCTGAGAATTACTTAGAAGTAGTGTCGGTGCATACAGATTGCGATTACGATTCAATTCTTGTACTTGCCAATCCACTTGGCCCAACGTGTCACTTAGGCACGCAAAGCTGCTTTGGTGATGATGCAAAGCCAGGTCTCAGCTTTTTAGCCCAGCTGGAACAAGTAATTGTTGATCGTAAAAACGATGACCCAGAAAAAAGCTACACCGCATCATTATTTGCCAAAGACTTAAGCCGTAGCTGCCAAAAGGTCGGCGAAGAAGGCGTTGAAGTAGCCCTTGCCGCGATGAAGCACGATAACGACGAGCTAACTAACGAATCTGCCGATTTGTTGTATCACTTAATCGTGTTACTACAGCGCCAAGGCCTTGAGCTGAAAGATGTGGTTGCATGCCTACAGGGTCGCCATAAGTAATTATCTACACGCGCTGGGCTTTGCTCAGCGCCTTGTTTGAAAAATCCTTAACTATATTAGAATTCACAAATAGACTAAGAGACGCTACTTTTCGATTACACTTTTGCTTTACCCTCATTTATTCCTCATTCTCCTCTCTTTGTGCAAAGGATATTTAAGTCAATTACTTACAAATAGGCTAAGCGCTTTAGATGCGCACACATAAGAGGCAATTAAAAAATAGCCCTCTCCTTTAAACCTTTTTATTGCTTTGTGCGACTAAACTAAAAACACGACATAAATGAAAGGGAATAATAATGACTAACACATTCAAACGCCTCACACTGCTAAGTGCAATTTTGCTATCAACTCAAGCGTTAGCGTGGAATAACGAATTAACATTACAAGAAACCAAACAACTTACGCTAGATGGCCAATCACTTTCAACATTAACTGTTGAAGCGGGCTCTGGCTTTTTGAACATAGTGGGCAGTAATACAAATTCTGTAACAGTAAAGGCTGAGATATACCAAGAACAACCACATAACAATTATTGCTTATCACTAAAACAACGCGCTAAAAGCGCCGAACTAATAGCTAATAGCTGTAATAACCATGATGAAGACCCTACACGCATTGACCTTACTGTGTCTATTCCTGCCAAATTTAAGTTAAACATTAACGATGGCTCTGGTTCACTGTCAATTGACAATGCAGGGGCAACAACTATTCATGACGGCTCAGGTAAAATTATCATTAACAATATTACTGGTACTCTTAATATTGATGATGGGTCTGGCTCAATTAATGCTCGCGACATTGAGGGGAAAGTAGTGATCAACGACGGCTCTGGCAGCATTAAACTTACCAACAGTCTAAGTGATGTAAAAATTCACGATGGATCAGGGACTATTAATGTTCAAAATACATCGGGGGCAGTTACAGTCAGCGATGGTTCTGGTGGTATTTATATCGATACAGCTCAAAGCTTTACTCTACTCACTGATGGCTCAGGAAGTGTAAAAATAGAAAATGTAGAGAACGTTAAACAATAGTCTTACACATCTCCAATGACTTAAGGGCGTTTGCTATTTTATTTTTGTCGCTTTAATAGCATTTTTTCAAGCCCTTAGGTATCCTTTAAGTAATTATCAAGGAACTGCTATTACAAAAGGATAGCGCACTATGAAAAAGTCTTTAACCATATTGCTTGGCGGCCTAATTTTATCTGGCTGTACAAGCCTAACACCTGAGCAAAAAGCTACGATTGATAATCTTACACCATGCGAAAAAATCAACGGTTTATTAGCTGCCTACGACACGCGTTTTGAAAAACTAAAAGGCACTCGCGTAACAACAAAATACGCCGAAAATTGGACTGCAAAATATGATCTTGTTGGTGATAAATGTCAAATTAGTGCCTTGGATGCTGATACTGTGACATACCAGTGTCAAGAGAGTTACCAAGACCAAAATCAGGCGGTGGCCATGCATCAAAAAGCCGTTGACTTCACTCGAGCTTGCTTAGTCCAAAATAACTGGCATCAAGAGCAAAAAGAGTCGGCTGAATCATTGCGCACTACCTTTGTACTTGACGAGTCTACACCAGTTATTTCAATTCATACAGGTAAGACAATGTCTCGTTCAAAACCATGGTCGACTTCCTTAGAAATCGGTAAACCCATTGCCTCTAAATAACTCAATATTTAGCCTTAAGCCAATAAATCTGATTTTAGAGCTATAAGATTATGAAGCCATCTAAAAGTAACAGTGCAATAGCATATAAAACAGACTGTATTGGGCAGTGCCACCGTTTGAAAGGCTATTGCACTGGATGTGGCCGTACCAGCGAAGAGATTTTCGATTGGATTATATTATCTGAAGCTGAAAAGCAGGCAATACTTCATACTCCTAGGCATGACTCAAACATACAAGCAGATAAATAATTTAAAGACTGGGCACAATTTATTTGCGCCCAGCTCTTAATGATTTTAGGCTTTATCTAATGCTTGGCTTACATCGGCAATAATATCGTCGATGCTCTCGATACCAACAGAAAGACGAATCAAATCACGGCTTACACCTGCTTTTTCAAGCTCTTGATCATTTAATTGACGGTGCGTTGTTGATGCAGGGTGACACGCTAGCGATTTAGCATCACCTATATTAACTAATCGCAGCACCATATTCAGTGCATCAATAAAACGAGTTCCGGCCTCTAAACCACCAGCAATGCCAAAGCTTAAAATACCTGATGCTTTACCACCCGTTATTTTTTTGCTCATAGCATTATAAGGGCTAGATTCAAGCCCTGCATAATTAACCCAAAGCACCTTAGGGTGATTTACAAGATACTCAGCAAGCTGTTGCGCGTTTTCACAATGGCGCTCCATACGTAGGCCTAGTGTTTCAAGCCCAATCATAATATCCGCAGCATTCTTAGGAGCAAGGGCAGCCCCTGTATTTCTCAGCGGCACAACGCGACAACGACCGATAAATGCCGCTTCTGCAAACGCCTCTGTATAAACCACGTTATGGTATGACGGATCAGGTTCATTCATCATTGCAAACCGAGTTGCATTAGCTTTCCAATCGAATTTGCCTGAATCGACTATCATCCCGCCAATTGCAGTACCATGACCATTAATGTATTTAGTTAATGAATGCACTACGATATCTGCCCCCAACTCAAACGGTCGGCACAGATAAGGCGTTGCTACTGTGTTATCTACAATCAGCGGGACACCTTTACTGTGAGCAATTTTCGCTAACTGTTCAATATCAACAATGTTCCCAGCAGGGTTACCTATTGACTCACAAAATACTGCGCGGGTATTTTCATCAATGGCCTGTTCAAATGCCGCGAAGTCATCAGCTTTAATCATGCGTGCTTCAATGCCTTGGCGCGGCAAACTATGGGCAAATAAGTTGTAGGTTCCACCATATAACTGACTGGTACTAACGATATTAGTACCTACTTCGCATAAACATTGAATCGCATAAGTAATCGCTGCCATACCTGATGACACAGCTAACGCACCAATCCCCCCTTCCATTGCAGCAATACGTTGCTCAAGAACCGCGTTAGTCGGGTTCATGATACGGGTATAAATGTTACCCGGTACTTTTAAATCAAATAAATCAGCACCGTGCTGTGTATTATCAAACGTATACGATGAGGTATTATAAATCGGCACCGCAGCTGATTTAGTGGTAGGCTCTGATTCATACCCGTGGTGCAATGCTAAGGATTCAAGTTTCATAATTTATCCCTTCAATTAATTTGCTACTAAACTAGCATTTATTGGCTACAAAGTGCACTTGAAATATATTAAAGGATGTTGAAATAATTAGATTTAAGTTAACGTCAGCGAAGAGCGATAAACAGACGGTCGCTCAACCCTATTTTTGGACAATTTTGGGTTATGTACATTCTAAATTAACATTTAACAGATTGTTTTAGATATTAGAAAGCTTTTAACCGACAGACCAAACTCTGTCATACACAACATATAACTTTGGGATAGCAGCTTGTTGCGTTATTCTTATCCCAACCTTTATCGACTCTCGAATCACATGCATAATGACGAATTAAACATACATCTTGCAGATACGATTTCTGCTCTTAACTCACCAAACTTTACACCCAAACTCATGCATGTGATCAGCGTATTATTGAATTTTGATTGTGCTGTGATCTTAGGTTATCGAGAAGGTAAACGCCCTATCTATCTGTATGATTCGATTGAAAATGAACGCGATCTCCTGTTCCAACGTTATCTCACCACATCTTTCCAAAGTGACCCGTTTTATCAAAAGCTTAACGCTAACAAAGAACAAGGTATCTTTACGCTTAAAGATATTGTGGACAAAGACGTCGCACGTAACGACCTCGATTACCAAGCCTACTGTGAGCACTTCTACCATCAAACCGGCTGGAAAGATGAACTCAGCATGCTGATTGAAATCGAACCGACGCGTTGGGTTATACTGTACTTCGGTTTTATGGAAAACGACAAACGCTTCACCATGCCTCAATTAGCTAAGCTAAAATCTTACTTCACCATTATCCAGTCTTTGTGCCAGCAGCATTGGAAACAGACAGAGTTTACACTCGCCGAGGCAGTTTTCAGCCCTGCAGCCTATTCGGGGCAACTACGTGCAGCGATTGAATCTGCACTGGCGTCCTTTGGGCAATCAGTCCTTACCAAGCGAGAGCAAGAAATAGCAGCACTGATCGCGCAAGGTAATGGCAGCAAAGAGATTTCAAAGCAGTTAGGTGTTGCCGAAGGCACAATAAAGAACCACCGTAAGCGTATCTATGCACAGTTGAATGTTGCGTCGCTAAGTGAATTATTTCAGTTATTTCTCAATCATTTGATCACTCAATCAAGATAACAAAATGTCCCTTTAGGGATATACCTCGATCCCATCTGGTCTTTTAATCTGAGTATAACCAAACCAGATAAAGAGAAGATGATGACACTAATTAAAGATTTACAAGCTCGCGGCTTGATTGCCCAAGCTAGCGATTTAGATCAAGTTAAACAACTACTATCTGAGCCACAAACCTTGTACTGTGGTTTTGATCCAACGGCAGGTAGTTTGCACATTGGTCACCTAGTACCTTTGATTATGCTCAAGCGTTTTCAAGATGCAGATCACCGAGCCATTGCTCTGATCGGTGGTGCTACGGGTATGATTGGCGATCCGAGTTTTAAAGCGACAGAGCGAAGCTTAAACTCAGAAGAAACCGTAACGGGTTGGATACAAGAACTATCGAACCAGATCCAACAACTGATGAATAAGCAAGTCAGTAATCCAATGATTATGGTCAATAATGCTGATTGGGTTAAGCAAATTAACGTAATCGATTTCTTCCGTGACGTGGGTAAACACTTCTCTGTAAACACCATGATTAGTCGCGAATCGGTAAAGCAACGCTTACAACGCCCAGATCAAGGTATCTCGTTTACCGAATTCAGTTATGCGCTGCTGCAATCTTACGACTTCGCCGAGCTAAACCGTCAGTACGGCTGTCGTCTGCAAATCGGTGGTAATGATCAATGGGGTAACATTGTAGGTGGGATTGATCTTACTCGTCGTCAAAATGGTGAGCAAGTATTTGGCTTAACCTTACCGTTGATCACCAAATCCGATGGTACTAAATTTGGCAAAACTGAAGGTGGTGCTGTGTGGCTGGATCCAAGTAAAACTTCACCCTACACCTTCTACCAATTCTGGTTATCGGTGGAAGATACAGATGTTTACGACTTCCTACGTTACTACACCTTCTTGAGCTGCGATGAAATCGCAGCGATTGAAACTCAAGACAAAGATAGTAAAGGCAAACCGCAAGCACAGCGTATTTTAGCGGAGCAAATGACACGCTTTGTCCACGGTGAAGAAGGTTTAGCAAGCGCAGAGCGAATCACTCAAGCGTTATTTAGCAACAACGTGCAGCAATTGAGCTTGAGCGAGATGAAACAGTTGGAACTCGATGGCTTACCCAGCATGCAAAGTGCTGAGCAAGACTTAGTAGAGCTTCTGGTTGAATCAGGCTTAGCCAAATCAAAGCGCATTGCCCGAGAGCTAATTGATAGCCAAGCCATCAGAGTGAACGGCGAGAAAGTTGATGTAGAAAATTCTAGCTTGAACTTCCCGCTGTTCGACCGGTACTGGTTGCTTCAACGCGGTAAAAAGAATTTCTACTTGGTGAAACGTATAGTGGGTTAATTCATACCTTATCTAGGGTCAAACCCTACCTCAAGGCATGATTTGCTATTAATCATTGCTGGGCACAAAAAGTAACGCCGATAATTTAGCGGTATTGACAGGTCCCAGCTTGTATCGCTTCACCTCAATAAAAAGTGGTGTTTGATTTCAACAAGCATCAATATTACTTCATTTTGGAAAAAAGTAATAACTGATATTGGCTTTGATAGCAAAGCTAACAACGAATGGCGCGGAGACTTGAAGCACTTGAGCAAGACTTACGTCGCGAAGAAAATCGTTATGAAGCTGTTGGTTTCTCTGGTGCATCTACTCGAGTTACTCAGTCAATTGAAGATATGATAACTGTACTAAAAACTGAGATAGTCGAGCTAAAAAATGACATTGATGAGCATATTGACAGACACCCGAAATTAAAAAAGAACCGCCAACTGCTTCAAAGTATCAAAGGTGTTGGAGAGGTGATATCACGTATAATGGTGTCCTTGCTGGCATGTAAACACTTTAAAAATGCCAAGCAGTTAGCGTGTTACTTAGGCTTAATACCTAAGCTTAATGAGTCAGGTAAACGGACTGGAAAAACAACCTTAAGCAAAGAAGGCCCTGGGTATATAAGGGCTAAATTGTATATGGCTGCTGTAGTCGCTGTACAACATAATCCGGATATAAAAGCCCAAAATAAGCGATTAGTGGGGCAAGGTAAAACAAAAATGCAGGCTATTGGTGCTGCAATGAGAAAGCTGACACATATCTGCTTTGGTGTTGTAAAGAATCAAACTGAATATCAGTCTCAAGCTACTTAAAGAAAGCTTGAGGCTGATTAGAAGAGATGGTATCTACGTAAGAACCAAAAAAGGCGCTTCCAGTTAAGGTAAGCGCCCTCTGATTATTTTTTCTATTACTTATTTTACGATTTTCATTTCGTCTAATAAGTTTTGTGCGTTATCAACTTTGTCCATGACCCATAGCATATAGCGAGAATCAACGTGGATTGAACGGTTAAGTGCAGGATTGTAATCCCAATCACCAATGATACTCTCGTATACACCGTCAAACAGTAAACCTACCAGCTCTGCGTTGCCATTAAGCGTTGGCGAGCCTGAGTTACCACCGGTAGTATCAACATTTGATAAAAAGTTAACCGGCACTGTATTCATGCCACCAGTGTAGTCACCATATAATTTAGCTTTGATCTGCTTTTGCAAATCCTCAGGCGCATTAAAAGGTTCAACATTGGTGTTTTTAGCAAGTAAGCCTTCAAGTGAAGTAAATGGAGTTGCTACTAATCCATCCTGTGGAGAGTAACCTCCTACCGTACCATACGTTACACGAAGCGTGCTGTTTGCATCTGCGTACACAGGCTTATTTTGTGCTTTATTATAAGCAATAATGGCGGCCATCAATTGTGGACGTGCAGCTTGTAGTTTACCAGCGAGTGCTTTGTCTTTATCTTCTTGTGCTTTCATTACATTGAAGATTGCATCAGCATATTGAATAAACGGATCATTACTTGTCTTAATTTGCGAAAATGATTGCTCAGCCAATTTTAAACGTGTGTCTTCATCATTAAGTGATGATTGAGCATACATGTTATCCAGTAATGCAGCGTGCTTTGCTTTATCAAAACCATTTTCTAATTTAAACGCTTTATCAACCTGAGCGAAGCGCTCTTGCTTAGGTAGTGCGGCATAAAGCTCTAAAAAGTGCAGTAAGATTGCTTTATCAACACTCTCGTCAAAGCGACGCGTCATGCGTTTTAAGCCAGCTTCAAGCCTTGGCATATCACGCTCTTGAAAACCCGACTCACGCTCACTATTTGGTTTTTGCTTTTCATACGCTAAACGGTATAAACGACGAGCCGTACTGATCATTTGTGAGCGATGTACATAGCCTAACATGCGATCGCGTTCGTTATGCTCTTGTGACTGCTCAACTAATGACGAAAGTTCAACCAATACGCTGCCGTATTGCTTCTTCAGTTTACGATCGTTATTGATCCAGTTTGTTAAGTCTTGTTCAAACTGCTTTTTACGCTCATACATAGTGCCTTTATTAAAGCTTTCGATCATTGAGCCGTAGTTTTTAATGTAATTGTTATAGCCTGCAATAGTGCTTTCATAAGCAATGCGGGCTTTACTGCCATCTTCAGAGTTTTCTTCAATTAACGATACATATTTACTATTGTGAGTACGCGCTTTTGGGTAACTAGTATTAAATACGTAATCAACCTCTGCGGCAATGCGATAACGGTTTGTACGTCCTGGGTAACCCGTAACCATGACAAAGTCGCCTTCTTGAACACCTTTAGCACTCACACTCAAATAAGAGTCTGGTACGTAAGGTACGTTATCTTCGCTGTACTCAGCCGGTTTACCATCTTTACCAACATAAGCACGATAAAAGGCAAAATCCCCAGTGTGGCGTGGCCACATCCAGTTATCTATATCACCACCGTATTTACCTACGCCCATCGCTGGTGTATAGGCTAAACGAACATCTTTAATTTCGAGTGATTTTATTAAGTAAAACTCTAAACCACCATGAAATGAATACACATTACAACGGTAGTTGTCATCTGCTTCACACTCAGCAACAAGTTGTTTTTCATTTTTTTCAAGAGCGTCGTAACGTGCTTTAGCGCTAAGCTTTTCAGTGCCTTTAATCACTTTGTCAGTCACGTTTGTTACGGTTTCTGTTACATAAACACGAGAGCCTGGGGCTGCGGGTAAATCATCTGAGGCTTTTTTAGCTAAAAAGCCCTTTTCTAGAATATTATTCTCTGGTGTTGAATTGTATTGAATCGAACCATAAGCACAGTGATGGTTAGTTACCACTAAGCCTTTAGGTGATACAAACGATGCAGTACAGCCACCAAGGCTGATCACCGCATTCATTGGGAACTCAGTTAATTTTGAGATTGATTTTGCATCAATCTCGAGACCTTTCGCTTTTAATACAGATTCAAGCTCTGGTAATTGATGTGGCTGCCACATGCCCTCATCAGCAAATGAAGTACCTGTAAATGCCAAAGCACACAGTGCAATAAAAGGTTTTAAACGCATGAAATTTCATCCTTTTTGTTATTTATAAATTAGGTTACGCGTGAATAGTTAGGAGGGTCAATATTTCTGCGACCAAAGAAGGCGTTATAGTGTAACAAAATGTATAAACACTTTGCACATGCTGAACTTTTAACTTAACAGCAAATGCTGCAATCAAATTGTCATCATTAATAGCTAAAATTTGAATAATTATTAAGAAAAAAGCAGCCAACGATGCCTACTATTTTTGTGATCAACCTTGAACGTTCACCTGAGCGATTAGCAAACAGCCAGCGACAATTAGCCGCACATGGGCTAAGTTTTGAGTGTATAGATGCAATTGATGGGGCAACGCTTACGCCAGCACAAAGAGAAATTAATTACAGTCCTAGCCTCAATAAGAAAAAATATCACTACCCGCTCAGTGCTGGGCAAATCGGCTGTTATTTAAGTCATCGTAAAGCGTGGCAAACTATTGTTGATAGGCAGCTTGATTACGCTATTGTGCTTGAAGATGATTTTATCTTAAAAAATGATCTCACCCATACAATCAAAAATATTGAACAAGCAACAATAGATTGGCAGTTGATAAAATTATCTGCTTATCAAAACAGAAGCCGCTCTATTGCCTACCAAGTTCCTTTACAGCATCACCAACACTTAGTGATCCATAAAAAGTTGATGACTGGCTGTTGCGCTACTGCAATAAGTTTTGGCGGAGCCAAACAATTACTAGCAGCGACTGAAAAATTTGGCCGCCCTGTTGATTGTGACTTACAATATATATGGGAAACTAAAGTAGCGGGCTATTCGTTAATGCCTTATCCGTTTGCTCAAAACTGTGAACAAGTTAGTGATATTAAAGCACGTAGTGCGGCCGGTGTTAAAAAATCATTTTTCGCACGCAAAAATCAGCAATTAACCAGTGCTATAAACAATCACTTTGCTACGGCTGCATTTATTAAAAAGACGAAACGCACTTTTCACACCCCTAAAAGTAAAAAAGGAGCCGTAGCTCCTTTTTACTCATAACCTAGAGTCACTAAATAGTATTTATTTTTTAGCGAGCTTTGGGTGTTCAACACCCATCCATGCTTTAAATAATGCCATTTGCTGCTCATTGGCATTTTTAAGCGCCACTACCTTTTTAGCTTTATCAAAGTCTTCACTGAGCACTAATGTCGTACTGTGTAGTTCATCACGACGAATGTAATCAATCGTTACTTTGTCACCGGCTTTGAATGTCTCTAACGATGCTTTTAAGTCTTTTCCAACATGCTTTTTATTGATAGCAACGATTTTATCATCGGTAGTCAAACCAGCCTGCCATGCTGCGCCACCACGAAGAACATGAGTAAGGGTAAGTAGCTCACCAGTATTTTTAGCAAAGCTGTCAAAACTTGCCACAGACTTTGCACCTTCAGGACGAGCAAGCTCTAACCCTACTTTTGCTAACAGCGCATCAAAATCTATCGCTGCAGGGCTATCCACATTCGTTGCCCACCAATCGCTATAGTCCCGCCCAGTTAAGTCTTTTAAGATAGCTTTAACATTCGCTGCGGTGAAACCATGTGGCATTTTATAATCTTTATACAGGGCACGATGAACATCTCGGTAACTTTGTTGACCGTTGCTTTGATCGAGTAAATCTATATCAAGCGCCATAGAAATTAACGCGCCTTCTAAATAAATATTGGTGCTGTAATTACGCGCATGGTCACCACCTTGATTGATCCACTTATCAAAACTCGTTTCAGTGGCACTTTGTACTTCTCGTCCTGGTGTTTGTAAATGACGGTTAACGGTTTTGGTTAAGGTTTTAAAAAACTCATCGGTGGTTGAAATACCCGCACGAACCATTAAATGATCTTCAAAATAACTGGTAGAGCCTTCTGCAATCCAGAGTAATTTATCAAAGTTCATATTCGTGTAATCATAAGGTACCAACCCTTCTGGTCGATAGGCTTTAACATTCCAGGTATGAATAAACTCATGAGCTGCTGTTGAAATAAATGCAAGGTAATCTTCGCGTGAGCCAAAACGATTACGCGGGCGCTGAATAATTGTCGAGTTTAAGTGCTCAGTTGCACCACCAGCACCCGATGTAGCATGTACCATAAATACATAACGCTCATACGGGTAGTCATCCCAAATTACGTTGCCTGTAGTAACGAGCTTTTTTAAGTCTTTAAGCATAAGGTCAACATCATAATTACCCTCGCCCCAAATAACTAACTCGTAATCTCGGCCATCTACCTCAAATTTATGAAATTGGTTAATACCTGTTTCGATTGGCGAATCGACTAGAACATCGTAATCAGCGGCTTTAAAACTATGCTTTGAACCATTGTTTTCCATACCTGACACCGAGCGCCAATCATCAGGCACTGCAACCTTTACGCTAACAGGCTCTTGGCGAAATGATTCGCTGAACATAAAAAAGCCTGACGCATCAATGAATGCATGGCTATCATCAATATGGCGAGCGCGCTTACCTAACTCATTAGCATAGACTTGGTAATCGATATTCACGCTTGTTGGATCGTTTAAATGGACACGCCATGTGCTGGCATTAATTTTTTCCCAGTTAAGTGCTTTGCCATCATCATCTTTCGCTGAAAAATAACGCACGCCATTCGCTAGATTTAAAATTTCATAACGTCCAGTTCGCCATGCTGGTAGCTTTACGTCTAAATGGGCTTGAGCAGTTTGTGGGAATTCAACACTGACATTACCTAGATGGTGCTCGGGCTCAGTAATCGCTAATGAATAATTTACATCAGCAATGGCTGAATGTGACAAGACTGCAGCTACTGACAAAGCTAAAAACTTTTTCATAAAAACTCTTAATATTTATAATTTATTACTGCTGAGATTAACAACGATAGAAAAAAATGTGAATTAAAAGCGACAAAACTCAGGTCTTGTAAGGTCGATGAATAAAAATCAACATCAAATGCTAAGTTTTTGACTTGATAACTACATTTGTGCCAATTTTGTTGTAAACTTAATGATATAGACGATTTAATCAATGGCGGTAACTTTAGTGTCAGAAAAGCTCGATGTTTTAAATAAAAAACTAAAACAAGCCATTGATACACGTATGGTACTTGAAAACGCGCGAAAGCATCAGGTGGATACGTTATCAAACTTAACAGCTAAGCTTTCTCTAAGCTGTAAAGGGATGGATATTGAACTTGATAACCGCTTAGCTAAATTTAGAAGTGCACTTTCAAAAGGTGTCGACTTTGAAAATTTCGCCCCCCTAATTGATGAAATTTTAGCTCTATTAAAAACCCAAGAAGTGCAACAAACAACGCAACAGCGAGAGTTACATAACAGCGTATTAGATGCAGGGAAACTATTACAAAAAACTAAGGGTTTACCTGACGCTACCCGAAGAACTTTGCGCCACCTGCTAGATCATGAATTAAATAATGTTCAAGCAACCAACGACTTTATCCCTATTTTAAATCAACTTGTTGCAATTTATCATCAAGCACTCAATGTAAAGCTCACTTTATGTAAGGATCAGCTTGGCACAAGCCAACCAGGCTTAGCAAAAGAGTTATTAACCCTTGCTAATGACTTAGTGTTTGAAGATGAAGCCGCAGATCAAGTAAAAGCCATTAAAAACAGAATCTCAGTAACAGACTCAATTGATGACTTACTTAATGCAGCCATTGAGATTATTCGCATTATTGCTAGCAATATCAGTAAAGAGCGTCAGTCAGCTCAAAGCTTTTTGGTTTCATTAAATCAAACCCTTGAAGAATTACATCATTCCATTGTTGCAACGAGTAAGCACTCTGAATCCATGGGGGCAGAATTTGATGCGCTTAATAAACGCATTGAGAATAAAATTAATAACCTGACGACGCAAACACAAGATGCAACATCAATTTCCTCCTTAAAAGCGTTAGTTGATAATGAATTAAAATCACTTAGCAAAGATTTAATTGAAAAAGAGCGCTTAGAGCAAGAAGACAGACAAGCGTTAATAAAAAGCTTTAACGATATAAATCAACGCGTAGGTAATTTAGAAGGCAAACTATCAAAATACAAAAAACGCCTACACGAACAACGTTTCAAAAGCCTGCTCGATGGCTTAACAAAGCTGCCTAATCGAGCTGCATTTGATGAACGATTTAACCACGAGTTTCATTTATTTGCGGTGCAAGAATTTGATGTGACTTTGGTTGTGATTGATGTTGATCACTTTAAATCAATAAATGATCGATATGGCCATAGCGCCGGAGATAAAACACTGCAAGTCATCGCCAAAGCATTACAGATGTCGATACGCAAATCAGATTTTATTGCGCGATACGGCGGTGAGGAATTTGTATTACTTATGCCAGGAATGTCACTTGAGCACGCGAGTGCGCCGCTTGAGAAACTGCGTAAAGCGGTAAAAGGTATCCCCTTTAAATTTAAAAGTAAAAATGTTGAAATAACTATTTCAATCGGTGCGACCCAATTTAAAAAAGGCGACACTCCTTTAGGGGCTTTTGACCGTGCCGATGATGCGCTTTACAAAGCAAAGAAAACAGGTCGTGATAGGTTATGTATTAATAAATAACAACGACTTAACCAAGCAGTTACAGCAAGGAATTTGCCTATGTTAATACAGTTAAACCCGACAGGTGTGTTAGATTTACTGTCGCAATTAGAAGTTGATTTATTAGAGCAATCCTCAGCCAGTGAGCGTTACAAGCTTTTTAGAAATTGCGCCTTGGCCGTTTTAAATGTTGGCAGTCATACTGATTCAAGCCTAGAAATTTATAACAAATACGAAGACTTTGATATCCGTTTGCTAAGTCGTGAACGCGGTATTAAAATTGAACTAGAAAACCCGCCTGCCACAGCATTTGTTGATGGCGAAATTATTGCCGGTATTCATGAGCACATTTTTTCTGTTATTCGCGATATTCTCTTTATCTGTCAAAAATATGAAAAAGATCTTACCGAGCAAAAAACCATTACCCATATGGTGTTTGACATGCTACGTAATGCGGGGGCATTAAGGGTTAATAGCGAACCGAGTATGATTGTGTGTTGGGGTGGTCACTCGATTAACGAAGTTGAATACAAATACACTAAGCAGGTCGGATACGAGTTAGGTTTACGAGGTTTAAATATATGTACCGGCTGCGGTCCCGGTGCGATGAAAGGCCCTATGAAAGGGGCAACAATTGGTCATGCAAAACAACGTAATACAAATAACCGATATTTAGGGTTAACAGAGCCAAGCATTATCGCTGCTGAGCCACCTAACCCTATTGTTAACGAGTTAGTGATACTACCCGATATAGAAAAACGCTTAGAAGCATTCATCCGAACAGCCCACGCCATTATCATCTTCCCTGGGGGTGCAGGTACTGCTGAGGAACTGCTCTATTTATTAGGTATTTTATTACACCCAGATAACCAAAAACAATCGTTACCGGTTATTCTCACTGGTCCTAAAGAAAGTGAAAGTTATTTTACTGAATTGTGTAAATTCATTGAGCTGACATTAGGCCATGAAGCATTAACGAAATTTGAAGTAATCATCGACGACCCACAATTAGTGGGTGTCAAACTAAAGTCAGCTATGGCTAATGTTCGCGATTACCGTAAAAGCCAAGGTGATGCTTATTACTTTAATTGGACTTTAAAAATAGATAATGATTTTCAACAACCCTTTGCCCCAACCCACGAAAATATGGCAGGGTTAGATTTGCATTTAAATCAGCCAAAACAAATTTTAGCCGCTAATTTACGTCGCGCATTTTCTGGTATCGTGGCAGGGAATGTTAAAGATGAAGGTATTCAAGCAATTAAAAACCATGGTCGATTTGTGCTCAGTGGCGAACCTGCATTAATGAAAGATATGGATAAATTACTCCAAGCGTTCGTCGAGCAAGGTCGAATGAAATTACCAGGGAGTAAATATATTCCTTGTTACGAAATAAAAGCTTAAAAGGTTATATGTGTCCGGACAATTACTTTTAATAGATGCGCTAAATTTAATAAGGCGCATCTATGCAGTTGATAGTAACCAAAACAAAGGTAGCGAAGAGCAAATGATTATGACCTGCTGCCAACGCGTTGCACAGGCTTGCCAAAAACTCATTCGCTCGTCGCAAGCAACCCACGCCATTGCGGTATTCGATGGTGATAGAAGTTGGCGTTATCACTATTACCCACAATATAAAAATAGCCGTTCACCAATGCCCCAAACACTCAAAGATAATTTAACCAAATTTAGTAAAGCAATTGAGGAAACCGGCATTGTTGTATTTACCCCTGAAAATGATGAAGCCGATGATATAATTGCAACACTTGCTTTTAAAGCCGCAAAGCACCGCGTATCAAGCACTATCGTTTCAACCGATAAGGGGTTTTTGCCTGCATTAAGTCGCACGATTCATATTTATGACTATTTTAAAAAAGACTACATAGAGCAACAAAGCATCCTCGCTAGATTTAATGTAGAGCAACACAGATTGGTCGACTTTTGGGCGCTTGCTGGCGATAAAACCAATGACATTCCTGGCGTAAAAGGAATTGGCAGCAAAAGTGCGCAGGAGATCATTAATAAACACCAAGATATTACCCAAGCCCTCGATGATGACACTCTCTCTGCAGCTATTCGTAACAAGCTAAGTACAGGAATGGAAATGTTTATTATATCAAAACAACTTGTTAGCTTACGAACAGATATCCATTTAGGCTTTAGTTTAAAGCAATTAAGACTCAATTTATCGCATTAACATAGCTGTTAGTAGCGGCTAGGCGTATACTTGATCACAGAACTTATCTTCATACGATCAATGTAGTGGCGCAGATGTGTCAGACTTTAAGAGAGTAAAATGTTTAAAAAGGTTTTTCGTTACATCATACTAGGCCTAGGTGTTTATGCACTTATAGCCACTTTAGTGATTACCTTTTATAAAGATGATCCTCAGGCTATGATTTGGCAAGACAGAGAAGCATTTAACAAACGTTTTATTGCAAAGTTGAGTATTGAACAACCGACAAATTTAAATCATGTACTAGATGATTTAGGCAGCCCTGATCTAACTTATGCAAAACGCGCCGACGATAACGTATGGCAAGTTATTTTTTATCGCACTCAGCATGTAAAGTCTGACGGCATTACCACTATGGATGAGTGTACTGGGTTACTATTTAAAAATGGTGAGCTAATTTTATGGGGACCAAGTGCTTATGAAACCTATATGCGCCAGGGTTGATTAACTTAATGCAAAATTCATCTTCTGAGCAACTCATTTCCCTATATGAAAAAACGCATCAATTATTACGTTTATATAATGATAAAGAGCAATGGCCTCACGCTTACCCACTATTGAATCAGCTGGCTGAGCAATATTATCTGCTCTATAAAACAAACCCAAACGCCCTACAAGCGCAACTAAGTTTGTATGTTGAAAGTTATGGTTACACCACGAATTTAGTTGTTACTCAATGCACTCTGATCGCCGCTTTTTGTAAGAGCCTTAGTTATAACACACACGTATCTCAACTACTCATCTGTGTGTGTCTCACTAATTACCTATGCGTTCAAGTACAAACAAATAAATTAGCTAAACAACTAACACTCAATTTGCAGGAAAAAAAACAGTGGCAAGCGCGCCACCAATTAGCCATAAAGTTATTACAGACTGCAAAAGTAACCACCCCACACATAGCTCGTATATTGGCACCATTGAATAAATATAAACAAGCTTTATTGAGCACGCCCAAAATCATGATTTATGATGGTGCAACCACGCTTGTCGCACTGGCCAACATTATTGCTATGAACATTACTTGTCGTGATGCAAACGACCATGTAAGTCTATACAAAGCCGTTGCAGATATTTACGTACGTACACCAAATAATTTTGCCCAGCACGCATTAAAATCTCTGATTAGTGAAATTGGCCCTTACCTACCAGGCAGTATAGCTATATTTTCTGATCAGCAATTGATTTATGTGGGTAAAACTACTAATAATAAAACACTCATCGTTAACTTAAACGATGAGAAACGAGCTCGCTGGCATGCAATTTCTGGTAAAATTAATTGTCAAGACAAGCAGCGCCCAACGAAAGATAAACGTTTGATTTACGGCGTTTGGTTTAATGAACACCTTGCAGCCCCTGTAAACACGTCTGTCTATACCCACCAGCAAATTGTTTTATTAATTAGTCAGCTTAAAATCCAAAAAGAATATTCATATCGCGCACTAGAAAAACTGTTAAATAATCACACTGACACCATAAGCAATTTACGAGAAGCCGTTAAACCCTACAACAAAGAACACCTAGCAGGAAAAGATCTACGCCACTGCCTATCTATGGTGGGAATCGATAATGCACCAGCAATTATACAGCGAGTTCTTTTTCAGCAACTTGTACAAATACAAAACCATCCGTTGCAACAACACATACAAATTAGAACAGAAGCAATTATTAAAGTATTAGCATTGCTAGTAAGTAAACATACTAGTTTTCAATTTGAACAACTTGCATTACCGATTTATGCATATGTCGCCTATTTATTCGAGCACTGTAGTAACGCTTTAAGCCGTAAAACCATCAGTGAAGAAGAACCCAAAAGTGATATCAGTCGCCCTCTGGCATGGTTATTTGGTGTAGAAAGTCATAATAGTGAGCAATTATCAATTTCATTATTAAATTTAGTTGGTGACAATCCATGGACCCAACCTTTACTTGATGCTGAGCAGAGTAAAAAACAAAAGCTCAGTGTGGAATCCCAGTTGTGGGTAACGTTAAAACTCGTAATTTTTAATGTTTATCGACCTCAAGTAGCCCTTAGTAGTTGGCAAAAGCAAACTCTTAATGGTGTCTTAGAGAGTTTAGGATGGCAGAGCACTCAGCATTTTTATGCGCACTTGCCAGACTTAAATTTGTCATCTAGCGTCTGATGCCACCATATTATTAGACATATTGCCTATTTTAGCGGATTTTAGTGGAAATTTATTGAATAAATTGTTATAAAAGCCGCTTAAATTTTCATATTCATTCATGTAAATAAATCTAACAAGCAATCGCATAGCTCTTTGCGAATTATTTATGTGCATTTCTAACTTTAATAGGAAAACTTCATGGCTAAACAAACCATCACAGTGATCAAAGGCGACGGTATCGGTCCAAGTATTATTGACTCAGCTCTTGAGATCTTACAAGCCGCAGGATGCGATTTTGATTATGAATTCGTTGATGCTGGTCTAGCCGCGTTAGAAAAAACGGGTGAGTTATTACCGCAAGAGACAATTGAGACTATTGCACGTAATAAAATCACACTTAAAGGCCCGTTAACAACGCCTGTTGGTGAAGGTTTTACTTCAATTAACGTAACACTGCGCAAGCAGTTTGGTCTATACGCTAACGTACGCCCTGTTAAATCATTTGTTGGTACTAAAGCACGTTACGAAGACATTGATATCATAACAGTACGTGAAAACACCCAAGGTATGTACTCAGGCTTAGGTCAGGTGGTATCTGAAGACGGTAATGAAGCCCAAGCTATGTCAATGATCACGCGCGAAGGCGCAGAAAAGATCTTAACATTTGCTTATGAGCTTGCAGTACGTGAAGGCCGTAAAAAAGTAACAGCGGTACATAAAGCAAATATCTTAAAATCAACTTCAGGCTTATTCTTAAAAGTAGCCCGTGAAGTTGCTGAGCGCTACCCTGAGATTGAATCAACTGAAATGATCGTTGATGCAACGTGCATGAAACTTGTTATGAGCCCTGAAGAGTTTGATGTAATGGTCACTACAAACCTATTTGGTGATATCTTATCTGACTTATGTGCGGGTCTTGTAGGCGGTTTAGGAATGGCTCCTGGTGCTAACATTGGTGAAGATGCCGCTATCTTTGAAGCTGTACACGGCAGTGCTCCAGATATCGCAGGTAAAAACCTTGCGAACCCAACATCAGTTATTTTAGCATCTATCCAAATGCTTGAGCATTTAGAAATGGCTGATACAGCTGAACGTATTCGTAGCGCAGTTGCTGACGTTATTAAAACGGGTGACCGTACCACACGTGATTTAGGTGGTAGCCACGGTACAACCGACTTCACTCAAGCTGTGATTGATCGTCTATAATTTAAAACATCGTTTTGAATATAAAAAAGCCAGTTTTCACTGGCTTTTTTCTTACTAATTTCATGCTATTTTCTTCTTAAGCACACACCTAGCAAACCGAGTAATACCCAGCCTAATGAGCCGCCACTTGAACCTGAACTTGTAACTTGTTTTTGTACTGTGACCAATAAGGTAAATTCAGTTGTTTGCGCGCTTGTATCATCAGTAACAGTTAGCGTAACCGTATAACTACCAGCTTGCTGATAAGTATGGCTTGGGTTTGGTGTATCTGCTGTTTCGCTGTCACCAAAATCCCATAAATAACTATAAACTCCGTAACCACCGCGCGTATCACTGTTAAACACAACGGTTAAATCATTTGCAGAGTATTCTCCTTGTGAGATTAATGGCACCTCAGCTACTATATTTTTATTTAAAGTTACATGTTCACCTTGGCTATCTATGACACTTAGAGATAAAGCGTAATTACCGCTCAAGCCATAGTTATGAGACACTGATTTAGTGGTTGCTGTGTTTCCATCTCCGTAATCCCAAGCATAGCTGTATGGTGCTTGACCGCCAGCTACAACAGCCGTTGCAGTTAGTAGGCCTTGATCGATCTCGCTGTTAAGACTTGTGAGTTCTAATGGCTGGACTAGTGTAATAGTAACTTGTTCTTGAGTCGTTTCACCTAATTCAGTAGTGCGTGAAAAAATGATGTTATAGCTGCCATAGTCTGAAAATGTCACGCTTGGATTAAGCTCATTACTTTGTTGCTCGTCACCTAACTGCCAATGAAAGCTATCTGTGGGGCTCAGCTCCATTCCCTTAGATTCAAACGATACCGTTAAGTCATTCACTGAATACGTGATACCAGTTTGAGCACTGTAATTTAAGATAAATTCAACTTGTGAATTATCAGTAGCTTGATCAACTATAGAAAAACTAAAACCAAATGGGCTAAGTGCTACACCCGACTCGGGCTGCGCAGCAAAGCTATAATCAGATGTATCTTTAAATTCACTGATAGCTGTTAAGTGCTCATCGCCCAAACCTTGTCGCTGTGTGTACAAACTAAATGCAGCATCACGTACCTGAATACTTGTTGTTGCCGGTGTTTGCGTAGTGCCTTTTTTGATTGCATTTTGATCAGCATCAACCACAAGAATTAAGCCCTCACCTGCATGATCTGAGGTATTATTATTTTCATAACCAGTATTTGCTAACCATAATATTAAGCCCGGTGAATATTGCTCTGTTTGCAAACCACTATCAATGCCTTCGTAACTACGTAGCTGTAAATAGTAGTGCTCTGGAGTGTCATAAATATACTCACCGATACGGCTGAAACCATTGAGTATAAATGAGCTTTTCAGTTCTGCGTTATCTTGCCAGATTACATTAGCATCTTGACTTATTTTCATATCATCGACGACAAAACCATAGTATTCAACAAGGTTGTCTGTCACATACTTTATTGCAAGATCCACGCTTTGCCCGGCAAATTTAGAAAGATCAAAAATATGTTCCAGGTAATTATTTGGCTGTTGTGCATCAGGGTGAAATAATGAATCCCCTGTAATAAAATGCTGCACACTTGGGTAGTAAGCATTTATCTCAGAAGTGTATTGAGAAGCTATTGCTTGCCCATTAACAGTAACTTGAACGTAATCATATTCATTTTCAATACTATAATGCGCTTTTAGAGTGAGTAAGGTTTGCTTATCTGTCGCAGGAATTGTGATGCCCTGCTCCATTATATTATTTAGGTTATTACCTCTACCGGAGTAATATTGAAATTTTCCTTCTACAGGATGCTTAAATCTTTTTAATGTAGCAGGTAGCACAACTTTAACTTGGTTCAACAATGTATCAGTTCCACTGGCATGACTAATAACGTGGTTATTCATCTCATTCACTTCACTTAAATCTAACGTGAGCTGATTGAGCCAGTTTCCACTATAGCGGTTTTGCAAGTATTCCAGTGCATAAGGGCTGAACATAACTGGCTCTGAACCTTGTGGCGAGCCAGCCCAGCTACCACTTGACATAACTGACCAAGCAGCAACAGGTTCGCCAATATCAGTGTTTGTTAAGTCGTATTCATCTGGCAAACCTAAATCGTGACCAAACTCATGGACAACCACGCCAATACCCGCATCAATGGGGTTAATGGTGTAACCTAATAAATCAATGGGGCTGCTTGATAAATCTGTTGGCTGAAATTGTTCATTATAAACATAGAATCTATGGGACCATATAGCATCAGTTCCTAATATACCCCCACCGACTTCTTCACCAACACTCGAGTGGAAAATCATAACATGATCGATAATTCCATTAGGTTCATTGGTTATCCCATCGCCATCAATATCATCTAAGTCCGTTAAATCATATTCGCTTAAATCTATATCAAATTGGGTTACTGCTTTTTCTACGGCTTCTTTAACTAAACTAGGTGCATCAATATCTTTATCATCGCCTTGTCGTTCACCATAGGCCTTCGCGTTTTTATCCGCCCGCACCCAGCCATAAACTTGTCCTGTAAAGTTAAAACTATTGCCTGATGCTTGTTGGTAGTATTGATACGCACTATTTAAGGTTTGTCCGCTAGGTCCTTCATAACCGGATGTGGAGAACAGCATTTGTTGATAATGTTGCACATCATAGTCGTTATAATACATAGCTGTATCACTGATTTCTAAACCATTATCGTTATAAGGTAAATCGGGAAAATCAACTAAAATAGCCAACACTTTAACGGTTGTTTTTGTATCTGTAGGTAAAAGTGCTGAACTATATGCTTGTTGTTTAAATCTCGTTTGCGCAACTAGTCCAGCATGTTTTTTCACATATTTGGCAGCATGAATAGGAGTTGGTTTACCGATGAACTCAGTAACGGCATCATTTTTATCTGAGGACTCTACCAATTCGTTACGTTTTTCAAGCCAATAGAGAATGCGTTCTTTATTAACAACACCAATATCAGTTGGGCTCGATGAGTATGCTTTGGCATTAACGAAGCCTGTAAACAATGACAAAACAAGTGTGGCACTTAACTTTATATATTTCACAATGAACCCTGATTCATGCTTTTAATAATTTTTATAATAACAAAAAATAGACCGTACACATAACAGTAACATCTGCAGCAACAATCAAAAACACAAAACGCATAACTTCTGCTTTTTTTCAGTGATTTGAAATGCATTTTATTAAAAACAAAATCAAAAACAGAGAAAAAAGAAAAATTAATGCAGATCACACAATTTAATTGTTGACATTAGGTGTTAAAAGACTTAAAAATAAACTATTAAAATAAGTTATGATTTAGTTAAGTGTTATGTACATGCTTCGCTAATCTTTATAAATTAAAAGACACTTATAATGAAATATCAAATTCGCCTTTTTAACGTACTCGTACTGGTCTTAGTCTTAAGCCCAGTGGGGATGTATTGAAAAGTGAATTCGCTTTTTAAAAACCCCCGCCACAAACGGGGGTTTTTTTATGCTTTTAAATTAAATACCTTAGCTACTTTTAAGTAAGGGTCGATGGCACGCAGAGGAATGAGGATGAGTACACAACAATATAATGGATCTGAGCTAGTTGTTCAGTCATTAAAAGAATTAAAGGTAAAGTATATCTTTGGCTACCCTGGTGGGTCTGTTCTTGATTTATACGATGCCTTGTTTCAACAAGATGAAGTAGAGCATATTTTAGTCCGTCACGAACAAGCAGCAACACACATGGCCGATGGTTATGCCCGTGCTACTGGCGAAGTAGGCGTCGTTTTGGCAACCTCAGGTCCAGGCGCAACAAATTGCATTACAGGTATCGCAACCGCCTATATGGATTCAATCCCAATGGTGGTTTTATCTGGCCAAGTGCCGACGAGCTTAATTGGTGATGATGCTTTCCAAGAGACCGATATTGTTGGCTGCTCACGACCTATTGTAAAGCATAGCTTTAACTGTCGTAGTGCAGAAGAAATCCCAGCAATTATGGCAAAGGCCTTTTATATAGCCAGTACTGGGCGTCCAGGTCCGGTTGTCGTCGAGCTGCCAAAGGATATGCTTAATCCTGCACTTAAATATGATTTTAAATTCCCTGCAACGACTGACCTTCGTACCTATAACCCTAATACCAAAGGCCATTCTAAGCAAATTCGTAAAGCTGTCACTGCTATTTTAGAAGCTAAGAAATTAGTAATCTATTCTGGTGGCGGTATTGTTATCTCTAACACCTCAGAGCAGCTTACTCACTTAGTTGAATCTTTAAATGCACCTATCACCAATACATTAATGGGGCTTGGCGGTATTTCGGGCGTACACCCTAATTTTATTGGTATGTTAGGAATGCACGGCAGCCTAGAAGCAAATAAAGCAATGGCCAACGCCGATGTAATTTTAGCGCTGGGTGCGCGTTTTGATGATCGTGTAACAAATAACGTTAAAAAATTCTGCCCCAACGCGACCATTGTGCATGTAGATGTTGACCCTACATCTATTTCTAAAACAATTAAAGCACATATACCCGTTGTAGGTTGCTTAGCCACGGTACTTGAACAATTACAAACCGCCATAGATAAAAGCCCTATAAATATCGATCGCAGTGCACAAGAAGATTGGTGGCGACAAATTATCAGCTGGCGTGAGCAAAAGTGCCTAAGCTATAGTACCGAAGGTGATAAAATTAAGCCTCAAGCGGTTATTGAAGCCATTTATAAAGCAACGAACGGTGATGCCTATGTTAGCTCTGATGTTGGCCAGCATCAGATGTTTGCGGCTCAGTATTATCCATTCAAACACCCTAGACAATGGATCAACTCAGGTGGCTTAGGTACTATGGGCTTTGGCCTACCCGCGGCGATGGGTGTTAAACTGGCATTTCCTGATAAAGAGTCAATTTGTGTTACGGGTGATGGCTCAATTCAAATGAATATTCAAGAGCTCTCAACCTGCTTACAATATAACCTAGCAGTAAAAGTTGTATCGCTGAATAATCGTTCACTGGGCATGGTTCGTCAATGGCAAGATATGATGTATAACGGCAGACACTCGTCTTCTTACATGGAATCATTACCCGACTTTGTCAAACTGGCCGAAAGCTATGGGCATGTAGGTATTCGTGTCGATACGCTCGAAGAGTTACAACCTGCGATAGATAAAGCCATGTCTATCAATGACAAGTTAGTGTTTTTAGATATCTGTGTTGACGAAAAAGAACATGTCTACCCAATGCAAATTAAGCTCGGTGCTATAGATGAAATGTGGTTACGTAAAGGAGTTAAAGCATAATGCGACGTATATTATCAATCTTACTAGAAAATGAGCCTGGTTCACTATCACGTATTGTCGGCCTTTTCTCGCAACGTGCCTATAATATAGATAGCTTAACCGTTGGCACAACTGACGATCATTCATTATCCCGTATAACAATTACGACTATGGGTGATGATAGAATTGTCGAGCAGATCACCAAACAGGTGAATAAGCTCGTTGATGTGCTCAAGATAATCGACTTAACAGAAATGGCGCATATTGAACGTGAACTACTTTTAGTGAAAGTATTTGCGCAAGATGAAACAAAGCGCGCAGCGGTAACGCGTGTAGTGGATGTGTTTCAAGGTGCAATATTAGATATGGGCCGTAATAGTTATACATTACAGCTTGTTAGTAGTATTGATAAAATCGAATCATTTTTAGATACCTTGCGTCATGAGACTGATATTATCGAAGTGGTGCGATCTGGTGCTGTAGGTATTGGCCGAGGAGATAAAGCCTTAAAAGCTTAGTATTTATAAGCTTACAAAAAAAGGGCTAATTAGCCCTTTTTTTATTAATAAGATAAAAGTGCTTATTAAGGATTAACTTGATCTTTAAGACCTTTACCCGCTTTAAAGCTTGGGATAGTTGCCGCTGAAATTTGGATTTCCGCACCAGTTTGTGGGTTACGGCCAGTACGTGCTGCACGCTCTTTTACAGAGAAAGTACCAAAACCAACTAGTGCAACTGAATTACCTTCTTTTAAAGAATTCGTTACTGCGCCAGTGAATGCGTCAAGTGCGCGAGTTGCTGCTGCTTTAGAGATTTCTGCATCAGTAGCGATTTTTTCAACTAATTGAGCTTTATTCATTTGTTAAATTCCTATTCGTTATTATTTTGCCTTCGCAAAACCTATCTTTATGCATTTTTAAAGTATTGGCAACAGCAAATTGCCATTTTTGCTTAAATTCTTAAAAAATGGGTAAAATTTAAATAAATTGCCGATAAAAGTATGATTTTTCATTAATCAATACTGAATAAAGAGGCTTGAAAGCCGTTCAGTTTAGCAATTTCTGTATCATTCAACTTTTTCGATAACTAAGGTCACTTCCCCAACCTCAACGCCAAACTTATCAATAGCTGTGCGGTTAATCAAGCGAGATTGTGTTACCAAGTACATCCAATCATCAAAATCCACTTCTATTTCGCTATCATCCACTTCTAAAACTAGAGAATAAGTCCAATGAAACACACTGCCACTGCTTTTCCCTTGCGCTATACCCAATACATCACTGGCTGTACCCGTTAAGGTATTATCATCGTTTAGTGTAATGTGCCATACACGGCGCTGGGTTTCGCCATCGTCATAAACGAAGTCTTCTTCGATAGTGCCCTTGTTACCTTCCCAAGAGGCATTCATGTCAACAACGAGCTTTCGGGTTAACTCACCTTTATAGTCTTGCACAACACCATACGCTTTGAGTTTACCACTAAAGAATTGCTTAAAATTAAACTCAGGGCTTGTGCCTTGATAGTGTTCAACATCAGGCGCTGCACAACTGACCAATAAAAAACATAAAGTTAAAACAAATACCTTGTTTAAGTATTTCATTATTGCTCTCCTATGAGTTGTTTGCGCATTTGAGGTTGCGAGGTTTTAGGGGATAACCAAATTGCTAAAAAGTCGTTAGCAAAATTGGCATCATCGACACTGCCAAGTTTTTCTCCTTGATGGTAAAAAACACCCACTCCTTTTTTGTCAGTGATAAATGCAAGGGTTTCACCTTCTTTAATATCAGGCCATAGATTAAGTAGCAATTGATCAAATCGGCCAACTAGGTCAGTTTTACCCAGCTGTTGCCATTGTTCATTGGTGGCTTTTACAATGTCTTTGGCAGCAAAATCCCGTAAATAAGTGAGTGATAGTTTCATTGGGTGGTTCTCCGCTTCATAAACACCTGAGGGGGTGAAAAGTTTTGCATCGTATACATCCCAAAAGTAATACTCTAAGCGGCTCTCACCAACTGGTTTAAACTCAGTGGCTACTGCCGGCAACGAGAGAAATAAAATAGGGAAAAACAAAGTAGAGAGTAAATTTTTACGCATATTAGCTCCTTAAAACGGCTGCTACTGATGCAAACTTAATTATTGTGAGGCTTAGCTGGCGCAACATAGAGAGCAACTTTATTATTTACAAAAATAATAAAATTAAACATAGCCGCCCATGCTAAGCCGTAAACTAACCAAAAAAACCATAATGGTTCAGCGATTGTTATCACTTCAAATCGGGCACCAGCCCAATAGCTCATTGGCGCAAATAAAGCGCACACAGCAATAGCTGAGTACCACGGCAACCGCGCTATAAACTGCATAGATGTATTTATAGTCAGCAACAGCGCAGACCAAAGCAATACAAACCATAAAGGATATGGATGAGTGTTAAAACCAATGAGTTCAAGCTTCACCATCATGTACTCAAATAACAAGGCAATCATTAAGCCAATGACTAGAATTAAACTGTCACGTTTGATTTGCCTTGATAAATAGAGCATCAATCCAATAATACAGAGCACGGGGATAACAGCACTGTTCTCAAAAAGTAAGGCCAAAAACCATACCCCTTGAAACAGCAAAAAATTAATAACCGAGTGCAATGTCATCACTTGAATGGGTAAATCGAGGCTTACGTGCAACTAAGTGGACAGTACTCGTAACACGCGTTCTAAAAGCACCTTCGCAGTAGGCTAAATAAAATAACCATAATCGATAAAAACGTTGATCGAATTTTACTTTATCTATTTCAGGCCAGCTCGCGATGAATCGGGTACGCCAATCCGCTAAAGTCCGTGCATAATGAACACCAATGTCTTTAACGCTATGCACAACCATGTCAGACTGTTGCATAATTTGTTTGTTCATTTCATCAATGCATGGCAGACAACCACCTGGAAAAATATATTGCTGAATAAAATCAGAGTTTTTTAAGTAATGTTGATATCGTTGATCTGCAATAGTGATTGCTTGGATCAACATAGCACCTGAATCTTTAAGTAACTCATTACATTTTTTGAAAAAACTTGGTAAAAACTCGTGACCAACAGCCTCAATCATTTCAATCGATACAAGCTTGTCGAAACGCCCTTCTAGTAAGCGGTAATCTTGTTTTAACAACGTGATTTTTTCAGTTAAACCTAGCTGATTAATTTTCGCTTCAACATAAGCATGTTGCTCATCAGAAATAGTGGTGGTTGTTACATGACAGCCATAGTGAGTCGCTGCATAAATTGCGAAAGCGCCCCAACCAGTGCCAATTTCAATGACTGAATCACCTTGTTGTAAGTCGACCTGCTGGCAAATCAGATCTAATTTATGGCTTTGTGCTTGCTCTAATGTTGCATCTTTTGACGGGTATACCGCACTGGAGTACAACATTTCCGTACTTAAAAAAGAAGAATACAATTCATTGCCTAAATCGTAATGAGCAACAATATTCTTTTTAGATCCTGTTTCTGAATTTTTATTTTTTAAATGATTTAACCTAAAGTGAATGTTACTGAGGAAGGCAAATTTTTTCTCAAAAGCATCAAGTTGTGCCTGATTAATGGCAAAGATTTCGATAAGTTTGGTCAAGTCATCGCAATCCCAATGACCTAAAATATAAGATTCACCAGCTCCTACACTTCCGGATAGTGCAAAAGCTTTATACATTGCAACATTATTAACGTTTAGTTTTACTGCACGATGACTATCTGCTTTGTTACCAAAGTGAACAACATCATTGCTTTCTATCAAGGTAATATGGCCCTCTTCAATACTATTAAACGCGCCAAATACCAGCTTTTTATATATTTTTTGTAGCCAACTGTTGCTTTGGCTATTTGACAAACTGGATACTTTTTCCATTACATCACCTAACTAGTTATGGAGCAGGCTTAAATGCCGCTTCCTGAGTGACCTATAAACGGCACTCGCTTTAAAAACAACTTAAAGGCATGAATATAAATACCTTTAAAAATACTCCAAGTCATCGCTGGAAACTGCTTTAAAACAGCGCTTACATGCTGTTTATTTAACGACTGGCGTTTAAGTCTTAGAGTTGCATCAAACAACAGCTCTCGCTCTTTTTTGTTTTCAATATGAATAAGTACATGATCGTTACTAAATCGCGTAGACCAGTGATAATTCATATCTAAATCCATAAAAGGTGATACGGAAAAAACCTTTTTAAAGTTCACTTTCTTTTCAAGTTCAACTAAATAGTAATGGCGTTCATTCCACGGTGTATTGCTTACCTCAGCAACCATGTGCGTATAATCGCCTTCAGCTGTTTGGTACACAAAAAAGTTAACAGGGCTAAAGTAAATACCAAAGCAACGAAGTTGCCCCAACATATATATATTGCTAAATAACTCTGTGACACCAAGCTCGGCTATTTTTTTGAGTGCTCGGGTATAAATAGAATCATTATTTAAGTTTGCGGATTTTAGGTAATCTGATTGCTCAAATTTTAATGCTTTAAAACCTTTCGTACCAAGTTGAGGGTGTATATTATTGAGCATTTCAGGGGCTGATAGATCAACCCACATCATATACAAAGGATATTTAAATTGATGCGATTTCACCGCAAACCGGCGATGCCTGACATCCCCGGTGTAAATCGCGCTATTCAAATTCGATACCTAGTTGGCGAGCTACATCAACAGCACTCTTAACGCCATCTTCATGAAAACCGTTATACCAATACGCCCCACAAAAATAGCTATTATTGTTACCATCTATTTGGTGTTTTTGCTGCTGAGCGGCAATAGATGCTTTGTTAAATACGGGATGATGATAGGTAAATTCACGAAGAATTTTATCTTTATCAATGCCCTCTTTGTGGTTTAAGGTAACGCAAAACTGAGTGGCGCTTTCAATACCCTGCAAAATATTCATTTGGTAAGTCACCACCGCCGCTTTATCGGTATTGTCATTTAGTAAGTAGTTCCAACTTGCCCACGCCGCTTTTCGTTTTGGTAAAATACTCGTATCAGTATGCAATATCACAGAGTTTTCTGAGTATGGGATGGCCCCTAAAATGGTCTTTTCATCATCTGTTGGCGCCTGTAATAGCTTGAGCGCTTGATCTGAATGACAGGCAAAAATCACTTTATCAAACTGCTCAGATTGACCACCTGTAAAATGAATAGTCACTTTATCCACTGTCCTTGAGACCGTTTCAATATGACTGTTTAAGCGAATTTTATCTGAAAAGCCATCAATCAAGGGGGTTATATATTCGCGTGATCCGCCTGGGATCACATACCATTGTGGTCTGTTTGTGATATCTAATAGGCCATGGTTGTAGAAAAACTTAACAAAAAACTCAACACCAACACTACTCATCTCTTTTATGCTGGTTGACCAAATTGCTGCCCCCATAGGCAAAATATAATGATACCTAAAAAACTCATTGAAACCGTGTACATCTAAAAGCTGGCCAAGAGTTTGCTCTTGCTTGTAACTGTTATCACTGTGTAACGCCTTACATAGCTTATTAAAACGAACAATATCGCTGAGTAGCTTATAAAAACGAGGCCGTAATATATTGCGTTTTTGAGCAAACAGACTAGCAAACGTGTGACCATTATATTCAAAACCCGTTTGTTCATTATGAACACTAAAACTCATTTCAGTGGGTTTTCTTTCAATTCCAATACGTGTTAATAGTTTTTCAAAATAAGGGTAAGTGCGGTCGTTAAATACAATAAACCCGGTATCAATCGCATACTCAATGCCTTCTACGTTCACATCAACCGTGGCAGTATGGCCGCCAATATAATTGTTCTTCTCAAAAACAGTGACGTCATGGTACTTATGAAGTAAGTGAGCACAACTTAAACCTGATATACCAGAGCCTATTATTGCTATTTTTTTCAACGGGATAATCCTTTTGCAAGTTTAAGCCAAAGCGGCAAAGGTAAAATACGTAAACATTTTAAAATAAGGGTAAAACGGTATGGAAAATGAACTTCTTTGCGGCGTTTATTTACCCCAGAGACAATGTATTCAGCGGCTTTTTGTGCGCTTACAGCCATAGGCATGGGAAAATCATTTTTATCGGTTAAAGGCGTTTTGACAAAACCAGGGTGAACCAGTGTAACATCAACATCGTTTAGGTCTACCGCTAAGCTTTTAGCTAGGTAGCTTACACCCGCTTTTGACGCGCCATAAGCCTCTGAACGCGGCAATGGAAGATAGGTAACACTTGAACTAACTAGAACAAGTTGCCCACCCGATTTAATTTTAGGCAGTAATGCATCTAAACAGTAACCCATTGACAATAAATTAGTCGTCACAACGCGAGTAAATAAGCTACTGTCAAAGTTTCTTGCATCATCAACGTATTCACAATTTCCTGCATTGAGAATAACTCTATCAAAGTGAGGGTAAGCAATTGTTGCGCTTTTTATAGCCTGTAAGTCTGTCGCATCAAATTCGCAAGCTTCAATGTTGTCATGCTTAGCAAGTTGCATAAGTTTTTGTGTATTTCGCCCGCAAGCAATAACGGTATCGCCCAAATTTGCATACTTCCTAGCTAACTGTTCGCCTATACCGGAAGTCGCACCTGTAATTAAAGTAATCATACGCCAGTTGCTCGCTTATCAATAAGTTTAATAACAGAGCCAATGATTGGAATGTGACGATAAAGTAGCTCCCCTACATCAAAGTAATCTTGATGAGTTATTATTTTATCGCCGTTAAAAACAAGATGGCTGTGACCATTAACGTTTATTTGCTTATGAGCTGCCAATTTCGGGTGGCGATAACTCATAACCCAATACACAAATGCATTATCACCACTACAATGAGACGATTTGATATCAAACTGACACTCAGTGACATTACTGTATAAATCAGCAAAGTATTCATGCAATTGACTCAATCCAGAAACCTTATGAAGGGGATCTGAAAAAACAATATCATGATGGTAAATATCATCTAACAAATGCAACGTGTATTTATTTAACTGCTGGTAAATATTGACGAACGGTTCAACTTTGGCTGTGCTCATCTTAATCCTTGTTATACCTTAAATGCATCAAGTGCTCTTTGTCGTGCTGCTTTGTGGTCAACAATCGCTGGCCAATACACAGAATCGCACCCAATACTTGCTAAATATTTATGCGGAAAATGTATCTGTTTGTCAGGTACATTTTTTAGCTCTGGTACATATTTACGGATAAATTCGCCGTTTGGATCAAAGCGTTCACTTTGAGTAATAGGATTAAAAATTCTAAAATACGGTTGCGCATCACAACCGGTGCTTGCCGCCCATTGCCAGCCACCATTATTTGAGGCTAAATCGCCATCTATTAAATGCTTCATAAAAAAGCGTTCACCTTTTCGCCAATCAATTAGCAGGTGCTTAGTTAAAAAACTCGCGACAACCATGCGTAAGCGATTATGCATCCAGCCAGTTTCTTTTAATTGGCGCATTGCAGCATCCACTAGCGGATAACCTGTCTTTCCTTCACACCACGCATTAAATTCAGGCTCATTTTCACGCCATTGCACACTATCGTATTTTTGATTAAAGTTTTGGTATTTATTTAGTTGTGGGAAAGCAACGAGCAAGTGACGATAAAACTCACGCCACACCAATTCATTCACCCAGGTGAACAGGTTGCTTTTAGCACTGGTTAACACATCAACATGTTGTTGCTGCACCATGGCGACCAGTTGATACGTGCTGACAATACCCAGCGCTAAATAAGGACTTAACCCTGATGTTCCCTTAATCGCGGGGAAATCTCGTGATTCTTTATAGCTGGATAGTTTCTCGTCGATAAAACGCTGAATAACATGACTTAAAGACTCATCATCAACGGGCCACTTTTGTGAACTGTTATCGCTTTTAAGTAGTTCTGGCTCAATCCATTCAATTTCAGAAAAAGTGTCTGGCAATGCTTTGAAATAAAAATGACTATCTTGATGCTGCTTTAACCACTCGTTTTTAAACGGCGTAAATACTTTATACATGTCACCGGATTTTGTCGTAACAGTACCTGGTGGGGCAATAAGATCGCCATCGTATAAATAAACTGAACAATCTTGCTTATCCGCTAAGGATAAAAATTGCGTATCGCGTAGCTGCTCGTTTATTTCATACTCTTTATTAGCAAATATTTTTTTTACCTGATTAGCAGCACAGAACTTTATCAATTGCTCTACACAGCTTTGGTAATCATCACTTTGCAAAACATGCAATTTGATACCATGCTTTGCAAGTAAGTTGCCTAAATAAACGAGACGGCGCTTAAGTAAATCAACTTGTATCGCCGCCACACCATGATTTTTCCACTGCACAGGCGTAATATAAAACACAGCGTGTTTAGCGCCTTGCTCAATCGCATCGTATAAAGCAAAGTTGTTAAAAAGGCGCAAATCGCGCCTAAACCAAAAAATTGTATCCATTATTAAATGCCGTACCGTAATTTGAGCTCATTGGGATATGGGTTAAAAAATACCTGCTTTTCAAGATACTCATTCGGGTGTACTTTTAGATGGTGCTTAACTAATGTGAGTGGCACATATAATGGCACTAGCCCTTCTCTATACTCATCAATCGCATCGCGAAGTTCTTGTTTTTCAACCTTAGAAAGCACTTTTTTAAAGTACCCCTGTAAGTGCATTAATGTATTACTATTATTTTTTCGTGATGCGGGCTTCTTAAGCGCCGTCATCAAACCTAAAATGTAGTCATCTGCCAGTTGATCAAAATCACTGCCTTCATACGTACCGAGTAAATTTCCAAGATCTTTATAAGCTTGATAGTTATGTGCCATCAAAAGATACTTATATTGCGCATGAAACTGCGTTAAACGGTGAACACTAATTGGTTGCTCTGTAAGTTGTTGCCAATTTTTGTATGCGTAAACCCGCATAACAAAATTTTCACGCAGATGCATGTCGTTTAAACGGCCGTTTTCTTCACAAGGTAAGAGTGGGTTATGTGCCATTATTTGCTCTGCAAAAAAACCAACTCCTTCAGAGGTATTACCCGTTCCCGCCTCATTGTAGATTTTTATACGCTCCATACCACAGCTCGGACTTTTTGCGCAAAACACAAAACCGCTCAGCTCTGAAGATTCCTCTGTGGCAACTTTTTTACCATACTCAGTTAATTGCGGCCCAACATCACCACTGCCATCAGGGCGGCAAACTTTAATGGTATCACCTACTCTCACTTGTCTAATGGTAGGCCTTGGTATCGGTAAACCAACGGCGACCTCAGGACAAAAACGTTTATATTCAACATGTTTACCTAATTCATCCATACAGAAGTTAGATTTTTTATGACCTGTATCAAACCGTACTTTTTCCCCGGCAAGACAGGCACTAATGCCAATTTTTATTGTAGATTGCTGCATAGACACCCCTAGTAGATAAAGTTACCAATTGGGTTTAATAGTTTACTCAACCCTTTATTAAAGTGTAGTGCACTACTTACAACTGTGTAGCATAAACACCCTTCTTTGGTAATTGGAGTGTGATTATGTCGTCCATCTAACCACATAAAGTCACCAGCGACATAGTCGCACGTCTCATCGCTGAACTCACCAGCCAATAATAGGGTTAGCTCAAAACCTGTGTGCGTATGTTCTGGTATTTCGCCACCTGCAGCAATATGAAATAGGCTTGATCTTAACGGCCCATCTTCCAGCGCTATACGCGAACGAGATAATTTACCCATTTGCATAAACTTACTGTGGGCGATACGAGAAAGTGCGCGAGGTAACTGGTAACTTTGCTTATTAATAGTTACCTGCTTTGGTTGCACGTCGTAAATATCGTCAACGCCTTCATCCATCATGATGGCTTCGAGCATTAGTGAGCTATTTTCAATTTCATCATCTTGTTCAAAATGAGTATCAGGTTCAGTAAAAATTGCCTTTGCATTTTTTGCTTCAATGGCGGCAACTTTCGCTTTACAGCAAGGGCACATATCAACGTGTATTGCTACAGCAACATTTAAACTGGCAGGTAAAGCAGCACTTGCGTACTGTGCAAGTAAAGCGTCTGATGGATGGTGTTTAATCATGGCTATCTCCCATCTCATTGCGGAGTTTTTGAAGTGCTAAACGTAATCTTGATTTTACAGTACCAACGGGAATACCTAGTTGATCTGCTAATTGCTCTTGCGACATATCTTGAAAATATACACCACGTACTACATCTCTTTGCGCCTGTGGCAAGTTTTCAAGGTACTGTTTAATTTGTTTGTCTTCTAAGTGGTCGCTGAATTCATAGTTTTCGCTTTCATTTTGTTCAATTAGAGGCCAAATATCTTCACTGATACACTCCTCTTTGGTACTTTTCATTTTTCTGAGCATATCAAAAGATGCATTACGCATTACTGTGTAAATCCAAGTAGTAGCAGCGCCTTTGTCATTGTTGTATAGGTGAGCCTTGCGCCATACTGATGTTAGAGTTTCTTGTACAAGCTCCATAGCTTGAGCTTCAGAGTTAAACTGCTTAATACCGAAGCGTTTTATTTTTGGCGAAAAATATGAGAACAAGTAAGCAAACGCTTTTTTGTCTCTGTGTGTTGCAACTGCAAATAGAGCTTCTGCTAGCTCTTTGCTTGGTGTTTGTGCCATGGCAGTGAAGTTACCTGTGTCAGGTGTACAACGTGTTGAGTGTTGTTGACTTACCATTGTTAGTTCCCCTTTGTATTCACTACAAAACAATACGCAGCAAAAAATCTAAAGGATCACTTTATTCAGTAAGTTCGTTATTAATAACAGTATGGAGGAAATTTTGGATGTTGGCAAAGCTAGAACTAAACGCAAGTTGTTGTTTTTTATCATGGGAGATAGGTAGAAGTTCCAACCAACGTGCAGTCACCCAAGATAAATTATCAAAATCAGTTTTCTTGTATAATCCAGAAATATCAGTATCCTGATTAAAAACATGTTCAAGAGATGACTTTAGGTAATCATCTTTTGTAGATACCTGCTGTGGTTGATATAGCCAATTTGGAAGCTCTACAGTACTGACCTCACCATAACGTAATTGATTTTTGTCCTGCATGACATTGGTAAGTTTAACTAAAGATTGAGCAACAATATCAATGAGTAATTGCCCGCTTTCATCTTTATCAAAATCAACTATTTTCACTAAGCAACCATGCTCTGGTACATTTAAATAGGCGTCTTGATCATAATGGCAAAGCACAAAGCTTGAATCAGTTTTAAAAGAGTCTTTAACCATATCGAGGTAGCGCGTCTCAAAAATTCTCAAACGCGTATAGCCCTGCGGTAAAATGAACACCGGTAATGGAAAGATTGCACGTATCATATTGCCCTACTTCTTTAATAAACTATGCATTACGTTACGTGCACCGCAGTGTATAAGATCAACATCAAAACATGTTTTAGTCAATTAGCCTATATTCAACCATTGCCCAACATTACGCAATAATTCAAAAGAGGCATACGCACTTAATAAACTTAATACAGGCGCAATCATTAAAACAAATAATCCTAGCTCACTGCTCATCGTCTTATTCCTCAACGCTTATTGTGTTTGCAACTACAAGTTGATTATCATCCTCAGTCGCAGCATCTGCCGTAAACTGCTCAGTTTGCTGTTGTAATAATTCATTGAGTGTATTTTGTGAATCAGTGAATAAAGACTGTTTTAGTTTTGCTTTTAATTCGTTACTTGAACTTTCAATGTAACTTGCAATGCTATTAGAAAGTGTTTGTGTTAGGTCAAACTGACCGTCATTTGCACTTACTTGTGTAGAGCCAACAACCAAAAGCGCTGCAACCGATAATTTGATAAAGCTTTTCATAATGGTATTCCTTATTGAGTTATTAAGTTAGTCGCTATTACTTAATCAAAGGTTGTGCCAAGTGAAAAATAAAAATTAACTCATTGAAAATTAAAGGTTATAATTTATTAGTTTTAAGCACACGTTCATCGCGTGGTTATTTTAACCAGTGAATTTGGTTAAAATAACTAAAAAATAGTCGAATTTATTGCATTGATAATTTCAGCGTACACTTGTACACTGAAACCACTTTATTTATGTTATGAGTATTTTATGAGTGCTGTACCAGCATATTCTCAAAAAGAAGAACAATTAAATGCCCTTTCGCATGGGGCAGGGGTCATTTTTTCAGTTTATGTCCTGTGGAATTTACTAACAAAATCAAGCAGTTCAGCACACATTGCCAGTGCTTTAATTTATGGAACCAGCTTATTTTTATTGTTTTTATCATCTACGCTTTATCACAGCAGTGTAAGTACACGGGCACGAGCTTTTTACAAAAAATGTGATCACTGTGCAATATATATTCTTATTGCAGGTACCTATACGCCTTTTCTCGTGCTCTCACTAAGCGGCATGTGGTCGGTGCTAACATTGTTATTTATTTGGTCATTAGCCATAGGCGGGCTATGCTATAAGCTCTTAGTTAAAAACCAAAATAAGCGCGTATCGTTGGCCACATATCTATTAATGGGTTGGTTTGCTGTAGCGATTATTTACCCACTTTATATAAACGTCGATGTAAATGCGCTGTGGTGGCTATTAAGTGGCGGCCTATTTTATAGTTTAGGTACTATTTTTTACAGTGCGAAAGAACGTCAATTTAGCCATGCTATCTGGCATATTTTTGTAATTTTGGGGTGTGTTTGCCACTATGTTTCGATTACTAACTATATATTTTAGTTTTACTCCCAGCGGTAAATACGCATATTCACTTTACCATTTTTAAAAATCACTCCCTCACTTTGCAATAACTGAAACTGCTTAACATATTGAGGCGAACCAGGTGCAAAAGAAATTTTCCCTTGGCTATTAATAACACGATGCCAAGGGATACTTGAATCTTTAGGCATTAATTTTAATAGCCTTCCAACTAAGCGAGCATTGCTTGGTAGGCCAGCCATAGCTGCAACTTGACCATAACTTGCCACACAGCCTAGGGGAATATTGGCCATAACGGTGTAAATTTTATCTTCTTTTGATACTTCATTTTCAATCATTTAAAAATTGTTCACTTGCTTGCTTAAAACCCTGCCAAATAGCACGAGCTACCGGGCCATGATGAATAGAGTACTGTCTGAACACCCTAATTTGTGCACTAAATGTGTGCTCTCTATCAAGTACTTCAACTTGTTGTAATAATCCTGACTCAATCTCCGCTTGGCAATGAACTATACTTATCATAGCCCAGCCAGCACCTGACACTAAAAATGACTTCAAAGTTGCTATGTCGTCTATTTTCATCATGGCAGAGCCTTTTGAATATGATAACCGCTCCGAATCAAAACTCAATTCACTCTCAAACATCGCCAAACATGGGTAATGTTGCAGCTGTTCATACTTTACTCGTTTTGGGACCAAGTTACTGGCACATACAATACCAATATCGAGCTTACCAATGGGCAAACTTTCCAAATCACCCGTCGCATGAAATAGATCAAACCAAGGTCCGATCCCCAAATCAGCTTGACCTTTATTGACTTGCTCTAAAGATGTAAAGCGCTTTCCGCTACTTACGCTAAACTCTGTACTTTGATACTGCATAAAAGCATCACAAATAATATCGTTATAATGCGGTGCATGACATAGCTGCTCATAGCAAATCTTAAAATTTGCTTCGTTCCCTAAGGCTAGCTCATTAGCCAGTTGGGTTAAATGAGATTGTGCATTAAGTAATTGCGCTGCCTCTCGGTGAAATAATTTCCCTTTTTCAGTGAGCGTTAACCGGTACTGATTACGATCTAGTAATTGAAAACCGAGTTCCGCCTCTAGCTTTTTTATAGCCAGTGTTAGTGCCGGCTGTGATTTATGCAGCTCACTTGCCGCCCTTGATAAACTTTGGGTACGCGATATAGCATCAAGCATTTTTAGTTGAACTAGGTTCATAGAACACCAAATTTAAATTTCATAATTTTTATTTATGATCTTTTTAAAATTTAATAATTTTTATTTTATATGTTTGCGGCGTATGCTGCACCTAATTTATGTTTTCATAGCCACGGAGAAGACCATGAAACTGTCGCCAGTTTTAATTATATCGGCATTTTTACTGAGCTTAGTCGCCTGTAAAGAATCAAATACCGATACCCCTGTAGAACAACCCGTTCGCCCAGTTAAGTTATTTAAAATTGACGCTAATTCAGACGAAACTATTCGCAGTTTTCCCGCAGAGGTTGTGGCAAATCAAGGGTCGTACTTAGCGTTTAGAGTCAATGGTGAGTTGCTTGAGTTCCCTGCTCTTGCAGGTCAACATGTTGAAAAGGGGGAGCTACTTGCCAAACTAGACCCCGAAGACTTTGAATTACAATATGATGAACGTAAAGCACGCTTCGAACTGGCGCAATCACAGCTAGAGCGAGTTGAAAAATTATTCGAGAAATCCATAACCAGCCAATCAGAACTGGACCAAGCGTTGGCCAATAAGCAAGTTGCTGAGTCGGCATTAAAAATAGCAAAAACTAATTTAGATAACAGTGAATTACGGGCACCTTTTAGTGGCACTGTGGCAAAGGTCTTTGTTAAAAACTATGAAAACATTCAAGCAAAACAAAATATTTTACGCTTAGAAACCCGTGATTTAATGGACGTAATAATCCAAGTACCAGAAAAACTTATCGCCCGCATTGATAAAGACGCAACGTATCAACCAACCGTAGTATTTGATGGTTACCCAGATAAATCATATACACTGACAATTAAAGAATTTGACACCCAGGCAGACCCAGCCACGCTCACTTACAAAGTGGTATTTTCATTACCCGTTCCTGAAGACTTTAACCTACTTGCAGGGATGACGGGACGTGTAGATATTGATTTGAGCAAAATAACCCATTCACAGTCGCATTATACGCTATTACCTGTTGAAGCCGTTTTCTCCGAACCTACAGAATCTGCCAATAGCAGCTACGTATGGCTCTATGACAAAGCAACAGGAAAAGTAACCAAACAAGCCGTTAAGGTTGGGCAACTTCATCGCAGCGGTATTGAAATACTATCAGGCATTGAAAAAGGTCAAACAGTCGTTGCTGGCGGCGTACATTACCTTGAAGAAGGAATGCAAGTTCGCCCTTGGCAAAAAGAGCGAGGCTTATAAAATGAGTTTTGCTGAAGTTGCCATAAAACACAAAGTCGTTAGTTGGATGTTTGCACTGCTGTTACTCATTGGCGGTGCGGTGTCGTATTTAGGCCTTGGCCAACTTGAAGACCCGGAGTTTACCTTAAAAAAAGCCATGGTGATCACTCTCTACCCTGGTGCATCGCCGCAACAAGTTGAAGAAGAAGTCACTTTTCCAATTGAAAATGCCATTCAACAATTGCCATACGTAGACTACGTTACCAGTATTTCATCACCCGGAAAATCACAAATATCCGTGGAAATGAAAAGCACCTATCGCAAACAAGATTTACGACAAATTTGGGATGAGCTCAGACGCAAAATAAATGATAACGCATCATCCCTGCCAAGCGGTGTATACCCAAGCACTGTATTAGATGATTTTGGTGATGTGTACGGTGTTATGTATGCAGTCACTGGCGATGGCTATTCTTATGATGAATTAAAAGACTATGTCGATTATTTAAAGCGTGAACTCGTACTCGTTGAAGGCGTGAGTAAAGTGACCGTTAGCGGTGAGCAACAAGCGCAAGTTATGGTAGAAATATCAACACGCAAACTGGCTCAACTAGGTATTGCTCCCAATCGAATCTATCAGTTGTTGCAATCACAAAATACCGTATCAAACGCAGGTAAAGTGCGCGTGGGCGATGAGTCTATCCGCTTGCACCCTACTGGCGAATTTAACGATGTGACAGAGCTTGAAAATTTACTTATTTCAAAACCAGGCGCAAGCGAATTAATCTACTTAGGTGATGTTGCAACGGTATACCGTGAATACGCAGAAGTACCAAGCAATGTCATGCGTTTTAATCAGCAACAAGCCTTATTAGTCGGTGTTTCCTTTAGTACCGGTGTCAACGTGGTGGATGTAGGCGATAACATTCAAGCGCATTTAGCATCACTAGAATACCAGCGCCCACATGGTATGGAAATTAACACGGTTTACAACCAACCTGTTGAAGTAGAAAAGTCTGTAAGTGGGTTTATTATCAGTTTGCTAGAAGCCGTCGCAATTGTAATCATTGTGTTGCTGGTATTTATGGGCTTTAAAAGTGGTGTATTAATCGGGATAATTTTGTTATTGACCGTACTTGGCACTTTTATTTTTATGAAGCTATTCGCTATTGATTTACAGCGTATTTCACTTGGTGCCTTGATCATTGCATTGGGGATGTTGGTCGATAACGCCATCGTTGTAACCGAAGGTATATTGATTAACTTAAAGCGCGGCCAAACCAAAGTTAAAGCGGCAGCTAATATTGTGCAGCAAACAAAATGGCCTTTGCTCGGCGCAACAGTCATTGCTATCACCGCTTTTGCACCTATAGGTTTGAGCTCTGATGCCAGTGGTGAATTTGCTGGCAGCTTATTTTGGGTATTACTTATTTCATTGCTGTTAAGCTGGATCACCGCAATCACGCTTACTCCATTCTTTGCTGATTTAATGTTTAAACAATCTGAGGTCAAAGAACAAAGCCATGATGAAGACCCTTACCAAGGCTTCATCTTTAATATTTATAAAAGCCTTTTAGGCAATGCTATGCGCTTTCGTAAAACGACCTTGCTATTGATGGTGGTGTTGCTTGTAAGCTCAGTATTTGGCTTTAAATTTATTAAACAAGCTTTCTTTCCGGCATCAAACACCCCTATGTTCTATGTAGATTACTGGCATACACAAGGTGCAGATATTCATGCCACCATGGATGGTGTTGCCAAGCTTGAAGCCTTTTTACAAAAAGATGAGCTAGTCGAAGAAGTCACCTCAACCATAGGCCAAGGCGCGCCACGCTTTATGCTGACCTACGCACCAGAAAAGTCTTACCCAGCCTACGGGCAATTGATTATAAGAGTGAAAGACCGTGAAGCCGTTGCCACTATGATTGCCAAAGTTCGCGACTATGAGTACAGCCATGTTTTTGATGCCAAGCTTAAAATAAAACGGATGGAAATTGGCCCATCCACAGACGCTAAAATAGAAGCCCGTTTTTCAGGTGCAGACCCAGTCGTGCTTCGTAAACTCGCTAAAGAAGCCAAAGAAGTACTCAGCCAAGATGCTGGTGCGTTTAATATTCGTGATGATTGGCGCGAGCGCTCAAAACTAATTCGCCCTCAACTAAATGAGCAAAAAGCACGCCGCTTAGGCATTGCTAAAACAGACTTAGATCAACTCTTACTAACTAGTTTGTCAGGCAAAAAAGTTGGCGTTTATAAAGACGGTACTCAGCAATTACCGATCATTGCCCGCTCCCCTGCTGAAGAACGTTTGAACGTTGAAAGCCTACGCGACTTACAAATATACAGCCCTGTACTTGGCGTGTTTGTACCCGTCACCCAAGTGGTTGATGAGTTTGTAGTAGAGTGGGAAGACAGCCTAATAATGCGTCGCGACCGCAAACGCACCATCACAGTCATGGCCGACCACGATGTCATTGGCGATGAAACGCCTGCTAAACTGTTTGCTAGAGTAAGAGGAGGCATTGAAGCTATAAAACTCCCCCATGGCTATGAGCTACAATGGGGCGGTGAGTATGAATCCTCAACTAAAGCACAAAAAGCCATATTTGGTTCACTGCCTCTTGGCTACCTTGCCATGTTTGCAGTGACTGTGTTGCTATTTAACTCAGTTAAAAAGCCATTAGTGATTTGGGCAACTGTGCCACTGGCCATCATTGGTGTTAGCGCGGGTTTATTATTGATGAATGCAGCATTTAGTTTTATGGCCTTGCTTGGCTTACTGAGCTTAAGCGGCATGCTGATCAAAAATGGCATTGTGTTAGTCGATCAAATAAACCTTGAACTCAGCGAAGGAAAAGCCCCCTACCAAGCTGTATTTGATTCCGGAGTAAGCCGTGTCCGCCCTGTAGCTATGGCCGCTATCACCACAATTCTAGGTATGATCCCACTGTTATTTGATGTGTTCTTCCAGTCAATGGCGGTCACCATCATGTTTGGTTTAGGCTTTGCTACTATACTCACATTAATCGTAGTGCCAGTGCTTTATACCATGGTGTTTAGGATTGAAGTGCCTAAGAACAGCTAACAAAAAAAAGGCCAAGTAATTCACATTACTTGGCCTTGTTCAAAGCTTATCTAACCTGAACTCTAGTTACCGAGTTACTTTTTTAAACTCAGTGTACCTGTTCTGCGTTTTGCAGTTGCACGAGGTTTATTAAAAGACTTATTGGCGCTAGACGGCTGTTGTGACTTTGCTTTTTCAACATGTTTTTGAAAGTCGCGTTTTTTAACTTCGGCTGTGCCCTGTTTGTTTTGATCTACTGAGCGTTCTTCTGTTTTACCAGAATCCGCAATTGAATCATTAATTAACGCCATTTCATGTTCAGTTAAATGACGCCATTGGCCTACCTTTAATCCTTTTAGCGTCACATTCATAATACGCGTACGTTTTAGCGTGACCACCTCATAGCCTAGGTATTCACACATTCTACGTATTTGACGATTCAGGCCTTGGGTCAAAATAATGGTGAACTCTTTAGCGCCTGTTTGAGTCACTTTACATTTTTTTGTGACTGTATCCAGAATGGGGATACCACCACCCATCTTATTAACAAACTGACGGTTAAGGGGTTTATCAACAGTCACTACGTATTCTTTTTCATGATTATTACCAGCACGAAGGATTTTATTAACGATATCACCTTCGTTGGTTAAAAAGATAAGTCCTTCAGAGGGGCGATCAAGACGACCTATAGGGAAAATTCGGTCAGGGTAGTTAACCGCTTTGACAATATTACTTTGAATTTTTCGCTCAGTAGTACAGGTAATACCCACCGGTTTGTTGTAGGCAATGTACGCGCGTTTAGGCACTTTTTTAAGTGGTTTACCGTCAACTAATACATCGTCAGTGACCGCAACTTTTACACCCATTTCAGGGCGTTTACCATTGACAGTTACACGACCATCTTCAATATACTTATCAGCTTCACGTCGAGAACAAAAACCAGTGTCACTTATAAATTTATTTAATCGTTTTAAATCTGTCATGGTCAATTCGTCTTAATTTTAAAGGCCCGTATTGTAAACCAGCGTTAAATTTTTTGCGCGGTTAATTTGCATTTTGTAGGGTATCTTTAGTTAGTTGGGCAACGTCAAATCGATACTTACTTTGTTTAGTATCCAAAAGTGATAGTTGCTTGAAGTCTAGAAAAGACCAATCAGTAATATCAATTAAATAATCATACTGATTAATGTTATCTTGCGTGATGACTGCTAAATCTATTTCTATTTTAGTATTATTTTGCCAAAACGAATGCCCATTATGATAATCCACCAAGGTAGTTAGCGCCCAGCCACCCATTAAATAATGCCCACCAACACTGGCTGTCAATTTTTTTTGTTTTATCAGTAATAAACTATCGCTTAGCCAATCAAATCCACCAATTAGAAAAGGCTGCTTTTTATCTTTAATTGCAGTGTAAGCGCCTAAGGCCATCAAATCAGACGCTGTCCAAATAACATTCATGTTGGGGTATCTTTGGATTAATTTTTCAGTTTTGGTCATGGCTTCTAACTTTGACCAACTAGCGTAAACTGTTTGATTTAATTCTAAATTATGTTGAGTTAAATATTCGATTAGCCCTGCACTACGGCGATCAGACTCTGAGCCATAATGACCATTGATAGCCACTACTTGAGGGGTAAAATTTTGCTCTTTAGCTTTTGTTATTAATGCTTCGGCTAATTGCTTACCCGCGTTAAAATTATCGTGATAAATTTCACCTAGCCAGTTTTTATAAATTTGTTGTGGCTGACCTATCGCTTCTCTTTCTTGTGCGACAATTGTTTGCTCTAAAGTGATAAATTTAACGCCAAAACCTTCAAGTAGTTTCATAGATTGCTCAGCGCCACCGGGGTAGTTTAGCAGCACAACATAGTCAGGTGTTGCTCGGTATTTTAAATATTTTTTAAGCTCTGCCAATTGGATGTAACGATTCCCTTCGCCATAAATAACATCAAGGTTTACATGTTGCTGCGCTGCTGAAACTTCCATGATTTTTTGTACTTTAGTCCAAAAAGGTTCCCCTTCAACAGACGGGTTCACAAATAAAACAGATATGGCCCCAACTGCACCAGTATTAAAGCTAAAAAACAATACCAAAATAACAAATAATTGTTTCATTATATGACCTAAAAAATATGCTTAGTCTTAGCATAGCCGAGAAAGGTTAACTTGACAGTTTTCGCCATAATACTTCAAGTGGCCCATATCTAAAAAAGAGGTTATGCAGCTGACAAAGCAAAAATTGTAAAATTGCTATAAAGGTTACAAGTAAGAAGTAATCGATACGATTAAATATTAAAACCCAACTTGGGTAGAGCACTTTGAACAAAAGCAACAGGATAAGGGTTTGCATAATATAAACTGAGAGTGCTAGACGCCCCATGCATTGAAAGCTTGTATAGAATAAACGTCCCTGAGACCATTTTTTAGCGACTACATGGATAAATAACAAAGCAACAAATAGCGCAGCATACAAATTTACCGGTTCCCTTAATGCTACAGCTAGATGAGATGATTGATATTCTAAAATAACTCTTAGTGCTGTAAAAAATAACGCTGCAACAATAACATGTTTAACATATTGCTTGGGTATTCCTTTTACAAACAGTTCTTTTTTGTAAGCAAATATACCCACAAGCATTAAACTGGCACTCATCCATATAGTAATAAGCGGTACTGCAATAATCATGATGAAAAATGCTATAGTATTGGCGCTCATTAACGCCCCCATGCTCGCATAAGTGTTCTGATAGCTTTGGGTAAACTCTATATCAGCTCGGCTCAAAGGATGGCTAGGCTCGATTAACAACAATAAAAATGAGACTGCAGCTCCTATACTAAGAAACTGCACCGCCCTTTTTACAATAATCTCATCTTCTTGATTGAGGTATTTGCACGTCAACCAACCTGCACATGCATAAATAAATAGGATATCCCCTGCCCAGAATATAAAGCCATGGAACAAACCAAAATAAGCTAAGATTTTAAGACGTTTCTGAAGAATCTGTAAATTTTGATAACGCAGCCATTGAATGTATAAAGCTGCGCCAAACAATACAGAAAATAAACTACGGAATCGGCCATCTATAAAGATGAGACTAATACATTGTATAATGTGATCAGAGACTGGTGGGAACCTAGTCGGCACATAACCGTATTCAAAAAGCCCAAAGAAGTAGGCATTCATGTACATTAAGCCAAATACAGCTACGCCACGAATGACATCCATGTTGTTATTACGCATTATTTTGTCATTAATCGTATTTGTGAGTATTTGACCAGTCTAACGCATTTTCGTATAGCTTAGGTAACCCATCACTTGGAATATTAAGAAAAACAACTGCTTTTTCAAGCGCCCACCAGCTCCCAGTTTCGTAAGCTTTGACGGTTGCTAAAATATAATAAAGCATATTTTTTTCTGCCATCAAAGCCAATTTGATTGGTTCAGGAAACGGCAACTTTTCTAGCAGCTGCTCCATAGGCCTGTCTAGAATTGCATCTAGCAATGAAAATAACCCAGTTAAAAAAGCACTGTTAGACTGACTCGGCGCAACTTTTTTCGCTATAAGCTCACAGAATCGTGCCCTAATAATACACATTTTAACCAGTTCAGTTGGCTTTGATTGCGACACATGAGCGGTAATGATAAGGCTAACAAACTTACGAATATGATCTTGCCCCAAGTAAACCAATGCCTGCTTAATCGATTCTATTTCTTTTTGTACAGGGAAAACACCACTATTAATTAATCTTAATAACTTAAATGCCAAGGCTGTATCGAGCTGAAACAGCGCTGCTAAAGTATTTATATTTGGATGTTCTTTCATCGATTGAGCGTAAATAGATAGAGCGAGCGCATAGTTCATATCAATATCTTTTTGCTCGACGACGACAGGTTTTGCAAAGAAGTAGCCCTGAAAATAGTCAAACCCCATGAAATGAGCGAGTGCAAACTCTTCACTGGTCTCTATTTTTTCGGCTAATAATCGAATATTTTTATATTTTTTTAAATGCTTTATGACACAGCTAATTTCTTCGAGCGGCGTAATACGAATATCAAACTTGATTAATTTTACAAATTTGAGGAAACGGTCCCATCTCGGTTCATAAATAAAATCATCAAGTGCTAAGGTATATCGTTTATGGAACAACACACGGCATAATTGATAGTTTTCTTCTGTGGGTTCTATGGTTTCAAGTAGCTCTAAAACAACATCACTAGTTGGTAAAAACGTGCAGAGATCCATTTTTAATGAGTCAGGCCCTATGTTGATGAGAGCCTTTTTACCTGATGTTATATGGCGAGTGCCAAAATTAAGTTGATTCTCCATAATCAACTTTGCAGTCGCAACACTTTCATCAATATCAGGAAAGAAATTATCGTTACTATTACGAAACAACAATTCATACGCAACTACATGTTGGCGGCGATTGAATATTGCTTGACGCGCAACAAATACTTGCACCAGCGTGGCCCTTATTTACGACTTTTTAATATATAAGTAATAACTCACAAATAATAAAAAGTCATTATATTAGTTATTATTAGCCAAACATTATAACTATTTTATTCTAAAAAAATAGTTCTTTTAGTCATTATTGGTACAAATCTTTAATATACTTCTTTGCAACACTATGCCAAGTAAAGCGCGACTCAAGGGCTTTGTTCACTATGTTCTGCCATAATTGTGGATTATGGTGATGGGTTTCAAGCGTCTCGTTAAAGCAGTTTACCAGCTGATGACATTGAGATTGCAGGTTATCAGCAGTAAAACAAAAACCATTCTCTAAATGTTTTACAGTATCCTTTAAACCGCCCACTTGATGAACTAAACAGGGCTGGCCATCACGCATAGCTAACATCTGGCTTATTCCACACGGTTCAAATGAGCTTGGCATTAAGAATAAATCACCGAGCTGATACAGTAGTTCGCCTATTTTTTGTCCATACCCTTTTAAGTACAATAAATTACTGTTACGCGCCATAGCCTGCGTAAACGTTTGCTCAAGTAACTCATCACCTGAACCGAGAATAATCATTCTCCCTTGATAAGTTGCAAGTTGTGAGCAGAGTTTATCAATTACCATTTCTCCCTGATATGCTTGATGCAGGAGTAAAACTTTTTGTTCTGTTAAACGTCCCACGCTGGTGGTCAATGGGCCCTGATTTTCATTTTCAATGAACTGCAATAAACGCTGATGGGCTATGTAATAACCAGGCTCTAGTTGTTGATTTTTAGCCATCCACTTAAATAGATCAGCTTCAATCTCATTGTACAAATCAGCTAAAGATGCTTCATTCCTGTGATTTTTAGCAGCGTAATCACAGCCATTTAAAATACCCACCAACTTATTCCTCGCATGGGCATTTTGTAAATCTTGCTCTAGTCCTTCACCACCAAAAAAACCATTTTCGGGATCGCTTGGGCAAAGTACTTCATTTGCATAAGTGGGAGATACCAAATGTACTTTATCGGCAAGATTAATCGCACTGCGCATTGGGTTAAAACAATGTGGGTAACGTGGATCGCACAACACTTGCCCATCGTAACCAAGTGACGGATACCAGGCTTCTAAGCTAGATTCATCATCTTTAAAAGGCCGTATTCCTTGCAGTGCCAAATTATGCACGGTATAAACCAGTTTTGTATTTGCGTATTGCGTAAAACGGCCATCAAATTTTAGCAACACAGCCACACACGCACTATGCCAATCATGTAAATGAATCACATCTGGGACAGGTATTACACCCTGTAACAACCCCTCGCACACTGATGCACTAAACAAGGCAAACTTAATTGCATCTGTGGCAAAAGGACGTCCAGGTGCATCATTACAATACACCTGCCCGTTACCTTGACTAAAATAATGATGAGACAACACAATTTGCCTAACAGGTTGATCATCTATTTTAAGTTGCCATACATCAACATGATGGATTTGGCCTGCAAAAGGAACACTTAACTGCCCCAAATGAATACGCTCTAACGTGTCAAAACCATAATCAGGTATCACTACGTCAATCTTAAGCCCTTCTTTACAAAGCGCCTTTGGGCAATCACGTATTACATCTGCAACACCGCCAACCTTGGCATTTGGGAGTGCGTCATTTTCGGCCGCAACCATCAGTACATGCATTATTATTTTACTTCCTACTACTTAAGCTAATTGTTTGTTTTCGCGCTCTTGGCGATCAATTTTTTTTGCGAGTTCTGTTAACATGTCTCGTGTTACTAAAACAATACCCTTCTTGGAAACCCTAAACCCATTTTCTTCATCGGCCTTTTTATCAAAGCCAATTTCTACGCCTGCTGGGATTTCACAGCCTCGGTCAATGATGGCACGGCGAATTCGGCAATTTCGCTGAATAATCGCGCCCGGTAAAATAACCGACTCCTCAATTTCACAGTATGAACGAATATGCACATTAGAAAATAGTAACGACTTACGTACGATAGAGCCAGAGATAATACACCCGCCAGATACTGTTGAATCTACTGCCATGCCACGCCTATCATCATTATCAAAAATGAATTTAGCCGGTGGTAGCTGCTCCTGGTAAGTCCAAATTGGCCAAGTTGGATCATATAAATCTAGCTGTGGCTCTGGCATTACCAGCTCCATATTCGCTTCCCAAAATGAGTCAAGTGTACCCACATCTCGCCAATAAGGCTGACCTTCATGGCCTGGATCTCTAAATGGGAAAGCAAATACATTATGCTCTTCGATAATGGCTGGAATGATATCATGACCAAAATCACGGCCAGAACCTTCGTTTTCAGCATCTTTTTTAAGTTGTTCAAACAAAAAATCGGTATTAAAAACATAGTTGCCCATAGAGGCTAAACAAGTGCCTGGCTTACCTGGAATTGAGCTCGGTGTTGCTGGCTTTTCATCAAAGCGTTTTACTCGTTTTTCTTCATCAACAGTCATAACACCAAATGTGTCAGCGGCTTCTTCACAGTCAACTTCAATACAGCATACGGTCATATCAGCGCCTGTTTCAACATGTTTTGCAAGCAAAGCACCGTAATCCATTCGATATACATGATCCCCTGACAAAATCATTACATACTTAGGTAGCTCATGACGAATAATATCCATATTTTGAAACACCGCATCTGCTGTTCCACAGTACCATTCATCGCCATAACGTTGAGATGCAGGTAAAATTTCTACCGATTCACCCAATTCTTTTTTAAAGTGGCCCCAGGCACGATTAACATGGCGTATTAAAGAGTGAGACTTATACTGTGTTGCGATACCAACTCGACGAATACCAGAGTTAATACAGTTTGACAGTGGAAAGTCGATAATTCGATGTTTCCCCCCAAAATACACCGCAGGCTTAGCTCGCCAGTTTGTTAATTCATGTAGCCGAGAGCCACGCCCTCCAGCCAGAATTAACGCGTAGGTTTCTCTTGTTAAACTACTTATGTAGCGATTTGCATAACTTGGCATAATTTATCTCCGTATTAATCTGTGCTGTTGGTTGTCGTGTTTGGTTTAAGCGGTGTTAAATGCCAAATATCTTCACTGTATTGGCTTATCGTTCTATCACTTGAAAACACACCACTGGCAGCCGTATTTAAAATACTCATTTGCGTCCAGTGCTGTTGATTAAGGTAGGCACTTTCAACATCCCGTTGCGCACTGACATAGCTTTCAAAATCATGTGCGACTAACCAAGGATCTTGTGGACTTTTAATGGCACCAATGATGTCGTCGAATAATCCTGGTTCAAATAAATTGAAGTGTCCGCTTTCAAGTAGTTGCATCACATTGCATAAATCAGGTGTTGAATGAATAATATGTAAAGGGTTATAACTTTGTTTAATTGATTCTATTTGCTCTGCTTTAGCGCCAAACAAGAAGAAGTTATCTGCACCGACAGCATCACGAATTTCGATATTTGCGCCATCTAACGTCCCTATCGTCAATGCCCCATTCATCATAAACTTCATGTTGCCGGTACCAGATGCTTCTTTACCAGCAGTTGATATTTGCTCTGATAAGTCTGTTGCTGGGCATATCGTTTCCATTGCTGTTACGTTGTAGTTAGGTAAAAAAGCAACACGTAAATAGGGTTTAGCAAGCGGGTCTTTATTAATGACCTGGGCAACATTATTTATAAGCTTAATGATGCGTTTTGCCATGTAATAACCAGGCGCGGCTTTGCCACCAAGCAGCACACAACGTGGGACTAAGCTTTCAGTGTCACCTCGACGAATACGGTCATACAAGTGAATCACGTGTAATACATTGAGTAGCTGGCGCTTATATTCATGAATGCGTTTTACTTGCACATCAAACAACATACTTGTATCAAATTGCACATCACAACGCTGTTTGACCAAGTCAACTAACCGTTGTTTGTTTTCTAATTTGACTGCTTGCCACTGTTGATGAAACGTCGCATCATCAAAATAGCGACGTAGCTGGCTTATCTGAGAAAATTCCCCCACCCAGCTCTCGCCAATTTTGTCACTGATCAATTGGGTCAATTTAGGATTACAGTGAGCCAACCAGCGCCGTGGTGTCACGCCATTAGTTTTGTTATTAAATTTCTCAGGCCATAATTCATAAAACGTTTTGAACAAACCTTCTTTGAGTAACTCCGTATGAAGTGCTGCAACACCATTGACTGAAAAGCTGCCGACAATGGCTAAATAAGCCATTCTTACTTGCGGCTCTGCACCTTCTTCAATCAGTGACAATGCTTGTTGCTTTGCTACATCTCCAGGCCATGCTTGTGCAACTAGGGCTAGAAAACGCGCATTGATTTCATAGATAATTTCAAGAATACGAGGTAATAAACGTGCAAATAGTGACACTGACCACTTTTCAAGAGCTTCAGGTAGTAACGTATGATTGGTGTAAGCCATGGTTTTGGTGGTAATTTGCCATGCTTCGTCCCAATCGAGTTCATGTTCGTCAATTAATAACCGCATTAATTCTGCAACAGCAATACTAGGGTGTGTATCGTTTAATTGGAACACATGATAATCAGCGAAATCACTAAACGATTCACCATGTTGTGATACCCAAGTTGCGATTGTATCTTGCAAGCTGGCAGAAGAGAGAAAGTATTGTTGACGAAGTCGCAGCTCTTTACCATTTTCACTACTGTCATTAGGATACAGCACCATGGTAATTTGTTCGGCAAGGTTTTTATGCGCTACTGCTTCGGTGTAACTACCGGCATTAAATTCACTTAAATCAAATTCATCGGTGGCTTCTGACTTCCAAAGTCTTAATGTATTTACAATGTCATTTTTATAACCTGGTACTGGTACATCGTAAGGCACTGCTAATACATCATGACTATTTAACCATTGCCTGTGCTCACGCCCATGTTTATCAATATAACTTTCAACATGACCAAAAAATTTCACACGTTGAGATTGCTCAGGAGCACTTAGCTCCCATGGGTGGCCCTCGCGTAGCCAATTATCAGGTTGTTCTATTTGATGACCATTTTCAATTGATTGATTAAACATGCCGTATTCATAGCGAATACCATAACCGATAACCGGTAATGCTAAACTTGCACAGCTATCTAAAAAACACGCGGCTAAGCGGCCGAGGCCACCATTACCTAACCCTGCATCATGCTCTGCTTGCGCGACATCTTCAATATTGGTGCAATATTGCTGAAGCGCTTGACTGACTTGTCCATCTAAATCAAGGTTCAAAATTGCATTGCCCATAGCCCTACCCATCAAAAACTCTAATGAAATGTAGGCCGTTTTGCGTTTTTTCTCGCTGTGCATTTGTTGTTTAGTTGCTCTGCACCGTGCCACTAAACGATCACGAATGGTCAAGGCTAGCGCGTTATATAAGTAAAGTTGTGATTTCCCGACTTTGTCACGCCCAAGGGTATAATAAAAATGCCGAGATAAATCATCTTCCAACGTACTTTCATCAATCAAAGGAGCATCTTGCCATCCTTTTGCAATACACATTTGTTCACCATTATTAGCCATGACATTCGCCTTCTAAATTAGCTGAAAAACCCAACTGCTCTGCGCAGTAACGTTAAGTTGTTTAGTACTTTTTACTGTAATTTTCTCGACACTTGACACTTCTAGTTGCCAACTCCCTTGCTCTACCTTTGGCAGTGAACATTCAACGACTACATCACTTGCATTTAAAATAATCAGCAACGTAGTCTCAAGCTGTCTATCATGCAGGCTATACATCAAAAACTGCTTACTGCCATCGTGCCAATCGCTTTCTTGCATGGTTTCACCATGCTCAGTAAACCAATTCACAGCAAAGCGCTTATCTGAATCATGTAAAAATACACTGTGTTTAAATACGCAATGTTTTTTACGCAACGTAAGTACATCATCAATAAACCGAGTTAACGGATGACGCCGTTGCGAGTCCTTCCACGCCAACCAGCTTGTCCTATTATTTTGGCAATACGCATTATTATTGCCTCCTTGTGAATGCGCCATTTCGCTGCCCGAAGCAAGCATAGGTACACCTTTGGATAACAATAACGTGAGCAACATATTTTTTTGTTGCTGCAATCGCAGTGCAGTAATTTCGGGATCATCGCTAAAACCCTCAACGCCGCAGTTAAACGAATAATTTGCACTGTGCCCATCACGATTGTGTTCACCGTTCGCCTCATTATGTTTTTCTTTATAACTGACCGAATCTGCAAGCGTGAATCCATCATGGCTGGTAATAAAATTAATACTATTTAATGGTCCGCGTAAGTTATGTTCAAACAAATCAAACGAGCCATGTAAACGTTTAGCAAGCTCAGGTAACATATTATGCTCACCGCACCAAAAGCGCCTTACAACATCTCTATATTTATCATTCCACTCTCGCCACGGCGCTGGAAAAGCCCCTAATTGATACCCACCAGGGCCAATGTCCCAAGGCTCAGCAATCAATTTTACCTGACTTAATACTGGGTCCTGATTAATAGCTTGAATAAAGCTATGAGCTTGAGTAAAACCATGTGCTGTACGCCCTAAGATAGTGGCTAAGTCAAACCTAAAACCATCAACGCCCATTATCTCAACCCAATATCGCAAACTATCAAGTACCATTTTTAAGCTGTACGAGTCGTCAATATTCAGCGTATTACCGCAGCCGGTATCATTTATGTACACTTGAGGATTATCGTGTAATGAACGGTAATAACCTGGGTTATTTAAACCCCGCCACGATAATAAAGGTCCATCAGTGCCTGCCTCAGCAGTGTGGTTATAAACAACATCTAAGATAACTTCGATCTGGGCTTTATGTAATTGCGAAACCATTTCTTGAAACTCAGCTATTTCATCATTAACTAAGTAATCTTTATGCGGGGTAAAGAAGTTTAAGGTGTTATAACCCCAATAGTTTTGTAGGCCTTTACCCGTTAAAAACTGCTCACTAATAAAGGTATGTACAGGTAAAAGCTCTAATGTGGTAATGCCTAAATCACGTAAATGTTCTATAAATACAGCATGACTCAAGCCCAAGTATTTACCTTGTAAATGCGCCGGAATATCGGGATGTCGTGCAGTCGCCCCTTTAACGTGACATTCGTAAATAATAGTTTTGCCCCAACTATGCTGTGGTTTAGAGCCCGTATAAGGCTGCAGTTCGCTGACCCTAGACTTTGGCATATCAATCGCATTATTCACAGAGCTGAGTGTACCTATGGGCATTTGACTATAATGGCGCTCACTCCAGGTAAATTCACCAAATAAGTCTTTTGCATAAGGGTCTATCAATAGTTTTTGACTATTGAAATACAGCCCTTGCTTTGGCTGATACTCTCCCTCAGCACGATACCCGTAAAGCGTTCCTGCTGGTAAAGGGGTAATAAATAAGCTCCAAATCCCCCCTTCATTATTGTTCATTGCAAGTTTAAGCACTTCTGTATGGCCACTTGAATCAAATAAACATACATAAAGTTGTTTTGCTAAAGGGGCATAAACCGCAAAGTTAATGCCATTGCTGTTTATTGATGCACCTAAAGGCGACGTTTTACCTTGGTTTAATTCAATTGATAGACTCATTAGAGACCTTTTTAAGGTAGACAGTAGCAAGTGGAGGTAATGACAATAAAATGCTGTGGTTATGACCATGACTAGGCTGTGCTTGAGCACTCAACAATGAATTACTTACCTCAAACCCTGAACCAAAATAGTGTTGTTCATCGGTGTTTAAAATCACCTCAAAATCCCCTTTTGATGGCACCCCTATTCGATACTGTTGATAGCTGTTTGGCGTTAAATTACAAATCACAATGACATAATCACTGGTGTTTTTTGCGTATCGGACAAAACTGAAAATACTTTGTTGTGCGTTTTGGCTATCAATCCAACTAAAACCTATTGAGTCATTATCAAGTTCGTACAATGCAGGAATTGATGTGTAAATTTGATTCAGATTTTGCACCACTTTTTGCATCCCTTCATGACTAAGATGCTCAAGTAAATGCCAGTCAAGGGATTTATCATGGCTCCACTCGCTACGTTGAGCAAACTCGCCCCCCATGAAAAGTAACTTTTTGCCAGGATGTGCCCACATAAATGCATAATAAGCACGTAAATTCGCAAATTTTTGCCAATCATCGCCAGGCATTTTCTCAATGAGAGAACCCTTACCATGGACAACTTCGTCATGACTTAATGGTAAAATATAGTTTTCACTATAGGCATAAACCATTGAGAAGGTCATTTCATGATGATGATGTTGACGATATAAGGGATCACGGTGCATATAATGCAAGCTGTCATTCATCCAACCCATGTTCCACTTATAGCCAAACCCTAACCCATCATGGTCAACTTGGCGTGTGACACCTGGCCAAGCCGTGGACTCTTCAGCAACCATAATAATGCCAGGGTTATTCGCATAACTGCGCAGGTTTACCTGCTTTAAACATTCAATTGCACCCAAATTCTCGCGGCCACCATAGCAGTTAGGTACCCATTGACCTTCTTCGCGGCTATAATCTAGATATAGCATCGATGCAACGGCATCAACTCGTAGCCCGTCAATTGCAAATTCTTCGAGCCAAAACATCGCATTCGCAATTAAAAAACTGCGTACTTCAGGCCTATCATAATTATAAATATAGGTGTTCCAATCTGGGTGAAAACCTTGCCTAGCATCAGCATGCTCATATAAATGGGTGCCATCAAAGCAATGTAGTCCGTGAGGATCACTTGGAAAATGACCAGGTACCCAATCAATTAATAGCCCAATGTTTGCTTTATGACACTGCTCAACAAAATACCTAAAGTCTTCTACCCCGCCAAAACGACTCGTTGGAGCAAATAACCCAACAGGCTGATAACCCCAAGAGCCGTCAAACGGGTATTCACTGATCGGCATAAGTTGTATATGGGTAAACCCTTGCTGCAAAACATAGGTTATTAACTTATCGGCTAACTCATGATAATTAAGGTAGTTATTTTCGTTTTTTCGCTGCCATGAACCTAAATGAACTTCATAAATGCTCACGGGGGCATCAATCGCATTACGTTTTATCCGTTGCTGGCGCATTGTTTCTGTTAACTTTATGGCGCTATTTCTGTGTTGTAGTACCGAGGCTGTGCCTGGTGCTTGCTGCATTTTAAACGCAAACGGATCTGCTTTTTCAACAACACCGCCACTGATTGTGGTAATTGCATATTTATAACACTGCCCTTCTTTTAACTCAGGAATAAATATATCCCATACACCACAACTTGGATTAAAACGCATAAAATGCTGATTTTTCTGCCAATGGTTAAACTCACCAATTACAGAGACACTACTGGCATTCGGAGCCCAAACACTAAAACGCACACCCGCGACACCAGCTGAAGTGATAAAGTGTGCACCTAAATGACGATACGCGTGCTCAAGGGTACCCTCGTTAAATAAATACATAGCATCGTGATCCAATAAACTTGGAAAACAATAGCTATCGTGTGCCTCTATTTGACAATCAGGGTAATCAACTACAAAAGTGTAGGCATCTTCAGCTGTGGCCGATACCTGGGCAATATATAAGTCAGAATCGCGGTAACGCACACACTGTATAAGCTGTTCGTTGAGCTTAATAGCGACCTTACTTGCACCTGGCAAGTAGCTTCGAATTTCAAGCCTTCCTACTCCAGCACTATGAGGTCCTAAAAAACTAAATGGATCTTTAAAGCAGCCTTTTTCTAGTGCGCTCACCTGTTCATCATACTGGTTAGTTATTAAATTCGTTTGAACAGAACTGTTCATTAACACGTCCTTATTAGATTAATTTCATTCAGCAAAGCAGCATGTTGAGTAAGAATATCGGCAGATGAATGGTTAAGTACACGACGCCAGTTAGGATACTCTTTATCTGTGCCAGGAATGTTAACCGGCAAAATTTGCTCATCAAGGTCATCTAATTGAATTGCGAAAAGTTGCGCGGGGGAATGCGCTAAACTAATAGTTAGCGCCGAGTATACTTCTTTTGCGCTACTATCGACTGAGTACCCTATATGCCCGCTTTGTTCTAAAAACCTTAACATTCGCTGCTTTTCGATATCTCTTTGCATGCAACTTGTACTGTATTGCTCGTCACCTATTAACTTGTAATCACGTTTTAAACACAAGTCTTGTGCTTGCCACCAACCAAAAAAAGGGGGGACATCGTGATTAGCAATCATCAGTAAGCAGTGCCGAGAAAAAGCCTGCGCGGGTAGAAATTCGCTGTGTTGATCTTTTTCAAAATAAAATAAGCTATTAGAAAAAATAGCCTTATCTGCCAAGGCAGTTTTTACTTCTGGTGGCACCACGCCTAAATCTTCGCCTATAACGATACATTCGTTTAGATGCGACTCAATAGTTAGAATAGACAATAAGTGTTCAAACGGATAGTACACATAACAGCCATCTTGTTGGCCTTGGTTTTCAAAGCACCACCAAAGCCGCCTAATAGCCATAACATGATCAATGCGTAAACCACCTACATCTTCCATATTTGCACGTATTAGAGCGCGATAAAAAGCAAACTTGTTATCTCCCATTTTTATGGGGTTTAAAGCCGGCAGTCCCCAATTTTGGCCTTGTTCAGCCCACGGATCGGGCGGTGCGCCAACATAAGCGGACTCCGTGAATAAATGCTGTTGTGTCATATGCTCAGTACCGTCACTGGCACAACCAACGGCCAAATCATTGATAAGGCCGATAGACATACCGTTTTTTCTCGCACTTTGCTGACATTGATTTAACTGTAAATGTGCCTGCCATTGTAAATAACATGCAAACTCATAATTTTCGTTTTTCAAAGTAGCTAAAGTAGTTTGGTGTTGTGCGCAAAAGTGCTGAAACTGCGCTAAGCGCTCATCGGTTGCGCTGGTGATAAACTGCTGAAAAAGAAAGTTGTACAGGGTATATTTGAATTCACTCACCTGAGCATAATCTATGTACTGTGATGCCGACTCTGGCGGTTTATGCTCATTTATATAGCTAATTAAAGCGGTGTTACTCTGGCTGTCTTCACATAGGCCAATCGAAATATAAAGCGGATTTAATAAAGCGCGATTATTAGGACTATAAGGACTCGCTCGTTCTGGTTCATCTGCAAATAATAAGTGCAGTGGATTTAGCAAAATATAATCGAGTTTCAATTTTGCAGCCTGAGTTACCAAATCAAGTAAGTCAGCAAAGTCGCCGACACCTAAGCCTGCATTATTTTTTAAACTATATAGTTGAATAGATAACCCAGTACGCTTTGCATCGGATATCTGAAAACTCTGCTCAGGCGTAACCCAAAGCTCAGTATTCGCTTGCTGTGAAGCCACTTGAACACTTACGTCATGGTAACCAATAGGTAGCTTCGGTAAAGCAATTTCAAACTCGAGATAGGTAATATCGTTAAAGCCGTAGTCACCTGTGCAAGGTAACTCATTGAACCCTATTTCAATAGTAGGCACATTAATTGATTCAAATTCAATTAGGCATGTTTGGTCTTGTAAACGTTGATCAATTCTAATTTTTAATGATGGCTGTTCAGCATCGACAATGCTACAACTAGGCACAAGCTGCAGCCATTTAGCCGCATCTAATGCTATATTCAAGTGTGCTATCTGGCTACTATCAGCGGGGTCGACACCACACGCCCTTAATGCAGCACAGCGGGTATCTTGCCCAAAAAGTATTTGCTCACCAGTATATTTAGTGTATTCATAGCCAATACCGTGCAGATAAAACAACTGCGAAAGTGACTCCATTACACCACCTTATGCGCGTTGCGTATTAACGATACTATTCTCTGTGCCGAAATTGTTAGCTATATAGCCATCAGCTTGGTGATCATTATCCCAGATGCTGCCATTGACTAAGTATCTAAAATGAAATTGCTGATCATTAGGTAAGCGTTGTTTAATCTTAAAACACTGTTGTTTTTTATTAAACTTCATGGCAACAGGTTGCCAATCAGTAAATTCAGCGACAAGTTGTACATCTTCTGCCTCTGGGTGGCTGAATTCAAACGTTACTTCTGCTTCATCTTTGGTTTTAAAAAATCGTTTACTTAACATAGCGGGCTCCAACTAAACTCAAGGTTTATTTATCTGTGCACCGTGCTTTGTTCAACTGCTCAACATCTGCCGGGGTGTATAGTATTAGTTAACCAGATTAATATTTATGCATTATGACAGTGCAATAAAAATAATTGCGCACTAAAACTGTGCAAAAAATAGTAAATCGGCTTTCTTTCATGATGAATGAAACAAGATCTGCAAGAACTAAACCAGTGTTTAGTTATTAAACAAAACCGAGTTTACAAAGTAGATAAAACTTTGCCATTGGTAAAGTGAAATAAACTAATGCGAAAAGATATAAAATCTCAATCAACACAGTAGATTATCTACTCGAATTTATATTCGTACCTTTTCTAGTCATGAAGCTACTGAAACATTTGTCTCTTTTACTCACACGCTATATACTAAAAAAAAGTACCACCCCCATAAGCAAGTATTAATAATAAATTGGGGTCACAATGGCTTAATGGAATGACTAAAATTTTTCGTACTCTCAGTATTGCCGTAATAATCCTCATTGTTTTTTGTTATGGGTTAAATATTTTATTAACAAAACAGATTAATAATATTAATCCACAACAATCGAGCATTGCTTTGCGAACATTTGCAGTTACCGATACCCAGCTTACTTTGCCTCCTTGGTACAATCCGATTTTAAGTGGGCATCACGTAATTTCCAGCAACGATGGCGACTTTCTTTTAGTTAAAATAACAGATACTGAATTTGTCACCGCTAAATCTTCAGCTTTACTAACAGCCACCTTACTTTCCCCTGCCAATATCATCATTTTAATCTTAATGGGACTCTGGATTACTTGGTATTTAGGGAACTTAAAGCGACTTAAACAGCAGAATACGAACATCGAGCAACTAAACTTACAAACAGATAAATTATTATCATCTTTCAATATTCAGCTTTCTTCGCTTGAAGTAACTAATTCTGTTGCTCGTTTAACCCAAGCTCTAGCCGCCTTAAACACCCATATTTCAACCTATGCTAGAGAAACACAAACCAGTATAAGCCAAGATAAACTTACCCAACTTATCGATCGCCATGCCTATATTGAGCATTTAGATAGACAACTAAACAATGCTGAGATTGAAAAAATACACTGTGCTCTGCTATTTATTGATTTAGATGGCTTCAAACAAGTAAATGACTCATTTGGTCATAGCTTTGGCGATGAAGTACTAATTCAAGTTGCCGAGCGTTTAGCTAATGTATTACGTAATCATAACCTTAACGACGTGAACCCTACGAGTATGTTGGAGCAAAACCTTGCTCGTTTGGGTGGTGATGAATTTTCTATATTTATAAATAATATTGATTCTGACACTAAGACTTTGGATGTAGCACAAAGCGTATTAAACGAGATTGAACGCGATTTTGTATTAGGTAATAAGCTTATAAAAATTAGTGCTAGTGTTGGTATTGCAGTTTATCCAGAAAGCGCATCAAGCCCTCATGCTTTGTTGCAAATGGCCGATGTTGCAATGTACCGTGCAAAAACAGACGGTCGTGGCATTTTCAAGGTCTACTCCCCTGAAATGGGCAATAAAATGCGCCGCTATCATTACTTACTTGAAGAGTTGCGTTTAGCCATTGCATGTCAAAACTTCCACCTTTCGTTTCAGCCGATTGTTCATGTTGAGGACTGTGCCATTGATTACTTTGAAGCCCTAGTTCGCTGGGATCACCCCGTTGAAGGGCTCATTTCTCCGGTCGAATTTATTCCAATTGCTGAAGAGTCCAATTTAATTTTAGAGCTCGGTGATTGGATTATGCTTGAATCTTGCCGACAAATGTCCGCATGGCACAATGCAGGTATGCGTAAAGTAAAGATTTCTGTCAATGTATCAGGTATTCAACTAAAACACCGTCCAATCTTTGACTGGGTTATGGCAAAGCTTACGAAAACGGGGCTTCCGGCTACAGCTTTGATGCTTGAGATAACTGAGTCAACACTTATTACGGCCAGCGACAGTATTATTAATGAACTTGAAAAACTACGTAAAGAAGGGGTAACAATTGCCATTGATGACTTTGGTACAGGTTTTAGTTCGTTAAGTACCCTGGCCGATTTACCTATAGATGTCATTAAAATAGATAGACTCTTTATTGCCCAAGCCAATGAGAATCCTAAGTATAATCAAATACTCGACTCAATTAGTGAACTCGGAGCAAAACTCGGCCTGAAAATAGTAGCAGAAGGTGTAGAACAATTAGAGCAATTTGAATTAGTTAAAAGAATGGGCATAAGTAGCGTACAAGGCTACCTTGTTAGCCGTCCGCAATCATCAGTGAATGTTGGCTGTAAAGTATTGCAAGGAAACGTTAATCACATTGCAGCAACAGGTACAGGCGTCTGGCAATTAGAAAGTGACGCAAAAGAGCTCTAACATAGTAATTAAACACAAAATACAGCATAATAGTCAAAAATTAATATCTCCTTCAATCGTTTATGCTTAAAAAAAGCTTTTATGTCACATTAATCATTTTTATCATTGGTGCAAGCGCCGTAATAGGCACTTCTATTTATACTCTTTATAGTAAAAAGAAAGTCTCTGTTGATCCGCGCTTAAAAGAAATTTCTGGTATTGAGTTCGATAAATCCATGCAACTTTGGGCTATAAACGATGGCGGGGATGACGCTAAACTTTACCGCCTAGCTGATGATGGCTCCATTTCTAAAGAAGTACTTGTTACCAATGCCAAAAATATTGACTGGGAAGATATGACTCAAAATGATTTTGGTCATTTCTTTTTAGGTGATTTTGGTAATAATAAACAAGAGCGAAAGTGGCTAACAATCTATAAAATAGAAAACCCTATTGATATAAAAGGCAATACGACTCAAGCTGAAATTATTAAATTCACTTACCCCGAGCTCGACGATAAGCCTGTAGCCCCAGATAAACGAAATTTTGATTTAGAAGCATTTGTTTCTTTTGGTCGACATTTATATTTATTTACTAAAAACAGAACCAAACCCTTTGATGGCATCACCAATGTTTATAAAGTGGGAGACCACGCTGCAAATTTTGATGCCCAATTAATTGATTCATTTCAAACCTGTACTACCATGGAAAAGCTTTGCTGGATCACATCAGCAGCCTTGAGCCCTGATCGTAAAAAGCTGGTGCTACTTGATTCTACCAGCATTTGGCTTTTTGAAAACTTTGAAGGCGACAAGTTTTTCTCTGGTGACGTGTCATTAATAGATTTAGGTATTGTTACACAAAAAGAAGCTATTACCTTTTATGACGAAAACACGCTAATTTTTACCGATGAAGAGTTCAAAGGCATTGGTGGTAATGCATATGTAGTGAAGCTTGATGAAGTAGAAAAAAAAGTTATTCGCTCAGCTCCAACACAATAACAGCATCACTACTATTATTTAACTCATTACATCAATTAACGATTAAACTTAGTTTCTAAAATAACCGATGATGTAGTTCTTTCGACGCCGTCTAGATTACCTATATCATCCAGTAAATGGCTTAGCTTTTCCAAGTTCTGAGCTTGTACAACGGCTATTAAGTCAAACTCACCACTAATGGCGTACAATTGAGAAATAGCGTCAATTTGCTTAAGTTCTAAGTTTGTTTTTGTGGTGAGCTTTTGTTTAACTTTAATAGACACATGCGCTGCAACCATGGCATTTAAATACGCCTCACCGTAATCAACACTGTAACCTTTTATGACTCCTGTTTCCTCAAGCTTCAGCATTCTACTTTGAACTGTTGAACGCGATAAATTCAATGCCCTGGCTAAGTCTGAAATACTAGCTCTGGCGTTAGTGCGTAAAATAGCGAGTAACTTCTCATCTTGCTTACTAATCATTTTGATAACTCAATTCATCAATATGACTTTTATTATAATCATTTTACACAATTTAGCACTGCAAATTTAACTAACGAAACTAGATAATAGGGTTATAAAAATAACCTAGCCCTTAGGGCAATATTAATTTGGTTGCAAATAAACAATAAAATAGTTTAGCAATCAATATCTTTTTTCAATTTAAGGTGCGTCAAATGCAAGTAACAAGAGATTTATTCAACGATGTTATGGTCCCTAACTATAATCCATCTGAAGTTATCCCCGTTCGTGGAGAAGGCTCTCGAGTGTGGGATCAAAATGATAAAGAGTTTATTGATTTTGCCGGTGGTATTGCCGTTAACTGTTTAGGCCATTGCCACCCTGCACTTGTAAATGCTTTAAAAGAGCAAGGTGAGAAGATTTGGCACTTATCAAATGTTATGACCAATGAGCCAGCACTGCGCTTAGCTAAAAAAATCACTGACGCTACATTTGCAGACAAAGTTTACTTTGCTAACTCTGGCGCAGAAGCCAACGAAGCTGCGCTAAAACTTGCTCGTCGTTTTGCATTAGATGTACATGGCGAAGACAAAACCCAAATAATCGCATTTAATAAAGGCTTTCATGGCCGTACATTCTTTACAGTCACTGTAGGTGGACAAGCAGCCTATTCAGATGGTTTTGGCCCTAAACCTGCCGCTATTGATCACTGTGACTACAATGACCTTGCAGCATTTGAAAAACTAATTAGTGATAAAACCTGTGCCGTTATGATGGAACCACTGCAAGGTGAAGGGGGGATTATTTCGCCCTCTGCTGAGTTTATAAAAGGTGTTCGCGCATTGTGTGACAAACATAATGCACTGCTTATTTTTGATGAAGTACAAACAGGTGTAGGCCGCACAGGTTCTCTCTATGCATATCAAGACTTAGCTGTAACACCTGATATTTTAACTACAGCTAAAGCACTTGGCGGCGGTTTCCCTATCGGTGCAATGATCACTACAACAGATATCGCTGCGCATTTAAAAGTAGGTACTCATGGCTCAACTTACGGCGGAAACCCACTAGCGTGTGCAGTGGCCGAAGCTGCCTTTGACACAGTTAATACTGAACACGTGCTTGCAGGCGTAAAAGAACGTGAACAATTATTCCGTGCTGGATTTGCTGCTATCAATGAAAAATATGATGTGTTTAGTGAAGTGCGTGGTAAAGGTCTACTATTAGGTGCAGTTCTCAATGCACAATTTGAAGGTCGCGCACGAGACTTTTTAGTTGCCAGTATCGAACAAGGTTTAATGAGCTTAGTAGCCGGCACTAATGTGATTCGTTTTACACCATCTTTAGTCATCCCACTTGAAGACATAAAAGAAGGTTTAGCGCGTTTTGAAAAAGCGGTTGCGGCTGTTGTAAAAGGTTAATCTATTTTAGCGCCCTAGTGAAATGCTGGGGCGCTAATGGAGCAAGAAAGAATGCAAGTATTACGTCCTATAACGGCCAACGATTTTGATGCACTTAAACAGATTGCGATTGAGTCTGGTCATGGGTTTACATCACTCCCTGTAGACGATCAACTTTTACAAGAAAAAATTGCGCGTGCTGAAAGTAGCTTTTCTAAAGATATTAATCAGCCCCACGATGAGAGCTACCTTTTCGTACTCGAAGACAGTGAAACGGGCGATGTTGTTGGTACAACCGCAATAGAAGCTGCGGTTGGGCTGAACGTCCCTTTGTATCATTACCACCTAGGCAAAACCGTTCATCACTCACGTACTCTCAACGTTTATAATACAGTTGATATACTCAGCATGTGTAACGACTACACAGGTTGTTCTGAAATCTGTACCTTATTTTTACGTGAAGCTAGCAGACAAGGCCTCGTCGGGCGATTTTTGTCCCGCTCTCGCTTTTTATTTATGGCACAACACAGTGAACGCTTTGCCGATACCATTATTGCCGAAATGCGTGGGGTAAGTGATGAAGATGGTCACTCACCTTTTTGGCAATGGTTAGAAGAGCATTTCTTTAGCATTGAATTTCCTCAAGCTGATCACCTTGTCGGTTTAGGTGATAAGGTGTTTATTAGTGAATTAATGCCCAAATACCCTATTTATGCCAATTTACTTAGTAAAAAAGCACAAGCAGTAATCGGCAAAGTACACGAAAAAACAAAGCCCGCACTTAAACTTCTTGAAAAAGAAGGTTTTGAGCACCGCGGCTATGTAGACTTATTTGATGCAGGACCCACCGTAGAAGCCAAGCTAGGTAACATTCGCAGCGTACGAGAGTCACTTGTATGCCCAATATCAATTGGAGAGCTTGATTACGTAGATGAGCAAAGTTCTGATACTTTAGCGATTTGTAATCAAGGGGTGAGCGACTTCAGAGCGACCTTCACCAAACATGCCCATTATAATCATGCCAAGCATACCTTAATTATAAGCCAAGACGTTGCTCAAGCACTTAAATTAAAACAAGGGGATGCAGCGCGATTTTTCCGCCTGTAACCGCAGTAGGACTATTATGAGTACAGAATCAATCAATACACAGTTAATCAATAACCAATGGCAAGCAGGCCTGGGTCATTCATTTAATTCAATCAACCCAAGTAATGGTGACATTATTTGGCAGGGTGCTGCTGCAAGCCCTGCACAGGTTGATAGCGCCATTCTAGCCGCACGTAACGCGCAGGTTGAATGGGCTGACAAACCAATTTCAGAACGTATTAACATCCTTGAAAAATTTGCAGCTCTGTTAAAAGACAATAGTGAAGAACTCGCTATCATTATTGCTAAAGAAACTGGCAAACCATTGTGGGAAACCCGTACTGAGGTGGGAGCAATGGCGGGTAAAATCGCTATTTCTATCAAAGCACATAATGAGCGCACAGGCACTACTGAAAATCCTATGCCTGGTGCAAAGGCATTTATACGTCATAAACCACATGGTGTAGTGGCTATATTTGGCCCTTACAATTTCCCTGGTCACTTACCAAACGGGCACATTGTGCCGGCCATTTTAGCGGGTAATACCGTGGTATTTAAACCCTCTGAATTAACCCCTTACGTTGCACAGTTTACGCTAGAATTATGGTTAAAAGCCGGCTTACCCCAAGGTGTGATCAACCTTGTCCAAGGTGAAGTCGAAACAGGTAAAGCGCTTGCTAGCCACAAAGACATTGATGGCTTATTTTTTACCGGCAGCTCAAACACAGGTCATATATTACATAAGCAATTTGCCGGCCACCCAGGTAAAATTTTAGCCTTGGAAATGGGTGGTAATAACCCACTAATTATTAAAGATGTAGCTGATATTAGCGCAGCAGCTCACGATATCATTCAGTCTGGCTTTATCACTTCAGGGCAACGCTGTACCTGTGCTCGCCGTGTCTTTATCGAAAAAAGTCAAAATGGTGATGCGATTTTAGCAAAACTTATTGAAGCAACTAAAAATATCGTGGTGGCTGACAGCTTCGCTGAGCAACAACCATTTATGGGGGCGATGATCAGTGAGCAAGCAGCGCTTGGCATGCTAAAGGCTCAGCAAAGCCTGATTGATTTAGGCGCTAAGCCATTAGTTGAACTACAACACTTAGAGGCTGGTACGGGCTTTGTCAGCCCGGGAATTATCGATGTTACCCACATCAGCGAAATGCCCGATGAAGAGCATTTTGGTCCACTGATAAAAGTATATCGTTATGACAACTTTGATAGCGCTATTATGGAGGCAAATAATACCTCTTTTGGCTTATCAGCAGGGTTATTAAGTGATTCAGCCACAGATTACCAACATTTCTTAAAGCGTATACGTGCTGGGATTGTTAACTGGAACCGCCCTATCACAGGTGCATCAAGTGCCGCGCCATTTGGTGGTATAGGAGCCAGTGGTAATCATAGAGCAAGCGCCTACTATGCTGCTGATTATTGCTCATACCCTGTTTCATCAGTAGAGGCAGATCACGTTAATTTACCAGCAACCCTCGCGCCGGGCTTAATAATAGAATAATTAGCAGACGAAATAGTCAAAAAATTAAGGAATTAAAATGCACACAGATGTAAATACATTATTTGAAAACTTATGGCAAAACTACTTAGCTGTTACACCATCAGCCGTAAAAGTACATGAGTTACTTGGATCAACGCAAAAAGATGACATCATTAACGATCACATTGCACTGCGTACCTTTAACCATGAAAAAATTGGCCTTGAAAAACTAGCGGCCCATTTTTTAGCCGTTGGCTATAAAGAGTGTGGTGAATACCACTTTGAAGCAAAAAAACTGTATGCTAAGCATTATGAGCACCCAGATACGACACAGCCTAAAGTATTTATCTCTGAATTGCTGGTAGATAAATGCTCTCCAGAGCTACAGGCTATCGTTACTGATATGGTTGATAGTATTGATGCTGATGCTGTTACTAACGATAACTTTTTATACTCAGGCACGCATTGGCAAGTAAGCTCTGATACGTATAAAAAATTACTAGCTGAAAGCGAATATGCTGCATGGATGTCAGCATGGGGTTACCGTGCGAATCACTTTACGGTGAATATTAATGAACTTGCAAAGTTTGATAATATTGAAGATGTAAACCAGGCCCTTAAAGATGCAGGCTTTGCATTGAATACATCTGGTGGTGAAATTAAAGGATCTGCTGAGGTTTTATTAGAACAATCATCAACTCTCGCGGATGACTTTGCGGTAGAGTTTAGCGATAAAAAAATGACTGTACCTAGCTGTTTTTATGAGTTTGCCCTGCGTTATAACAAACCCGATGGCGAAATCTATACTGGTTTTGTTGCAGCCTCAGCAGATAAGATATTTGAAAGCACTAACGCGCGTTAACAAAATAGAATATCCTTTAAGCCCCTTACGGGGCTTTTTTATGTCATACTATAATTCTACTGTTAATTAATTGGGGTATCTCAGAATGAGACTCTTAAGTATCATAAGCTGCTTAATTGTTTTTATTTTATCGTGCTCATCAGCAGTAGCAAAAGATTCTTTAGTTATTCTCTCTCGCGCATTAAAAGATGATAATATCGAGAGGACATCAGATAAACTCTTCTATGATACCTTTTCCCATGCACTAAAAGATGAATTTACCACTACGTTTCAATGGACAAATCATGCCCGTTTGATACGCCGTCTCGAAAGTGACGAAGCTGTATGCAGTTATAATATAATCAAAACTCCCCAAAGAGAGAAGCTATTTGAGTTTTCTCACATACCAACATCAATGCATATTCAACGCAAAATATATGGTGATAAAGAAACACTTAAAAACCTGCCTGAAACCGTATCAGTGTCTAAACTACTTGCTCAGTATAAAACGTTTGGCGCTGTATCATCAGTAAGTTATGAGCAGCTTGATAAAATGTTTAGCAATTATCATGATCAAGTAGTGTCACTTCATGGCGCAGATAGCTTTACTCAATTAGCTCAACTATTACTTCACAAACGAGTCAATCTTATAGTCAATTACGATTCAGTAATGAAAACATTATTAACAAATGAACAATTAGCCACTCTCGATAGCCGAAAAATAGCTGAGTATCCGGAGTTTGTAACTGGCCACTTTGTTTGTAGCCGCCCCCCAAAAGGCAGTAAAGCACTCGATATTATTAATGCTTATATGTCGACACCTCAGATGTATAATTTTATCAAAAAAACACACTTTTCTGCATTTGATAAACAAACCGCAACTAATATGTTGTCAGAATTCAAAAACAAATATAATTTGTCACCGTCTGAATCAATCTATTAATATTATTGTTCGCCACTATAGCGACTAAATCTCCCTATATGCCAAGATGCAAACTAAATTACATAAAACTCAAAATAACTGTTGCATAAATTATAAACCGAGATTAATATCTCGCCGCTTCTTGATGATAGCCAATCCGAGTACATTACAAATCTAGTTTGTAGCAAGGCAATAGAGCAACTATCCAAGAGTGAATTTGACTGTATGAAATCAATCATTGTTCGGTTTCAACGCACTTAATGACACTCAACTGCCATGTGGATAAAACATACCCCTGCAGTTGCTTTACTCGGAGAATATAATGGCTTTATCAATTGACGTAACAATCAAAGTACCTGCATCAACGGTTGCTGCAAACCAACCTATTCATGATGAAATTGCACAACCGTCTAACACATTAATTGAACGATTAGTTGCCCAGCACGGTGCGCCTTTAATGGTGCTAGACTGCGAAGCTGTCCGCACTCAATATCGTTCACTTAGCAATGCATTACCAGGCGTTACGCTACACTTTGCATTAAAACCATTACCTCACGCCGCTGTTGTACGCACTTTATTAGAAGAAGGTGCGTGCTTTGATTTAGCCACCAGCGGTGAAGTTGCTTTAGTTGCCAGCCAAGGCGTACCAAGCGAGCGTACGATTCACACTCACCCAATCAAGCGTGATGCTGATATTCGTGATGCCCTTGAATATGGTTGTAATGTGTTTGTTATTGATAACATCAATGAGCTTGAAAAATTTATAGCTTACAAAGAAAGCGTTGAGCTTTTAGTTCGTTTGAGCTTTCGTAACGCCGATGCCTTTGCCGATCTTTCGAAAAAGTTTGGCTGTAGTCCAGCAATGGCCATTGAAATTATTACCTATGCCAAACAGCTTGGTATTCGTATTAAAGGTCTATCGTTCCATGTTGGCTCACAAACAGCTAGCCCAACAAAATACGTTAGTGCTATTGCAGCGTGTAATCTTGTAATACAGCGCATTGCTGAGTTAGGCTTACCTGCCCTTAGCACCTTGGATATTGGCGGTGGTTTCCCGGTACCTTATAGTAAAGATGTACTGCCTATTGATGTGTTCTGCGCGCCAATAAATGACGCATTGGCAAAACTGCCAGAAACAGTAAGGGTTATTGCAGAGCCTGGCCGCTTCATTGTTGCAAGTTGTGTAACAAGTGTAGCATCTGTCATGGGGCAAGCTGTTAGAGAAGGCAAACCTTGGTACTATTTAGATGATGGCATATATGGTTCTTTCAGTGGTTTAATATTTGATGAAGCCGCATACCCTATCGACTCTCTAAAACAAGAAGATGAGCGCGTAGAATCAGTATTAGCAGGCCCAACATGTGACAGCATCGATGTCATAAGTGAAGCAATTATGTTACCTAAATTAAATAACGGTGATTTAATCATCAGCCGTATGATGGGGGCATACACATTAGCCACCGCGACAGACTTTAATTTTTTTAAACGTGCAGAAGTGGTTGTATTAAATGAGCAAGTACAAAGCCAAGTTTTAACGGGCTGAATTGCTAACTAGCTTCTTAACCCTGTATACGTAGGTCTGTTTTCATATACATAAAACGCAGTTGCTCATTCCAGCTGCGTTTTTTCAAGTCTTAACCAGGCCACTAAGTCCACAAATTTAAAATATTTAACGTAAAAGTTGCCACCTAAACTTTTATCATCAAGCAAAAGAAACTACAGTTACAAATATTTGCACTCACACGAAAAATCCTATTTTATTTATTAAGAAAACGTCTTACTTTGAACCAAATACCGCTGATTAACGTATTAAATTATCGGGAGGCATTATGAAAAACGAAATTGACGGAAAACAAATACTAGCTGTTTACGAACGCATTATACAGCTTGGTAAAAATACTGACGACGGTAAACACTACATGGGCCTAACCGCCTTTTCTGATATTGATGGGTATACCATCTACCTTAAAGGCAGTGGTGTACTCCTTAGGTTTGGTTTTCATAACACCTATCACTTAGGTTATGAACACGATAAACACAAAGATGACTTTTTAAAAAAGCTGAGTAATATTCTTAATGAGGTATAGGAGAGTATGTGACTACAGAGCACCGAAAAAGACGCACAACACCAACTAGAAACACCGCATTCATTAATCAAGTTATTGCAGCACTGCAAGCCGATCCGGGTAAACTTGCAATCATCCGCAACAATTTAAATGAATACCGCCAACAACAGTTTCTAAAACGCGGTTTCTTGCTCGCAATTGAGCGTTTTGACTGGGTGTTTGAAGCAACCGATGATGTAAAGCAAATTTGCGACCAAATAATGGCTGATGATTATATTGGTAACCGCCTAAGGCGCTACCCACTGCTATTTAAAGGGGTTATCAACTAGGCCTATTCAACGTACCTGATTGGCAAACTATCGTTTATAGATGATTGATGCGGTGAAAAATGCTAGATTGCGGCAATTTTATTATTTTGAGAACCTTGCTATGTCAAAAGCTGTCGACACTGCAAACTCAACAAACCCAGAAAAACAATCAGGTTTATTTAATCGTTTTTTGGCAACAGTTGAGTTTTTGGGGAATATGTTACCCCACCCTATTACGTTATTTGCCATATTCTGTGTGGCTATCATTGTTTTCAGCGGCATCGCTGACTGGTTTGGTTTAAGTGCCATAGACCCACGACCTGTTGGTTCTGCAGGTCGCGATCCTGATGGTGTAATTGAAGTTGTCAGCCTTTTAAGTGCAGAGGGCTTACAGCGTATTGTTACAGGCCTAGTAACTAATTTTACCGGCTTTGCCCCTCTAGGCACTGTTTTAGTTGCCTTATTAGGTGTGAGTGTTGCAGAGCATTCAGGTTTATTATCAGCAGCCATGCGCGGCATGGTGATGGGAGCATCAAAACGTTTAGTAACATTCATGGTGGTGTTTGCTGCTATTTTGTCAAATACCGCATCTGAACTGGGTTACGTAGTGTTGATACCATTGGCAGCAATGATTTTCCACAGCCTAGGTCGTCACCCTTTAGCGGGGTTAGCAGCTGCTTTTGCCGGTGTGTCAGGTGGTTACAGTGCAAACCTACTGTTAGGCACGATTGACCCTTTACTGGCGGGTATCACCACACCAGCTGCACAAATGATTGACCCCACCTACCAAGTAGGCGCAGAAGCTAACTGGTATTTTATGATGATATCAGTATTACTTATCGCTTTATTAGGCACATTCGTAACTGAAAAAATTGTTGAACCACGCTTAGGAGAATATAACCCTGATGAAGCCAGTTCGGACCTTGCAGATAATAATATCCAAGGACTAACTGAGATTGAAAAGTCAGGCTTAAAGTGGGCTGGTGTTTCTTTACTTGTTGTATCTTTATTACTTGCTTGGACTATCGTGCCCGCAGATGGCATTTTACGTAACCCAGAGACTGGCTTAGTGGCTCACTCGCCATTTTTGAAAGGTATCGTGGTTTTTATATTTGTAACTTTTGGTATTCCTGGTTTTGTCTATGGTCGCGTTGTGGGCACCATGAAAAACGATAAAGATGTCATCGATGCCATGAGTAAAAGTATGAGCTCTATGGGTATGTATATCGTGCTGGTATTTTTTGCAGCCCAGTTTGTGGCATTTTTTAAATGGACAAATTTAGGCACCATCTTAGCTATCAATGGTGCTGCAATGCTACAAGCACTGAGCCTTACAGGCCCTGAAGTATTTGTGTTATTTATATTTATGTGTGCTTTAGTTAACTTAAGTTTAGGCTCATCATCAGCGCAATGGGCTGTTACTGCCCCTATATTTGTCCCTATGTTAATGCTAATAGGCTATGCCCCTGAAACGATTCAAGCCGCCTACAGAATTGGCGACTCAGTTACTAATCTGATCACCCCGATGATGAGTTATTTTGGCCTAATACTCGCAGTAGCAACTAAATACAAAAAAGACATGGGAATAGGCACGCTCGTTGCGACCATGCTGCCTTACAGTATGTTCTTCTTTGTTGGCTGGGTCGCATTATTTTACTTATGGGTCTTTGTATTTGGTTTACCTGTAGGGCCTGAATCGCCAATCTATTACACACCTTAATCATTAATAAAAAATACCAGCTTAGGCTGGTATTTTTTTAGATATAAAGCAATTTAACTGTTCTCAATTTTTTGATTTTCAACACTCATCATTATTTATTTTAATGAAATTTAAACAAGGCCAGCGTATTCTTTTTATAAACAAGGATTGCTACAATAATAGATAAATTATTCTAAAAGGATTTGTTTATGAAAAAACTACTTATTTTTCTCACTTTACTCTGTAACACTGCATTTGCGTTAGAGTTTCAAAAGTACCCTGTCGTTCTTGAGTCATCACGTGGTGAGCAAGTCATCATCGTTGAAACCCTCGACAAAACTCAAGCATTGATCAAAGTTGTCGGCGTAAATCACCCTATCGATGAGGTTGTTTTTCTCACCGACCTATTACCCCATGGAAGTATTAAAGCATATAAATACATTTTCGATGGCCAACAACGTGCTCTAGTTACTCGCGAACAAGGTTATGCCTGTTGCAGCTACGCTTTGTATTTACCCGACACTCGTAAAGCCATTTATTTATCTGAGCAAAAAGGCAAACGTAATAAAGCAATATCTGAAGATACCTATGCCCAATACAAAGCTCAGCTAGCTGATAATATTCAAGCCGACTTCGCAAAATTTAACCGAGAAAAAGCAATTGCAAATTCGCTTGAAGCATTAGACAAAGCGCAGCAAAGGTTTACAAAACAGTGTGGCGGCAAAATTGAAACAACTATAAATTGGCAAGAAATCGACGACAGCTTATTACAAACCTATGCCATCGGCGCATATTGCGGACAAGTCGCTAACTCTCTTGCAAAACAATGTGAAAACTCAAGCGAATTCAAACCCGTTGCACAACAGTTTGGCAAAGTAGAATGTGAATTTACTGATGAATTAAAATTGCGTCATACAGATTCATTAATTCACTTCAAAACAGCGCCTAAAGCACCTAACCAAGCTCAGTTTGTTGAAGCCTATTTGCGCAATTTATAGCACGATAATTTTTAAGTTACTGATTGTGAAAAACATTCGTTTAAGCTAATTCATTACATCGGTATATTATTTAAAGGTAACTTTGCCACCAATCATTTTATACGCTGGGGCGCCTCGAATGAGGGTTTCGCGGGCGAAGGGGCGCTCGCATTGCGGGCAAATACAAGGGGTTGTGGTGAAGTCTTGGTTGATACGCTCTTTAAAGCATTTAACTAAAGCACCTTTCCCGCCTTTGCGGTATTTGAATAACTGGGTTTTACATTGACTGCAAAAAATATCGACGGTTTTAGTGGGGCCTTTTTTATTTGGTTTTGCCATTTTAACTACTTCTTTTACTACAAATACCTCTGTAGGGTAACAGGTTATGGCCAAAGCCCCAAAACCAGCCCCATCAGGGTGAATTGCAAAATATGATAACCACTATTAACCATAAATAGTTTTAACGGGCGTTGCTCAAACAAATAAGTGATACCATAGGCACTGCTGACCCAACAAACTCCAATAATGAATGCTGCTCCAACACTCACTCCCAGACTTGGCGCTGGCCCAACGAACAATGATAAACTAAGCGCAATAAAGAACGAGAGTAAAAAGCTGCCAATGAATACTCTTTTTGGATTAATAGTCTTTAAATCAAGCTCTGTTAATCCACACGCCTCCATCCAAATTCGTTGAAATAGTAAAGGCGAATACCAAATCCCGCCCAAGGCAAAAGAGGATAAGGCAGCAATAAACACCGCGAAAAAATTTACTTGGGAAAAATCCATATACGGCTCAATTAGGATGGTAAATTAAAGGGATATCTTTACTTTAGTAAATGAATGCTATTACGGCAAACCTCCATTGTAGCAAAAATTACAACAACCAAATTTTTATCCATCACTTTTCATTGCTTAACAGGCTTTTTTTGGAGCTTTCGCTGTAAGGTGCGTCTATGCATATTAAGTTGCCTAGCTGTTTCTGAGATATTACCTTGATTAAAGTGAAGAACTTGCTGAATATGTTCCCACTCTACCCGTTCAGCTGACATAACAGTAGTGGGGGTAGCTGTAATTTCGGCTGTTAGTTGATTATTTATATCTAAGGCTTTGACTAAAGTTGGCATATCAACGGGTTTTGTTAAGTAATCGTTGGCACCAATTCGCATTGCTTCTACAGCAGTCGCTATACTGGCAAAACCCGTCAGCAAGACTATATGGCAGCTCGGCAATAATTCCTTTATTGGTTTTATTAATAACAGCCCATTGTCATCACCTAGCTTCATATCTAACAACACATGGCTTGGTTTATATTGTTTTACAAGTTGCAATGCTTGCGCACTATTATGTGCCACTTCGCAAGTAAAACCATGTTTAGTTAAACGTCTTGCTAACGTATTCGCTAAATTTATATCATCTTCAATTATAAGCAATTTCATTATTTTTCTTCATTTAATACTGCAAGCTGTACCTTAGCAACAGCGCCCCCTTCGGGGTGATTGTAAAGTGTTAAAGAGCCTTGTAGCCGTTCAAGTGTTACGTTAGATAGCAACACTGCTAGCCCCATACCTGACTTACTAGCCATTATGTGCCCGCCTAGTTGAGTTAATTGTTCACTAGTAAAGCCCATCCCATGATCACGAATCAACAAGCTCACTTCATTATCACTTGCTTGCCAACTCAAAGCTAACTGTACTTGCTTATTTTGCAGATTTGCTGTGGCTGAGTTTTGCAATAAGTTAAGAATGGCAGGTAACAGCATTGCGTCACCTTTTACATTGACAGCTGGAGCATCACTTTGCCATATCAGTTGTTGATCCGGGTATTGTAAAAGCATACTGTCTTGGATCTGCTGCGCTAGCGCGGGCAATTCAATGTAGCCAATGTCACTGTGAGTTCTTAATTGCGCTGATAAATCTCTAAAGTTATTTAGTTGTGTTGCGCACTGCATAAGCGGTTTATGCATTTCATTAATGAGCACATTGCTAGGTTGCTCTTCTTGTAGCTCTTCAAAAAGCAATTGTAAATTTGCTATTGGGCTGGCAAGTTGATGAGTAATTTGAGCTGCTGCACCATCAAGTGTAACTAACTGCTCTGAGCGTAATTGTTTCTCGCGTACCTTTGCAATAGTACGCTCTCTAGAGTGCAATGCCCGATTCATAGTGCCAATCACCAAGGCAATCACGCTGGCACTGATGACAAAATTAACCCACATGCCAACAAAATGACTGGTCATATCCATATGATGCATACTGTGTTGTGGCATTTTGTACAGTAATAAGCTGTAAGCCGATATTGCCAGCACCGCAATATATGCCAGCCCTTTTGCACTTACGCTCACAGCAGCAATCATAATAGGTAACAGTAACAATGAGACAAATGCGTTGGTTGCGCCACCACTTAGCGACAATAAAACACTTAAAAATAAAACATCCGCGGTGAGTTGCATCAACATACCCATCTCTTTTGCTTTACTCACATTGCGATAAGCAACCACACTTAATATTTGAAATACAGCCTCTAGGGAAATAACAAGCAGTAATTCATAGAGTGGGATCTGGTGTTCCAATAAAAAATAAACCGCGATCACCGCTAAGAGTTGTATTGCAATCGCGCCGCTTCGCAGCATCAATAAGCGGCTAATTGCAGGATCTGTTTGCATTAAAAATGCCATTTACGTTATACCTAAAGCTAAGAGTTAATCTTCATCCATTGATATATTAAATACGGCGCAAGGTGTGCCTTGATGAAATACCATTTTCCACGACGCTTCACTATATCGCCAAAGCGACATCCGTAATGAATAATTAAATTCAGCACGCGCCGAACGCCTGTAAGCGGCTTGATAGCTCAATTGTACAATATCGTCACTGAGCATACGTCCTTTAAAATTTTGATTATAAAACTGCGGTACAACCTCTGTAGGCAGACGTGTTAACACTTGGTATTTATTAAACACCGTGCCATTACCAGCGATTTCTATAAACTCGTCATCCAGTAACGCGTCTAATGCTTGCTCTGACTGGCGGATCTCCGGTTCAAGTAGCTGACGTTCGGCATCAATAAGATGATTAAACAGTGATGCCTTTATTTTGCTATGCATAGCAGCCCTTACGTTTTTTCATAGCCATATTCCACCTACCTTATCAATGTAAAGATTATATAAGCATTTATTATTTTTCATGCTAGCCTTTTTTCTACTACCATTAACGTAAATTACGTTTAATTACCACTATTTACGATATAAACAAAGCTATCAACTAGTCTTATAACGGGATTTTTGGTATAAAACACGCATTGATGACAGATGTCTGACCACTATAAGAGAACCCACTATGTCTTACGCACATATAACAGGTTGGGGAAAATGCATTCCACCAGCCCGCATTAGCAACGATGAAATTAGCCAACTTGTTGATACCAATGACGAGTGGATCACTACCCGTACGGGTATCAAAGCGCGCAGAGTAAGCCACGTAAGCACAGCTGAATTAGCAACGGTTGCAGCAAAACATGCCATTGCTTGTGCCGGAGTTGATGCTAAAGACATAGATTTAGTTTTATTAGCCACTTGTACACCTTCAACCATGGTGGCAAATACTGCCTCATTGGTACAAAAAAATATCGGTGCAGTCGGTGCTGCGGCAATGGATACAAACGCGGCCTGTTCTGGCTTTTTGTATGCATTACAAGCTGCAACTGCACAAATTCAAGCTGGAATGATCAAAAAAGCAGTGGTTATTGCCGCAGAGCGAATGACTTGGTATGTAAACTGGGATCGTCGTGACAGCGCAGTACTATTTGGCGATGGTGCTGGTGCCGTTGTACTTGAAGCCGCCGATACCCCATCAGGCTTAATGGCAACTAAAACAGGTTGTGACAGCGAAGACCGTGATATTTTACACATTACCAACTTTGGTAGTGATATTGATAAGTACAGTCCAGCAGGCCCATCAGATTTATTGTTTGAGGGTCGTGAAATATTCAAACGTGCGGTAAAAGGCATGAGCGAGGCCTGTGACGATGTGCTCTCACAAGCTGACTTAAGCTTAGATGAAATCGACGTTCTGGTCCCGCATCAAGCAAACTTACGTATTATCCAAGCTATTCAACAGCGCCTTAAGGTTGCTGATGAGAAAGTAATGGTAAATATTGGCGAATATGGCAACACATCGGCCGCCACTATCGCTATCGCACTATGTGAAGCGGTTGAGCAAGGTTTAATAAAGCCTCACTCTAATATTATGTCGGCCGCTTTTGGTGCCGGATTAACGTGGGCTGCAAGTTACATAAAATGGGGCGAACGAGTGACGCCTATTAACACTAGTGATGCTACTTTACCGGCATGTGATAAAACTGGCCTAGAGCTTGTTTCAGCTGCCGTAGCTGCATGTAAAAACACTGATTAATTGCTATAGAATAAAGCGCGATTTTCGCGCTTTTTTTATTGGACAGATATGGAACTACTCGCTATTCATCACATTGCTATTATTTGTAGCGACTACCAACGGGCTAAGCATTTTTATACTCAAATACTCAAGCTACCCATAATTCATGAACAATATCGTGCTGAACGCAACTCTTATAAATTAGATTTGGCATTGCCCAATGGCAGCCAAATAGAACTATTTTCATTTTCTGGGGCGCCAAAAAGACCGAGTTACCCAGAGGCACAAGGATTAAGACACTTAGCTTTTGCAGTAAAAGATATTAGCCAAGCTAAAACTTATTTAGAAAAAAATAATGTAACAGTGGAACAAATAAGAGTGGATGAAATCACCGGGAAGCGGTTTACTTTTTTTGCCGATCCCGATGATTTACCACTAGAGCTTTATGAAGTTTAGTTAAAACGACTTGCTAAGTAATTAAATACAGCGCGAACTCCTAAAGCTTCACCACCAGCCGGGCGACCTGGTAATGAACGTAAGTTCCAAGCCATAACATCAAAATGAACCCAATCGGTGGTAGGCGCAACAAACTCTTTTAGATATAAAGCGGCTGTAATAGCACCACCGAAGGGTGTGCTCGCACAATTAGCCATATCTGCAACATCACTTTTTAGAAAACTCGTATATTGCTCAAATAAAGGAAGTTGCCATACAGGATCGCTCACATCCATACCTGAATCAACAATACCATTAGCCACATCGCGACTTGTTGAGAAAAAACCTGGTAACTCAGTGCCTAAGGCTACACGGCACGCCCCTGTAAGTGTTGCAAAATCAATCAGCAATTCAGGTTCATCGTTTTGAGCTTCAGTTAAAGCATCACACAAAACTAAACGCCCTTCTGCGTCTGTGTTATCTATTTCAACCATGATGCCTTTGCGTGTTTTAATTACATCACCGGGTCTGAATGCATTACGTGATACAGCATTTTCTACCGCAGGTACAAGCACTCGTAAACGCACAGGTAACTTGGCAGCCATTATTAATTGTGCTAAACCAATAACATGTGCTGCGCCGCCCATGTCTTTTTTCATGTTACGCATGCCTGAACTTGGTTTTAAATCTAAACCGCCTGAATCAAAACATACGCCTTTACCAACTAGGGTAATTAATGGAGCTTTTTCATCACCCCATTTTAAATCCAGTAACCGTGGTTTATTTTCACTGGCGCGCCCAACCATGTGGATTGTTGGGTAGTTTTGCTCAAGCAATTCATCGCCAACCCATTCACTAAACTCACCTTTATAAGTGATTGCTAAGTCGGCCATCACTTGTGATAAATGCTGAGGCATCATATCGGCCGCTGGCGTGTTAACCAAATCGCGTACCAAATTAATTGCACTAGCTTGCTGATCCAAGCGCTCAAACATGGCTTTATCTGCAATAGCTAATTGCGCTTTCGCAGCCCCTTTTGCCTTATATTCGCTAAACTCATAGCCACCTAACATAAACCCTAGTGCAACTTGCTCTAGCGTGTCTTCTAAGCCTTGAATCTGATAGCAACCAGCAGGGAGTTTAGTAGCCAACTCGCCGGCTAACCAAAAGTCATCAAGGCTATTAACCAAACAATATGCGTGTGCCAATGCCCCTGATTTTTCATCAACTACCAAGGCCAAGCCTTGCTTTTTAAAGTCACAACTTTGCAGCCAGTTTTGTAAGAAAATAGATTGTTGTTCCAACCAGTTAGCTAAGTCACTTTTGGTAATAAAAGATAAAGGAATTCCTGAAGAAGTATGATGAATTAATGCACTCATTAAATGACTCATTTTTTAAATAATTAGAGCTTTAGCATACCAATATCCCCAGTCAAAAGGTATAGCTAAGGCAGAGCTACTAATACAAAGTGGCATTATTTTTTTACAGATGTAACTGAAGGCTGCTGTTTCTTTTCATCTTCGGCTATTTTTTGATCTATTTCTTTTAGTGGCTTGTTAATATTAAAAGAGCTAGGTAATACCTCTACACCAACATAGCGCCCTAACTTAACAACTAAAGGGATGGTTATTGGGGCAAAAGGAAGCACCGCAAAAACACCTAAACCCAAGCCTTTGAGTATATCGACAAATTGCGCATTAGCTTTGCTTAAATCTTCTTTACTCACTTCGCCAAGCGTATAACGACGGTAGATTGTGAGCATTTCTTTTGTTTCTTGTTTTTCTTGAGCAAGTGCGATTTTTAATGCCACCATAGAACGCTTAAAACGCAACTGTTGGCGTCTTTTGCTGATTTTGGCAACCCGAAAAGGCGCGCGGTGAATTACTTTATATAGTCGCATAAGGGTATTTTCACATAGCTGGTCCCGTTAACAAAGCAGTATTTATATTTGCTGTGATATACTCGCTGTTACTCCACTGGAAATAATTACGACTATGCAGACTGACAACACTATAATAGCCTCGACAGATCAAAAAGATAAACCACAAAGACCAAGCACAGATGAATGCTGTGGCGGTGGAAGCTGTTGCCCATGTGTATGGGACGAATACCGCGAAGCATTAAAAACATGGCGGGATAAAAACGCGCAATCACCAACACAGAAGTAATAACCAAACCGGTTATACTTTGGTCTAAATCCCCCTTTTTAAAAATAAGTTACAACAATCAGTAAATTTTTTTCATTTATAAAATAGCTCTTTATGGGTAAAAAGCAGCCTTCTGCTTAAATCCACTTCAATAAAATCGTTAATTATCAAGTGGGTTAATCACATTTCATTTTCCTCTATATTAACTATATAAAAAACCAATATTTTTAACACCTTGAACAACCCATTAACAATATGTATAAATAAATAACACCATGCAATTATTAGTATTAAATTGGTGTGATTATTACAACAATTCTAACTGGGGAAATTAGAATGAATCTTAAAAACAACCTATTAAATCAAGCTGTAAAACTTGCCTTAGCAACAACAACTGCAGGCTTATTTATGTCTGGTAGTGTGTTAGCTGAGGAAGCAGAAAAAACACAAGTAAATAAACACGTCGAAAAAATTGCAGTGGTAGGTACTCGCTCTGCACCGCGCTCAATTGGCGATTCACCGGTGCCTATCGATATCATTGGTGGCGAAGAGTTAGGTAAATCAGGTAATACTGATATGCTCGAACTTTTAAAAGGCTCTGTTCCTTCATTTAATGTACATCAAAATCCAATTAGCGATGCAGCATCATTGGTTCGCCCAGCTAACTTACGGGGTCTGCCCTCTGATAGCACTCTGGTATTATTAAATGGTAAACGTCGCCATCGTGCGTCTGTTATTGCTTTTCTAGGTGGCGGTATAAACGATGGTGCACAAGGTGCTGATATTTCGGTGATCCCAAGTATTGCTTTAAAACAAGTCGAAGTCCTGCGTGATGGTGCAGCCGCACAATACGGCTCTGATGCTATCGCTGGTGTAATGAATTTTGTTTTAAAGGATGCCTCAGAAGGCGGAAGCTTTGAAGTTCGCCAAGGTGAATACTACGAAGGGGATGGTGATACCACACAAATCTCAGGCAATATTGGCTTACCCTTTACTGATAACGGCTTTGCTAATTTAAGCTTTCAATATAAAACAGCCGATGCAACTAGTCGTTCTGTACAGCGAGCTGATGCAGCTGCGCTTGCCGAGGCGGGTGTGCCTGATGTTTCACCATTAGCGCAAGTATGGGGGGCTCCCGAAGTTAATGACGATATTTCAATATTTGGTAATATTGGTTTAGAGCTAACCAACGACTCCGAGTTCTATATGTTCGGTAATTACTCTGAACGTGACGTACGTGGTGGCTTTTATTATCGTAATCCAAATACACGCCCAGGGGTTTACGGTGTTCAATTATATGAACTTGACGGCACAGGTTCACCAGTACTAGATGCAAATGGTGATCAAGTACCACTAACCGATGCAAACGGTGCTAATCGATTTGATCGCTTAGTCGCAGACATGACCGGAGACTTTTCCGGCAACTGCCCTATTACTGATGACATGAATCAGGGAGGCCTTGATATTAATGACACACAAGGCTTGCAAGATGTCATAAATAACCCTGATTGCTTTGTATTTAACGAAATGCTACCAGGTGGGTTCACACCTAACTTTGGTGGAAATATTACTGATACATCACTTACAATAGGTACTAAGGGTGAATTCACCGGTGGCTACCTAAAAGGTGCATTTTATGACTTAAGCGGTACTGTTGGTTTAAATGAATCCCGCTATTTTATCTACGACACAATCAACGCCTCTCTTGGTGCAGAAAGTCCACGAGACTTTAGTCCTGGTAAATATTCACAACTTGAGAAAAACTTCAATTTTGATTTATCAAAAGGCTTTGACTGGGGTTTAGCGTACGATGTGAATATAGCAGGTGGCCTCGAATGGCATGAAGAAACCTTTACTGTGACTTCTGGTGATGAAGCTTCATTTATTGCAGGACCACTAACCGAGCAAGGTTTCAGTATTGGCTCAAATGGCTTCCCAGGTTTTAAACCTTCGGATGCAGGGGAATATACCCGTCGTAACTATGCAGCCTATGTTGATGTTGAAGCTCCATTTACTGAAGACTTTTTGATGGGCTTAGCGCTTCGCTTTGAGGATTATGATTCATTTGGTTCAACCACTAATTATAAGTTAACGGGTCAATATCACGTAACGGAAGATCTCAATATTCGTGGCTCAATCAGCACCGGGTTTAGAGCTCCTACCGTAGGCCAAGCAAATGTTAGTAATGTACAAACTAACTTAAGTAGTGGTGTATTAGTCGATTCTGCATTATTACCACCAACCAACCCAATTGCTGTGCAGTTAGGTGGTACAGAGCTTGAGCCAGAAGAGTCACAAAGTTATACCTTTGGTGCGGTATACACGATTGGCGATTTATTCTTAACGATTGACTACTATAATATTCAAGTAGAAGACCGTATCAGTCAGTCAGATAAAATTGAGCTCAGCCAAGCAGACAAAGATACTCTGGATGCGGCGGGTGTACCGAATGTACAAAGTCTAGCGCAAGTCAGCTTTTTCACCAATGACTTTGATACTACAACCCAAGGTGTAGACTTAGTTGCGAATTATGCGGCTGATTTACTCGGTGGTAGCTCTACTTTTAGTTTTGCGTATAACTGGAATGACACTGAAGTAACCCGCTCAAGTGATATTACGGGCGCGTTCAAAGTAAGTCGATTGGAAAACGATTTACCAAACCATCGTGCAACTTTAAGTTGGGCACAGCAATGGGAAAGCTTTTCAGCGTTTACCCGCTTAAATTACTATGGTGAATATCAAGGTGTGCACGTAGATTACGATGCGACTGCAAAAACCGCTGATGCCGCAGTGACATTAGATGCTGAAATTACTTACTTCTTAAATGAAGAGATCAGTTTCTCGGTCGGCGCGCAAAACTTGCTAGACCAAGATGCTGAAGAATTAGACTTTTTTGATAGCACAGATATTCCTAATAACAATTGGGGTGGTAAATACTACGAAACATCACCTTACGGCATAAACGGTGGTTTTTACTATGTAAAAGCAACGTATACGTTTTAAGCGTCGCTAAGCAATAAAAAGATAGGCGAAATGCTCAAGACATTTCGCCTTTTTCGTTTTATATTAACTTAACTGAGATAGCTAAAAAATACAGTGACGTATGCTACTTGAAAAAGCCAATCAATTACTTGCTCAAAACCACTTAAAAGAAGCAGAATTTCATTTTAAAACTCTGCTCAAAGCAGATCCTAACAACGGCCATGCACTTTTTGGCTTAGGCAGAATTGCACTACGACTAGAGCGATTCGATGCAGCAGTTTATTTATTGCAACGAGCCTGTGAATTTTTACCTAATATGTTAGAGCCATTGCATGCTCTGGCTGATGCATTCAATGGGGTAAATTCACCAGAAGATGCACTTACTGTGCTGGAATACGCTAAATCACTGGCGAGTAATAACCCTGAGCCTCACTACTACCTCGCGCAGCATTATCTGACTCATGGAGAGCTTGATAAAGCACATACTACGTTTGCTCAAGCTTTAAGTATCGGACTTTATCCAGTCACAGCTTATATTCTTTACGAGCTAGTACAATTAGGCCGATTTGATGAGCAACATAATTACCTAAGCAATTTGCACCACTTGCTAACCCAAACCAATAATTTACGTTTAAAAATGGTTTGCTACTATGCCTTAGCCAAAAGCTATGATCAACTTAACGATATCGAGCAAGCAAGTGACTATTATATTTTAGCGAACAAATTACAATTGCAGTTAACTGATTTTAAAACAGTTCAACTTACTGATTTTTACTCAAAATTAAAGAAGTATAACTCTCCAGAGTTACTCTCAAAGAGCCAACAAGGCTTTAATAGTACAGTTACGCCATTATTTATTATTGGTATGCCGCGTAGTGGCTCAACCCTACTAGAACAAATACTGGCCAGCCATAGCAACTGTGCAACGATTGGCGAAGATAATACTATAAGTCGCGATATAGTCCCTTTTATTGAACATAAAACTAAACTTCCCTACCCTGAGTGCTTAACTGCCTTAACACCCCAACTTATAACCCAAGCACGCGAGATATACACCCACAGACTCAAACAAGCTAAGCCGGTTCGCCCGTTTATGGTAAATAAATTACCAGCTAATTATCAATCAATGGGGCTTATCAAACTACTTTATCCCAACGCCAAGTTTATCGATATGCAGCGTAATTTTGATGCCACAGCCTGGTCGGTCTTTACCAATTATTTTGCTGAAAATGAGCCATACTTTTGCTCATTGCCTGAATTTAAAACGTATTACAACTTATACAAAAACCTAATGCAGCATTGGCATGCGGTATTGTCAGGCTCAATTTTCACATTACAATACGAGCAACTAGTAGACCAGCCTAAAGAAACCCTACAACAAGTATTTCAGTTTCTAGGGTGTGAATATGAAGCAGGTTGCTTAGATTTTTATTCATCGAAAAAACCTGTTGCTACGCTCAGTAAAGGGGCTGTTCGAAAGCCGGTAAACACGGATGCAACAGAGCGTTATAAACGATTTGAAGCAACATTACGTAAATTAGTTAATGAGTCGCAAACCAATTAACTAGATCAGTAAATTGGTCAAGCTTTGCACTTGGGTGAGTCAGCATATTAATATGGTCGTAGTCATATTGATGACCATGTTTGCGACCATAAACTTGTAACTTTTGTATGCCTTTACCTGATTCATCGATAAATTTTTGTATATCAATAGGCTGAGCAAGCGCTTTATCTTTCACTCCCGCAATATGCAGCGTTGGCGGTAACTGTAAATTTTGCACCATTTTAGCGTAATCAAAACCATCATCAGAGTCTAGCCAAGGCCGCCTTTTTGCCCACTCCATACTTTGGTAATGCGATTTTTGTGTTTCATCATCACTGCCCCACTTTAGACGCTTTGCCGGTAAGTAGCCGTGCTTTCTCGCTAAAATAGGCGCTAAGAAATACCAAATAATATTACCTTGCAGATATTTTTTAGGGTGATGGTTGTACAATGAACGTTTAGTTCCAAAATAAGCACAGGCTTTAACATCATTAATATAGTCTGGGTAGCGAGCAAATACACTATTCATTAATACGCCCCCCCAAGAATGAGCGACCCAATATTCAGGAGCTTTGCCTTCCAGCTCTGTAATCTTGGTTATAAATGCCGGAATATCTTCAACAATTGCCTCTGTTTGACCATATTTCGAGTGTTTTGAAATAGCTGGTTTGCTATCGCCGCGACCGCGTAAATCAGCAACGTAACATACATAACCTTGTTCGGCTAAATACGGGGCCAAGCCTTTATTACTATGAGTGTAAAAAATTTTGCCATTTTCAACAGCACCATGTAAAAATAAAACCGCAGGGCCACTTTTTTCATTGTTATAAATGCGACGTAAATGCAATGTTTGTTGCTCGCTCAGCTGAATATAGATGGATTCTTGCTTAATTTTCATAATATAGCTCGTTATTATTATTTTCGTTACCTCACTCATCCTACCAGTAACTTATATAATATGGCAGTTTAAAATTACCCTGTGTTTATTAATCTGTTAAACTAACGGCTTATATGCTTAGCACGTCGTAATCAATAATGAAATCCTCGCCAAACAAATCAAAATTGCACCCTCGTAATCGCCATAATCAAGGCTATGACTTTACGCTTTTAACTACTAAAGAGCCCGCATTATCTGCTTATTTAGTCGAAACACCTGCAAAACAACAAAGTATCGATTTTAGTGATAACAAAGCAGTAAAAACGCTTAATCAAGCACTACTTAAAACATATTACGACGTTGATTTTTGGGATTTACCCGAACATAACTTATGCCCCCCTATTCCTGGGCGCGTTGATTATATTCATTATCTAGCTGATTTATTAAGTGCTGATAATCAAGACAATATTCCCACTGGAAAACAAGTAAAGGTGCTAGATATCGGCACCGGAGCGAGCTTAGTGTATCCACTTACAGGCAGTGCAGAATATAACTGGGCATTTACGGGAAGTGATATTGACCCTGCATCTGTGAAACTTGCCAAACAATTAGCACAATTTAATAATCGAAAAATAAGCATAAAGTTACAAAAGCAACCGCAGCAAATATTTCACGGGATTATTACCGCTAAAGATTTATTTCACCTCACTTTATGCAACCCTCCTTTTCATGCCAGCGCAGAAGCGGCATCACAAGGCAGTGAGCGCAAATGGCGCAATTTAGGTAAAGCACCTAAGTCAGATTTAAATTTTGGTGGCCAAAATAATGAGCTGTGGTGTGAGGGAGGTGAAGCCCAATTTATTTCCACCATGATCAAAGAAAGTGCCGACTTTGCAGAGCAATGTTTGTGGTTTACATCCCTCGTATCAAAAAAAGAAACCTTACCTTTTTTAAAGCAAGAGCTGAGTAAATACCCAGTAGCAGAGGTTAAAGTAATCGACATGGCACAAGGTCAAAAGATCAGTCGTTTCATCGCTTGGAGCTATTTTGATCAAGCCACACGTGAAGAAATTTGCCAAGAGTTTAATAAATAGGGGCACACCATGATTGATTTTCGCTCGGATACCGTAACCCAACCATGTATAGCTATGCGCGAGGTGATGCACAACGCACCGCTAGGAGATGATGTGTATGGCGATGATCCTAGCATTAATGCGCTCGAACAATTTGCAGCAAAGCGCCATGACTTTGCCAGCGCCTTGTTTTGTAGCTCAGGTACGCAAGCCAACTTACTTGCCCTGATGGCCCATTGCGAGCGAGGTGACGAGTATATTTGCGGTCAACGTGCCCATAATTACCAATTTGAAGGAGGTGGAGCAGCCGTTCTCGGTTCAATCCAACCCCAGCCGATTGAAAATGAAAAAGATGGAAGCCTTTGCTTATCTAAGGTAAAAGCAGCCATTAAAGCCGATGATTTCCACTTTGCAAAAACCAAGTTAGTCAGCCTTGAAAATACCATTGGCGGTCAAGTATTGAGTTTGGATTACCTTAAATCTGCTCGCGACTTTGTTGATGAGCATCAACTTTCACTGCACCTCGACGGTGCTCGGGTTTATAATGCAGCCATTAAACTTAGAGTTGATATTAGGGAAATTACGCAACACTTTGATTCTGTATCAATCTGCTTATCTAAAGGACTTGGTGCACCGGTTGGCTCTATTCTACTTGGTAATGAAGCCCTGATAACAAAGGCTCGGCGTTGGCGTAAAGTGCTTGGTGGCGGCATGCGACAAGCAGGTATGTTAGCAGCTGCTGGGCAATATGCGCTTGAACATAATACAAAGCGATTATCAGATGATCATAACAATGCACAGTATTTAGCGACTCAACTGAATACCCTTTGTGGTTTTCATGTAGAGCCTGATAGCGTTGAAACCAATATCGTTTATGCTACTGTTGATAATGAGATTGATCTAGTCGCAATCAGTCAACGCTTAGCAACTCAAAATATACTGTTTTCGCCAGGTGTACCACTTCGTTTAGTGACACACTTGGGTATCACTAAAGAGTCTATCGATACGTTTATACAAACATTAGCGGCTGAGATTTAACGCCGCTTTATAGTGCTTACGGCACACTGAGACGTAGCGATTATTACCACCAATTTCCACTTGATCGCCATCTGCGATTGCTTCACCGTGTTCATCTGTACGCAACACGTGGTTCGCTTTACGTCCGCAATGACACACTGTTTTTAGCTCAATGAGTTTATCTGCCCACGCTAAAAGATACTGTGAGCCAGTAAATAACTCACCTCTAAAGTCATTACGTAAGCCGTAGCATAATACTGGAATACCCAATTCATCCACCACGTCTGTTAACTGTAATACTTGCTGCTTAGATAAAAACTGACACTCATCAACCAAAACACAGTGGCGCTTTTGCTCAGTATTAAGTGCCTTGATCAGTTCAAACACATCTTTTTCTGCATCAAATGTATGTGCATCAGCTTGTAAACCTATACGTGATGCTACTTTACCGACTCCAGCTCTGTCATCAATAGCTGCTGTTAATATAACCGGTTCCATACCGCGTTCACGGTAATTAAATGCCGATTGAAGTAATGTGGTTGATTTACCTGCATTCATTGCAGAGTAATAAAAATACAACTGAGCCATTTAGTTACCTTGAACTGATCACTATAAAAAAAGAGCGAGTATGCTAGCGCATATTTGCTCTTTCATCACTCATTTTATTGCTGTTAATTGCGCATCTAAAATAAATCGCTATAAAATATGGCATCTATAAAAGCTAACTGTAATGCCCCTTTACAGTTAGCTTTTATTAGCGATTACTAGCTGTTAAAGAGTGATTAATGCGGGGTTGAGTTAAGTATTCAATCAACATTTTACTACTATCTAATGAGGTTATTTTTTGCCAAATACTCAAACTCAGTTCTTTATTTTGTTGATAAAATTGCCGTGAAAACACCAGATAACCATGGCTCAACTCATAGGGAGGATAAATTGCTTGCACATCTTTATTGGTATGAGGAAAATTGGTGATTTCAATATCACCAATTTTACAAAGCTCAACAGTAGCATCAACAACTCCCTTATCAACAAGTTCAAAGGCTTTATCACGAGAGTGAGTGTAATGAATAAAAAAAGGTTCTTGTTCGAGTGTTTTGGATAAACCATATCCACTTGGTAGTGCGAGAGTAAATGCCCTTTGCTGAAAAATTTCTCGTGTGCGCCACTTATCTCTAAATTTATTGCCACCGACTAAGCAACTACTAAATTGGTTAAATGCTCTACTAGGATCTGGAGTTTTATTACTGGTACTAGGAAACACAGCAAAACTCTCTCGCCCTTTACGGTAGCTTGCAATAACAGCATCAACATTATTATTCTTTAAATCATTTAAACAACGTGACCAAGGCTTACGCTGATAACTTATGCTTAATCCATCCAGTTTTTTGTCGAGCTGCCTTAGTAATTCAATAGATGCGCCCGGATTTTGAAGTGGTATTTCTTGGCCTGTTCCAATGAACATAGGCGCAACATTTTTATCTTCATAACAGAACCTAAGCTCTGTCTTGGCAAAGAGCTGAAAACTAAAGAAGTATAAACTAACTAAAATCACACCATTGAATGAGCTTTTCATTTATCACTCACCCTCCTTTTAAACAATGTTCCCCTTTAGTGTAGACGCTAAAATAAAAATTTAGCTAGTTTTATAAAATCTCTTCATGTTTTAATAACCACTCTTTACGCTTTAATCCTCCAGCATAGCCGGTTAATTTACCACTGGCACCGATAATACGATGGCAAGGAACGATAATACTGATTGGGTTTTTACCATTTGCCGCGCCCACAGCTCTGACAGCTTTGGGATTTTTTAAAGCAACAGCGATATCACTGTAGCTTTGGGTTTGACCAAAAGGCACCGCCATTAACGCCTGCCAAACGGCTTGTTGAAACTGGGTTCCTTGGGTATCTAAGGTTAATGAAAAACTCTGTCGCTGTTTATTAAAATATTGATCAAGCTGTTTAGCACATTCAATAATATGAGGGTTAGTAACTTGCTCAATGTTGATTTCGCGGCAGTGTGCCGGTGGGTAAAAGCCAACATAACTTATTCCTTTGTCGGTCGCTTGAATAATGACATTATCAAGTGGACTATCGATCTGCGTTTGAATTGTGTGTGTTGCTTTGTTCATACAAGTTGTTGCCATAATTGAAAAGTTAAATAACTACGAAATGGAGAGCATGCCTCGCTATCAAAGCTCGCTGCATTTGCTTGTGCTTTTTTAACGCCTAAATCACCATCAAGTAAAATGTCAGGCTGGCTTTGACCCCGTAACTTAGCGTAATTCACTGTCCACGGGCCTATTCCTTTTAATGTCAGCCATTGCTCTAAATCGACACAGTCAGGATGTTGTTGACAAAAATTTGCTAAATTTCTCAATGCATTTTTACGTGCCTGAGGCATTTTAAAAAAGTCTAAATCACTGTCAGCAACTGCTTGAGGTGTCACAAAGTATGTCCGCTCATCGTTAGTTACCCCTAGCTCATTCACTAACTGCGTCACTAAATTATGCGCTGCAGTTACACTGACTTGCTGACCAAGCACAGCTCGGATCCCCGCTTCAAAAGTTGACCAAATACCTGGTAAACGTAAACCTTCGGTCAATGTAAAGGCACCGCTAACATGACATTCTAAATGTTCTTCTATCATCGTAGTATCTGCGTCTAAATCGAGTACCCGGCGTATATTAGATAAAATAGGCTGTAACAAGCGTGGTTCATTTATGTCGATTGCCACTGAAAAGTAATGCTTATCTTCAACAAACGTCGCTGTAAATTGCCCTTGGCAATGATCTGTATTAAAACTGCGCCCATAGCTAGTATCAGTTAACCATTCGATTGGTGTAATCAGCCTCTTTGCTAAAAACTGCCGCAGAGCCTGCCAATTGTAAGGCGGTCGAAATGGCAATTTTAAGGTTATGGTTGAAGTTACAGGCTTTACGCTGGTTCGCATTTTACTTGGACAAATATGTAATTGATTCAAAAACGCATCATTAAAGCGTCGAATACTATGAAACCCTGCTGCAAAAGCAATATCAGATATAGGCAGGTTGGTTTCTTGTAGCAGCTTTTTAGCAAAATGGCATTGATTAAATAAACGATATTGAGTCACTGAAATACCAAAGTATTGGCTAAACAAGCGACGTAAATAACGACTTGTTACCCCTAAACGTTCAGCTAACTGTTCGCAGCTTTGTCCTTGAGAAAAGTTATTATCAATTAACTGTTTTGCGCGCAGTGCAGTGGTTTTAGTACCTAGCCAAGCGCTACTGCCTGGTGCACTGTCAGGTCGACAGCGAATACAAGGTCTAAACCCTGCTTGCGCTGCGCTGTGAGCATACTGAAAATACTCTACGTTATGTTCTTTTGCGGTTGGGGCGGGACAAATTGGCCGACAATATATACCTGTGCTTTTTACGGCAATAAAAAATACCCCGTCAAAGCGATGGTCGCGACTTTGACGGGCACGTTGCCAATGACGAGTGTCCATAAATTAATGCTCAAACTAACTGTTACTTACAACTAGGTTACGCGAAAAAATACAGTTTACTAGCCATTTTCGGCACTTAACCTATTGCTGCAAGGTAACGGCGCTGCACTTCATCCCAATTAATTACATTATAAAATGCGGCAATGTATTCAGGGCGGCGATTTTGATACTTCAAGTAATAAGCGTGCTCCCATACATCTAAACCTAAAATAGGTGTATTACCATGCATCAATGGGCTGTCTTGGTTTAGGCTGCTTTCTACTACTAGTTCTTTATTAGCTGTAACACTTAACCATGCCCAACCACTGCCAAAACGACTAACGGCAGCATTGGTAAATTGTGTTTTAAAACTGTCAAAATCATTAAATGCCTTATTCATTGCCTGAGCCAGCTCGCCTTGCGGTTCACCGCCTCCATTCGGGCTCATTATTGTCCAAAACAAAGCATGGTTGTTATGTCCACCGGCATGTTCTTGCACAGCTTTTTGCAGTGACTCTGGCAGGGTATTTATTTTGCGCAATAGGGTCTCTGTATCTTGCTCAGCATAATGCGTATCTTCAAGCGCTGCATTGGCTTTATTAATGTAAGTTTGATGATGCAGGGTATGGTGAATTTCCATGGTTTTTGCGTCTAAATGTGGCTCTAGTGCGTCATATTCGTACGGTAACGGGGGTAATGTATATGCCATGATTGCTCCTTTAAGGCTTAAGGTTTATTGATCAATGCAAGGTCGCGGGTTGATCTGCTGAATAACTTAAGGTGTGATTTATTTTTTCAATCAAGTGCGGGTGTTGGCTATGCAACTTAGCAAATTGGACAAGCTCTAAATAGGTTTTATGGTGATGGTGAACAACAACCGTACGCACTGTATTGCAAGGATGTTTTATTAAATCACTCAAGGTAAGATGAACATCACACAACCATTTGCATGCTTGTTCACATTGATTCATTGCTCTGTACGTGTCTGCTAAGTTATGTGCGGCAACAACCAGTGCTGGGCAACAATGCTCTATCGCACCAATCACCGATTGACATACTTTTGCTCGACTAAATTGACTTAAAAGATGGGCTGCAAGTGTATGCGCTGTGGTGTACTTATCTCGAGCTTCGAGTAGAGCACCGCGTTCAAATGCATAATTACCAGCCATTATATTTGATTGCCAAGGGCTAAGCGCTTGATCGACTTGCGGTAAGTCTAAGCTATCATTCAGTTGAGGACGTGCCATTCGATCACCTGCACAAAATTATATTGATGCATTTAATCTACACACCAACACAACTTAATGCAAATGATTTTTATTTATATTGTTGTTTTATTTATTGGCAAAATCGATTAACTCTTGCCCTGTTAATCTGTATATAATCCATTCATCTTGGGGCTTTGCATTAATGCTATTGTAAAAATCAATCGCTGGTTTATTCCAATCCAAAACGACCCATTCGAAGCGGCCACAATCTTTACTAATTGCTTGGCGAGCTAAGTGCTTCATTATTAATTTGCCTGCTCCTTTACCTCTGCTATCAGGACTGACGTATAAGTCTTCTAGATACAAACCATTTTTACCTAACCATGTAGAGTAGTTATAAAAATAAACAGCAAAGCCAATCGCTTCTTCACCATCAAAGCAAATTAAACTGTGTGCGGTTGCCCCTTCACTAAACAAGGTTTTTAAAATTGCTTGCTCATCAGTTTTTACTGCATCAGGCTCTTTTTCATAAATTGCTAACTCAGTAATAAAGTGCAAAATGGTTGCTGCATCAGATGGCTGTGCATCTCTGATTGTGATTGTTTGTGTATTATTCATTTAATATTGCTCAAGTTTATCTTTTAATATATCCAATTGAATTGGTTTAGCTAAATAGTCATTCATTCCTGTCGCTAAACAATATTCTCGGTCTGTATCCATCGCATTAGCCGTTAACGCGATTATCGTAATATCTTGATGCTTGTAACCTGCATCACCTGCACGAATTGCACGCGTGGCATCAAAGCCATCCATAATCGGCATTTGGCAATCCATTAACACCAAGGCAAAATGACCACCTGCAACTTTTGACAATGTCGCTAATGCTTGCTGGCCATTTTCAGCTAATGTAACTTGGTAATTAAGCTTGGTTAACATTAACTTAGCTACCTGTTGATTGATCGGATTATCTTCAACAAGTAATATGTGATTACTGTGCCTTTTACTGCGTAATGATGAAATATAACTTGAGGTTACAAGGGGTAAATCGACTACCCCATTCTTGTTAGCAATCACAGCCATTGCTGAAATCAAGTCTGCGGTGGTAATTGGTTTTGGAAAATAAGCCTGAAAACCAGCGTCGCTGTATCGCTGCGCACCCTCCATCCCTGCAATGCTGGTCATCATCACTAATGGCATCACTTTAAATGCGTCATCTGCTTTTAAGATACGGCATAACTCAATACCATCAATGTCTGGCATTTGCATATCAAGCACACCAATATCATACAGCGGTAAATTGTTACTTACGCGGCTTTTGCATAAGCTAATTGCTTGGTGTGCGTCGCAGGCAAGCTCTACTTTTGCCCCCCAGTGTTCAAGTTGCTGGCTAATAACTATTCTATTAGTTTCATTATCATCAACCACTAAGATGGTCAGTTGCTTCATATCAATACTGGGAATGCTCTGCTGACTTTCGCTACCCGCAAGTAGCATTACGCTGGCAGTAAATTCACTGCCTTTACCCACCTCACTTTTTAAACTAACAGAGCCATCCATCAATTCGCATAGCTGCTTACATATAGCAAGGCCTAATCCTGTTCCGCCGTATTCTCGTGTTGTAGACGCATCCACTTGTGAGAATGGACTAAATAAGTCTTTTTGTTTTACGCTATCAATGCCTATCCCTGAGTCTTTCACTGAAATTGTTAACTTATAGCGCTCATCTAATGGCGCTAAATGTGCGGTAATCACTACCTCACCTTGTTGTGTGAATTTTACTGCGTTACTTATGAGGTTAGTGAGCACTTGGCGGATCCGTCCAGGATCCCCTTTGAGTTCTGCTGGTACAACCCCCACTACATCAAGGATAATCTCAATGTTTTTTTCTTGCGCGCGCAATGCTTGTGATTCAGCAACTTGCCCTAGCAAATCACACGCATTAAAGTTAATGCTTTCAAGTTCAATTTTCCCCGCTTCTACTTTAGAAAAATCAAGAATGTCGTTAATTACAGATAGCAATGAATGGGCACTATTTTTAGCAATTGAAACTTTTGTTTGTATCGGCTTATTAAGAGGCTCTAGCTCTATGAGTTCTAGCATACCTAATACACCGTTCATTGGTGTGCGTATTTCATGGCTCATGGTTGCTAAAAATTGACTCTTGGCCAATGCCGCGTCATTTGCTTTTGCTAGCGCAATTTTTAGTTCTTCCGCTGTTTCTTTTTGATTTTGCGACATAACGACACTGCCAACCAGTGTGGCCAGTGATCGTAGGTAAGTTTCTTCATTTTGGCTCCATGCTCGGTATTCACCGACACTTTCAGCACAAAGCACCCCTAAAATCCCATCACCTGTTGAAATAACGGCATCAAGAATCGACTTAATATTTAAAGGTTGGGTGTAATCTTTAATAAACTCAACTGTTGCAGGGTGAGTATTAACATTATTAATTGCTAACAAACCTTCAGCAAAAATAGTTTTATAGTAACTCGGGTACTCGGCAACTTTTAGAGAAAATGTTTGCTGTTGTACGCCCTCCTGTGCAATATATAAACTCATACAGTTCATTTCTTGGCTATCAACATCAAATAGCCATACAGATGCACGTTGAACATTTAACACTTCGCACATTGATTGTACGACTAAATCTTTTACCTTATTAAAATTACCAGACAGTATTTGCGGCGAAACCGTTAAACTAGCTAGGTTTTTATTGTATTGATTTGCTTTTATGCTTTCTAATTCGAGTCGCTTATACGTATCTACATTTTGAAAAGAACCATAGACCCGTATACATTTACCGCCTTTAAACTCAGCTTGACCGATAGATTTTACCCAACGTTCCTTTCCTGTTTTAGTGACGATAATTAGCTCTACATCCCAACTATGTCCTTGAGATATCGCCTCTTCAAATAGTTCGCTTATTTTATCGCGATGCATTCCCTCTTTATAAAAATCGAGAGCTTTTTCTATCTGTGGCTCAAAACCTTTAGCAACTTCGTGTATCGCTTTAACTTCTTCTGACCAATACATTTTATTATTTTCTAAATCAACCTCCCAAGCACCGATTTGTCCTTGCTTACTCATGGTTTCAAGCAAGTTTTGCTGACGATACAACTGAGCTTGGGTGTTGTATTGCTCGGTAATATCTAAGATAAAGCCATCTAAATAAAGTATTTCTCCTGTAGGATCAACAACAGCTTGGCCTTTATCATGAACCCAGCGAATACTGCCATCACGTGCAACGAGTCTATATTCAACTGACCATGGCTGCTGCTTTTGTACATCCGCTGTTATACTCTCTTCCACAAGTGCTGTGTCATCAGGGTGAATAACTCCAGCGAAATCAAGGTGGTAATTATTAACGAAATCTAGAGGATCATACCCAGTAATTAACTTAGTTTGATCACTCATGTAAAGCATGGTCCAGTGTTTATCAAATTTACAGCGATACACAATACCCGGTATATTTTCAACGAGCGAAGCGAATCGATCCCGCCCTTGCTGTAATTGTGTTTCAATCTCTTTTCGTTCAGTTATATCTAAATGGGTACCGATCATGCGTTTTGGCGTGCCGTCAGTATTCCACTCAACAACACGACCGGTGTCTAAAATCCACACCCACTGGCCACTCTTATGCTTCATTCTTGATTCAGCAACATAGTAATCTGTTAGTCCACAAAAGTGCTCTGTGAGCTTTTGTTCTGACACAATTAAATCATCAGGGTGTGCATTATCTTGCCAAGTATTAATACTTGTTGGTTCTAATTCAGTTAAGGTATAACCAATAATTTCAGCCCAGCGATTATTAAAATACACTTTATCGGTATCTATATACCAATCCCAAACCCCAACAGCGGTGCTGTCGAGTACAAGCTGTAATTGGGTTTTGTGCTGTTCAAGCTCAAGCTCTTGATGTTTTAATTCTGTAATGTCGGTGCGTACTGCAATATAACTTTGAGCGCAGCCTTGTTCATCGAAAAAAGGTAAAATCGTTGTATCGACCCAGTAAAATGACCCATTTTTTGCCTTATTGCATATTTGCCCATGCCACACAGTGCCTTGTTTTAAAGTTTTGTACATGCCTTTAAAAAAGTTTTTTGAGTGACAACCAGAATTCAGAATACGATGATTTTGGCCAAGTAACTCATCTTCGCTATAACCGCTTATTTCACAAAATTTGTTATTAGCAAATGTAATAGTTCCTTTAATGTCAGTAATAGCCACAATTGCGTGCTCATCTAAAGCATTTTTTTGTTCCGTCAATTCTTTTAATGCCAGTTTTAAATCATCACTTTGCTGTTGCAAACACGTTTGTTGCTGTATTTTAGTGTTTACTAGTTCTTCTAAATCTACAGATAACTGATATAACTCAGTACTGTCTGTTAAAATTGGGATATGCTCTTGCCCTCCCTTCGTTATGTTTTCTGTCGCTATTGCTAACTGCACTAAAGGACGTGATAACCGACGTGCAAACCACCAGCACAGCGCAAGTATGGTTATAAATGCAATACTACTGGTTATTACTGCAACCTTTTTATATTGACTGGCACTTTTAAACATCACTCCTGCGGGCTTTTCAACAAGTAACTGCCACCCTTGTGCGTCTGCAAACTTGAGATTAGTTAAAATGGCATAATACAACTGACCGTTGTTTTTGCTGTAACTAAACACCTCATTATTTATAGCGCTATCAACAACGCTGAGCTGCTCAAAGCTGCCTTCTATCACGCTGTCTTTAACGAGGTAAAAATTCAGTGTCGGGTTTGCTTCATGAATACTTTGCAAACTATCCAACAGCCCCTGAAAATTAACATCAACCAACACTATAGAGACAAGTTCACGCGACTCATTGCGTATAGGCACTGCAATAAAATGATGAATATCTGGTAACGAAGTAGAAATAAATACGCTTTGCGCCCCTTGCTCTAATTTAGCAAGCATTGGAATAAAGCTATCTTGATCTAACTGAGTAAAATTGTCATTGCTAAGCGGGTTTGGTGTATTTAGAGGGTCAAATACAATATGAATATTACGAACAAAATCATAGCGAGCTATAAACTTATCAATAAACAATTGTTTTTGTAGCGGGTTATAAATGAGTTGATCGTTTAGTAAGTAGATATCTTTAACATGATCGGTAAACCAAATTTCGGAAAATTGCTTACCTACGTGGCTTAATTCGCTAAGCTCAACTTCTGCTTTGTTTTTTAGTGACTGCGTAACATGATTAAAACTAAACCATGAAAGCAAACACAGTGGCACCAACGAAATAACAATAAATGTAACTATCAACTTGCTGCGGATGGATTGGCCTTTATGGTTAAACTGTTCTTTTTGCATTATTATTTTTGACCAATACCTTTTTCATTTATATCCTATTAATAATGCACTAAATACCACAGGACGCAAGTTTATACGCTTGTGATATATAGTGCATAGTAACAAAAAACTAAAGGTCCCTGCTATTTGCCTGTTCGGCTAAGTGTTTACTGAATTTAGGGTAAAGTGTAGGCAGCACAAATAGAGTTAAAAATGTTGCAGTAAATAACCCACCTACAATCACCGTGGCTAATGGTTTTTGAATTTCAGCGCCAATACCAGTAGACACCAGCATAGGTATTAGCCCTAGCGCGGAAGTCAACGCCGTCATTAATACCGGGCGTAGCCGCGTTAATGCCCCGTTAAATGCAGCATCGTCTAAGCTATCACCACTTTTAACACGGCTATTAATACTCTCAACCATCACGACGCCATTTAACACCGCAACCCCAAACAAGGTTATAAAGCCCACGGAGCTTGGCACTGATAAATATTGCCCTGACATATAAAGAGCAACCACCCCACCAATAACAGCTAATGGCACATTAACCAAAATAAGTAAGGCTTGGGCTATAGAGCCAAATGCAAAATAAAGCAGTAATGCGATTAGCGCCAACGAGATAGGAACGACAATGGATAAACGCTGCTGAGCACGCTGCTGGTTTTCAAACTGCCCCCCAATATTTACACCATAACCTGGTGGTAATTCAACCTGCTCGGCAATAGCAGTACGGATATCCGCCACTACTGAGCCCATGTCTCGTCCTTGTACATTCGCTTGGATAACAACACGTCTCTGTACGTCATCACGGCGCACTTGTGGCGGGCCAGATTCAAGATTTACGGTTGCCACATCACCGACTCGAACCAAGGCGCCTGACGGTGATGCTAAGCGAAGATCGGCGATAGCCTCTGGTGTATTACGAAATTGCTTTGCTATACGTACATAAATGTCATAACGCTCGTTAGCATTTATAATTTGCCCGGCGTATCTACCGCCAATGCCATGTTGCACCACCGACATTAAATCGCCAACCGATAAACCATAACGTGACAGCGCTAAGCGCTTGGGTTTAATAACCAATTGTGCTTCACCCGCAATTTGTTCCATTGCGACGTCTTTTGCTCCTGTAACACTTTTTACTGCCTGCTCAATAGCTTGCCCTTTACTGACTAATACATCTAAATCAGCCCCAAACAATTTAATTGCCAACTGTGCCTTAACACCAGATAGCAACTCATCCACACGGGTCGCTATCGGCTGCGAAAAGTTAAATAACAAACCTGGGAACTGTTCTAGCTTTTGCTCCATCAATACTTGTAGTTGTGCTCGAGTTGAGGCTGAACGCCACTCATTAACCGGTTTCAGTCCGAGGTAAATTTCTATATTGTTAACTGGCTCAGGATCACCTCCCACTTCGGGACGACCAACACGACTCAGCGCGTATTCTACCTCTGGAAATTGTAATAGGATGGCTTCAAGTTTCGGTGCAACTGCAACTGCGGTCTCTAAACTAGCAGAAGGTGCTAGCGTAACACGCAAATTAATAGTGCCCTCTTCAAGCTCTGGTACAAACTCAGTCCCAAGCTTTGGAATTAAAAAAGCTGCAACTAGCACTAATGCAGCTGCGAGTGTAATAACAATCTTGGGCGATGACACAGCCCAGCTTAAACATAGCTTATATGCTTTATCTAAAGGCTCTAACACCACTCTACGGCGCAACGTAACACCATTAGCAAACAAATACACAGCCAGCGCAGGCACAATTACAAGAGCTACAGTCACCGCGGCAATAATTGCTAACATGATGCTCACTGCCATAGGCTGAAATAATTTTGCTTCAACACCTTCAAAACTAAACAACGGCATAAATACCACAAGTATAATCAACGCGGCAAAAAATACAGGGCGAGCTACTTCTTGTGCAGCTAACTTAATTCGCTCACTAAATTTTACTGATTGACTGTTTGATTGCGTTAAATGGCGAAAAATATTTTCTACCATTACTACAGAGCCATCAACCAACATACCAATTGCAACAGCAATACCACCTAATGACATTAAATTGGCTGACAGCCCTAACCATGCCATCACGCATAAAGCTAAGCCTATAGAAATGGGTATCGATAAAAGAACCAGTAAAGTTGCCCGTAAATTCATTAAAAACAATGCTAACACCACCACAATAAACACAAATGCCAATAACAATGCATCCACGACGGTATCAACCGCTTTGCTGATTAAATCAGCTTGGTTATAAAGTGGCTCAAACGATACGCCATCAGGTAAAGCCTGATTAATTAAATCAACGCGAGAATTTATACCATCAATGGTTTGCTTCGTGTTTGCTCCAATGCGTTTTAGCACCACGCCCGTAACCACTTCGCCAAGAGCAATGATCTTACCTTGAGCATCTTTTTTGCTCATGGTTGCCGCACCTTGGCGGATCTCACTGCCTAATGTTACTTGAGCAACATCACCGATAGTAACTACGGAACCATTTATTGATTTTAAAGGCGTTTGTGCAATTTCTTGCAAGCCTTGGGTACCTGCATTAAACCAGCCCGTACCCCGTATCACCAATTGCTCTTGGCCACGGTTCATATACCAACCACCCACGTTAGTATTGTTTTGTTCAAGTGCTGTCACAACCTGTTGTTGACTCAACTGATAAGCAAGTAATTTGTTTGGATTTAAATTAACTTGGTACTGGCGTACATCGCCACCGAATGACAAAACCTCGGTAACACCATCAACAGGTAGCAGTAATAGCTTTACAATCCAATCGTTTAAACTGCGCAGCGCCATAGTATCAATACCTGACTCAGCAGAAGCAGATAATAAATATTGATACACTTGTCCTAAACCTGAGGTATTTGGCCCCATTTCTGGCAAACCAACGCCTTGAGGAATTAACTCTTTAGCGGCTTGCAAGCGCTCAAATACCAGCTGCCTAGCAAAGTAGATATCGACCCCTTCCTTAAATACCACTGTCACACCAGATAAACCGGTTTTTGATATCGACCTTACTTGCTCAACATCCGGTAAGGCATACATCACGGCTTCAATGGGATAGGTGATCAATTGCTCAACCTCAACAGCCGCTAAACCCGGTGCTTCAGTATTTATAGCCACTTGAACATTTGTCACATCAGGAAACGCATCAAGGTTTAATTTTGGGATCACCACAAGGCTCATCGCAACCACGATACACAATGCTAAAAGCACAATTAATCGATTCTTAACAGCAGCATTCACTATTTTATCAAACATAGTCGTCGATCCTAATGGTTATGCGGATCAAAGCCGCCTTTAGCTTGCTCTGATGCGACAAAAAATGCCCCTTGAGTCACCACTTTAGTCCCCTCTGTAAGCCCTTTAATTTGTTGTAACCCGATAAACTTAACACCAAGCTCTACTTCAGTTGCAACAAACTCACCTTCGCCGTTGACTACGAATACCGCCCAATCACCATCCTCTGTTCTCACTAACGCTTGCTCTGGTACAGCCAACAGTTGCTCTGAAGTTGGAAACGAAAAATACACATCGCTAAACATACCCGGATGCAACTGGTGCTGATTATTTTCAACATTCAATCTGACGATTCTAGAGCGGGTAACTTGGTTAATTGTGTGTGCTTCTTGTGACACGGTTGCAGGGTAACGCTTGCCATTAACTTGAATTTGTACATGAGCGCCTTTGGCTATTTTTACTGTTTGATTTGCCGACAATTGTGCTTCAACCCAAAGGTTACTTTCATCAGCAATGAGCATCAATTGTGCACCGGAATCAACCCGCTGCCCTTGAGCAAAGTCATCACTTAAAACTACGCCGGAAGTCTTAGCATATAAAGTGTATTCACCCAACTTTTCAGGTGGTGCTTGAATCGATTGCTCAATATCTTTTTGGATCAAGCCAAACGCTGCAAGCTGGCTATAAGCCACTTCGAATTCAGCTCTTGCGGTTAACGCGTCTTTTTCACTCACGGTACCTGGCGCCATCTTTTTTAACCGTTGCCATTGTGCTTGCGCCAAACGATAGTTCGTTTGTGCAGTCGCTACATCAGCACTAAATAAAGTGACTAGAGATGTATTTTTAGCTATATGTTGTCCTAATGTGGCATAACGTTTTATCACAATTGAATCAACACGCGGTGACAATAAATAACTGGTGTATCCGTTAGCTTTGATCTCCCCGGGTGCATAAATTTGAGACTGATAAAACTGCTTTGTCAACGGCGCTATCTGGATATCAGCCATATTCAATTGTTCTTGTGTTAAACTAAGCCCTTCTGATTGCGCCTCAGAGCCATGCAGTTCATTTGCTTCATGCTGATGCTGCTCGATTTGCTCACCTTTCATAGCTACAGCGCCTACCGCTTTGCCCATCCAGTAAGTAGAAAAAATAATAATTAACGTAATAAAGTAAAATTGCTTCATCTTGGATTTCCCATAATAAAGAATCTTCAATAGCTTTAAAACAACCCAACAGAGCAGTGACATTGTGCTAATTCGCACGTCTTTTACAACAAGCATTGCATCAAAGACACTGCAAAAAGTTACAGGTTAATAAAGGTTTGATAAATTCTTAAACTAATAAATTAATGACCAATTAGGTCGAATTTTTTAACTTATTAGTGAAGGGATAGGAGGTCTTAAATCTGGAACAATAAGGCGCGACTTAAAGCGAATATCTGCCAAGCTAATGGATTCGTTTTCAATTGCAGAAACAGAGTAATGCCATATATGACTATAAAGTGCTGACACATGGCAAACATGACAATGACTATCTTCTAGCGCATCAGCAAGTGCATTTGCAAGCTGAAGATGATCAGCCTGATGGGTATTATGATCATCACTTTTGATACAATGTGCATCTAATTCAGATTGTTGTATCAATAAAGTAGAAGCCTGTTTGATAGCGCCGTTATAATCAGCCACATCAAAGCTATCCAACATTGGTTGGATTAACAATAGAGCTAAAAGTAACGCCACTGAATGCTTCAAAAACAAATTTACCTAACAGTCTGAACTGCCTAAACAATAACAGATCTTATTTGAGCGGCAAAGCCTTATTGTATGCATTTCAGAGATTTCCTAACTGTCTCTGTCGATCAATGGAACAGCCTAGGCAATACCATAACCGTAGCTATATATTGAATAACGCACTTATTATCATTTATACTCATCGCCTGCTGTTAACTTTAATACCTGTCAGGTGAGCTGTTGAAACTGTGGTTACGTCGTACTCATTTACTACTTACGTTGATAAGTGGAATATTTCTAATATGTTTAAGCGTTACAGGCGCAATTTTAATTTACGCTAAAGATATGCAACGCCTAATTAACCCCGAGTTATGGACTGTAGAACCAAAAGCAACGGTATTGGCGTACCCTGAACTTATCAATACAATCACATCACATACCCAACAAGATCTCAGATTGCTTATGCCAGAGCAAAACCGCGAATATGCCTGGCAAATACAACTAGCTGATAAACAATACGCCAGTGTGAACCCTTATACAGGTGAAATACTCCTGCAATACGATTTTTACAGTACACTTTATGGCTTTACCATGTCGTTGCATCGCTGGTTGCTTTATCAAGATAGTGAAGGAAATAGGACACTTAGAAACTGGGTATCAATCTCAGCACTCATTTTCATTATTAATATGTTAATTGGCGTGTATTTATGGATAAAACCAAAAAATCGTTTGAAGCGTTTAGTCATTAAACCCAAAGCTAAACTACGTATTTTACTTTATCAACTGCATACAGTTTTAGGGATGTATGTCTTTTTAGTGTTAATTTTAATCGCTTTTTCAGGAATGGCATTCAACTGGAAAGATCAAACTAAAGCCGTACTAGAATTCACTACACAAAGCAACGTTGAGTCACGGCCGAAACCACCGATTCTTACAGTGCCAACACAGGCGAATTCCGATAATTTTGAGCTAGCTTTAAAAAATGCTTTAAGTGCGTTTCCACAAAGCGCTCTGTTTCGTATTTATTTCCCTAAGCAGGCGTCAGAACCACTCGCTCTCAGGGTTAAAAATCCAGGCGAGAGTCATGCTTACAGCTGGGTTTGGGCTAATCAATACACAGGCCAAGTTCTGCAAACATATGATGCATCAAAAGCCAACTTAACCACACAAGCTTGGAACTTCAAATATAAGTTTCATATTGGTGATTTTGCTGGCTCTTTCATACAGCTACTTTGGCTTTTGATAGCCTTATTACCAATGTTTTTTACCTTGTCTGGTCTGTACTTTTGGTATAAAAGGCACTACCGCTAATATAAGATTTAAAGGGTTATGACTAAAATGTTGCCGTTACATTGGTTGCAAATGGCTTGATTAACTCCTTAGCTTTATTACCTTTTTTGTGTGAATCGGTATGAACAACAAGCACCCACTTGCCTGATCGGGTTGCGTTTCTTACTTCATTAATCAAAGGGTCATGATCTGGACGAATTGACACAAACCCTGCTACCAGCAACGCAATAAAAATACATACAGTGCTTACACCTGCGTAAGTTTCTAGTACAAAACTTTGCATAAATTCAACATCAATGAATAAAAATACACTGCTTATTATTAGCCCAACACCAAGCCCTAGAACACCAAACAAAAGGTGAGTTTTGAGTAAGGTCTTCCCTATGTTTTTATCTTCAGGCTCTATTTTTTCATCAAAGCGTTGATCGTGTGCTGAAATAATTTCGATATTACTTTGTTCAAACTCTTTGTCTTCACTTAAGCTTGAAAAAGCATTGTCTGCGCGATCTTTACTATCGAATATGCCTGCGACTTTTGTTGCGAATTCTTCATTATTTAGCGACGTAGCCATGATTTTCACCTCCAAGTGAATATTAAACTTAATTTGCGTTGTAAGCTAAAACCCAATCTGCAAAAACTAACTGTTGCAATAAAATACGTGCAAAAAAAATACCGACTATCACTTAGTATTTATCCCGAAAACAAACGTCCGATCTGACAAACAGCAATAAAAATAACCTCTTGATTTATAAGTTATAAAACAAACAATTTAAACGAACGAGTAAAAAATTATAGCAACGCTTATTCGCGCCGGTTTTATCTGCCTACAACTGTAAAAACTACACAATGCAGTAAATGTTTCAGCTTCGTTATCGAGCATTACAAGTAGGCAGTAATCCATTACAACAAACAGCCATTAATACACTCAACGACTAACCTAATAAAAACAATTATCATTAACCTTGCCTTTACAGTTCTTTACATTTACCATACCGCCCATCAGATACATCTCCCATTAAATTTAAGGACTTCTTATGTTCAAAACTTCTCTTACCTTTTTAGCACTTAGTGTAAGCGCCTCAACATTTGCTGATGAAACAATTAACAAAAATCAACTCACAGAAGAGCAAATGGAGCGAGTTGTTGTATCTGGTAGCCGAATTTTTGAAAGCATTGATGAAGTGCCAGCATCAATCACTATAATCAATCAAAAACAAATTGAAGAGCACTTAAAAGTAAACCCTGAACTGCAAAGCTTGTTAGCGCAAATGGTACCGGGCCTCGCTCCTGACACAGGTAGCTCAAGTAATACAGGGCAATCTTTACGTGGTCGTGCCCCGCTTGTAATGATTGATGGCGTGCCGCAATCTACCCCGCTGAGAAACGGCTCCTTAGGAGTAAAAACGCTCGACCCTAGTGCAATTAGCAGAATAGAAGTCATTAAAGGTGCAACCTCTATTTACGGTAACGGTGCGTCAGGCGGTATCATTAACTACATCACCAAGCAGGCAACAAGTGATGGAAAAACCCAAGGTGAAATTAGCTTATCAAGCCGTTTTAGTGCAGTAAAATTAGAAGAAAGCGCAGGTGCAAGACTCTCAGCTGCGATAAATGGTCGTGCTGACAAATTTAGCTATTTAGTAACAGCAAGCTATGAAGAAAATGGTGTACAACGTGATGCTGATGGCGACATTCTTGGTTTGCAATATGGCTTATCAGATGCGGTCACGCAAAATTACTTCACCAAGCTTGGCTATGACTTTGATGACGAAAAACAACTACAGTTTAGTTATAACTATTTTAGTTCACAGCAAAAAACTGACTTAGGTGATGTCCCGGGTGATATCAGTTTAGGTGAAAAAACCTACGCAATTCACGTCCCACCGGAACTGCAAAAGCAAGGAAAACCTCAAGGCCCAGAAGGAAACGAAAATATAACCTTAAAATACACCGACTATGCGTTATTTGAAAACACCCAAATGACCTTAGACTTGTACATGCAAGATATTGAAAATGTATTTTTCTTCTCACCTAATCTTGCTAACCCCGATGAAAATTACGATGGCGGCCAATCTATAATTAGCTCTGATAAAAAAGGCGCCCGTGCAACATTTAATACTCAAGTAGACTTTGACTCAATTGAAGCTTCATTCATTTATGGCATTGATGCGTTAAATGATGTGACATCACAACCGCTGGTTGATGGGCGAGTTTGGGTGCCAGAAATGGATATGAAGAGCATTGCAGGCTTTTTACAAACCAAATGGGTTATTGCAGATGATTTAATTGTAAAAGCAGGTGTTCGTCAGGAATCTATCGATTTAACTGTTGATGATTACCGCACTCTAAAGTTATGCATAACAGCAACACAATGCTCTGTGCCTATTAATGTAAAAGGCGACACCATTGAATATGACGCCACAACCTATAACGTGGGCATTAAATATAACCTAAACGAAAAATTCAGCCCATTCTTTAGTTATTCGCAAGGTTCTGATATCTCAGATGTAGGACGCTTACTACGTGCTGCAACGGTAAATGATATTGGCCTTATTCAAACCCAAGCGTCGATAATCGATAACTACGAAGTTGGCTTTAATTCACAATTTGAAAACTTGCGCATCGAAGTCGCCGCTTATCGAAGTACATCAGAGTTTGGCACTACAAACTCATTTAACGAAGTAACCGGTGTGTATGAGCCAGTTCGTGCACCGCAAGAGATTTGGGGCTATGAAACAGCTTTAAACTACACCATTACGCCAAGCGTGAAATTACTCGCTACGTACAGTTATGTTGAAGGCAAAGATACACAAGCCGATACTTATTTGGGTTCAAGACAAATCAGCCCGCCAAAAGCCACTGCAAACATAAATTGGCAGCCAAATGATGACTTGTCAGTAACATTAAGCTATCTCTATGTCGGTGATAGAAAACGTTTTGAGGCAAACGATGATGGTAAATATGTTGGCGATCAAGGGCCAGTCGAAAGCTACAACGTATTTAACTTAAGTGGCCAATATCAATTTGCTGCCAACTGGCAAGGATTTATGGGAATTGAAAATTTATTTAATGAAGACTACTTCCCTGCCCGCGCGCAATCGTATACATATGGCGGTTACAACATTAAAGGCCTAGGTACAACCGCTACTGTCGGTGTTAAATACCAGTTTTAATACTCTGCTTTTCTAACTCGTTCATTACACAGAGTAATGAACGAGTAAAATTGAACCTTGAATCTTGTACCTTGAATATAAATAACAATCTGTTCATAAAGCAACCAACAATGCAAACTTAAACGAGAATCACAATCAATAGTAACCGTCTGATTTATAAAGGAAAAACTTGCAATTGTTGATTTTTATACTACACTAGCCACATTGAGTTTTATAAAAGGCCACCGTTATGAAAGGTAATCAAAAAGTTATCGACAGCTTTAACAAGTTGTTAGCCAATGAACTTGCTGCCATTGATCAGTACTTCATCCACTCTCGCATGTATGATGACTGGGGTTTAGATAAACTTTATGTGCGCTTAAATCATGAAATGGAAGAAGAAAAAGATCACGCGGATTGGCTGATCAAACGTATTTTATTCCTCGAAGGTGTACCAAACATGACTAAACGCCGCGACCTAATTATTGGTCACGACGTAAAAAGCATGATGCAAAACGATTTAACGCTTGAGCTAGAGGTTGTTGAGTGTGTTAAAGAAGTTATTGCAGTATGTGAACAAGAAAAAGACTATCAATCACGTGAAATTCTAGAGAAGCTGTTGTTTGATACAGAAGAAGATCATGTTTATTGGTTAGAGCAACAACTTGGCTTAATTGATAAAATTGGTAGCCAAAACTATCATCAATCACAAATGGGTGAATAGGAGCTAAAGCATGAAAGGCGATAAAGACGTAATAGCAGCACTTAATAAAGTTTTAGCGAACGAACTAGTCGGTATCAACCAGTACTTTTTACATGCACGTATGTTTAAAGACTTTGGTTTTAGTGTACTAGATAAAGCCGATTACAAAGTATCGATTCAAAAAATGAAAAATGCTGACCGTTTGATTGAGCGTATTTTATTTTTAGAAGGCTTACCAAATTTGCAAGATCTTGGCCGTTTACGCATTGGCGAAAATAGCGAAGAAATGATCGATGCAAATATGAGTTTTGAGCTAGACACGCTTGATGATCTAAAAGATGCAATTAAACTTGCCGAAAGTAAAAAAGATTATATTAGCCGCGAAGCGCTAGATAATATTTTAAACGAGCAAGAAGAACAAATTGATTGGCTTGAAACACAGCAGTTGCTAATTAAGAGCACAGGTATTGAAAACTACCTTCAATCACAAATGTAACTTTTCGTTATTACTAAAAAAGCAGCCTAGGCTGCTTTTTTTATGCGTAATTTTTCAAAGCAAGCTCAAACAACAACTTTAAGCAACTTGATCTGTAATATCCGCAATTTCAATAAGTTTACGATTGAGGATCTTTTTAGTACAGCAGCAGCACTTGCCACACTGACTTCCGACTTTCAGCTCTTTACTCAGCTCACGCATCGTAGTTGCACCTTCGTCAATTGTTTGTTCAATTTTTTTATCTGTCACACCGTGACATAAACAGATATACATAAATGAAAAACACTCTCAATTAGATTTGAGCTTGTATATTAATCTAAACGTAAACGGTTCGCAATTGATTATTGCATAAAACTGAGAATTATTTTTATTTGTGATCAGTGCCACTTAAATCGAGAATTCACGGCGCGTTGAGAACTTATTGATTTATAATAAAATATGGCACTTAAATTGAGATTTATTAACTTAATTACACTCTAAAAATAATTATGTTTTTTATTAGGTAAATTTCTTAAACAACGAGAAATCGCTTACAAACATCTATTACCGTAAGTGATTTGAAGCGGTAATTAGCCTAGTTATTAAAACGTATACTTTTTGCTTTAAACATATGGTCGAAAATGAGATGCCCTGATGAAAATTAACGGTTTTGACTTAATATGCTTGTGTAGTGGCAGCGTTAACTTGTCCAACTTTATAGATGCTCATCGGTAAAACTTATAATTAAATATTTACTGGTATTTTACTTTGTGGGAAAATAGCCACCCTCTTAGGGGAGTAGCCTGCTCATTAGTGAGTAAACTTATCAACATAATTGCACCTTATGTGCATGGTAAGTTTGTAATGTTGTAGCAAGCATTATCGGCAAGACCTAGGTAGACACTATCCTCATGGCGGGAGATAGTTGTTTGCCTCGGTTTAATATTTCCCGCCAAAAGACTAAAATTTATGGATATTTTCTTAACCTCTACCGTTACTGTCGCTCTTGCTGAAATAGGCGATAAAACCCAACTTTTATCTTTACTCTTAGCAGCCCGCTTTCATAATAAAATAGCGCTTATTCTAGGTATTCTCGCTGCAACAATTATTAATCATGGTTTATCTGCTTGGTTTGGTGATTGGCTAAGTGGGAACTTTGTCGTGGAATACTTACCTTGGATAGTGAATTCAAGCTTTATTGTAGTGGGTCTTTGGCTACTTATTCCAGATAAGGATGAAGAAGTGAGCCACAAATATGACTGCTATGGCGCGTTTGTAGTAGCTTTAATCTTATTTTTTATTGCTGAAATTGGTGACAAAACACAAATCGCAACCGTATTGCTTGGTGCGCAATATCAATCAGTACTATGGGTTACCATAGGGACAACGTTAGGAATGTTAATTGCTAATGTCCCTATTATATACGTTGGTAAAGCTTTGTTACAAAGAATTCCACTAAAAACAATAAGAGCTATTGCGGCCAGTGTTTTTGTGATATTGGGTATTCATGGCTTAATGACGATATATTGATAAAGTAACGTTGAAATCAAGCGCAAACGCTTACATAACACTATACAAGTGACTGTAAGCGTTTTAATAGTGTCAATTGTAAACAACTTTAATACTATATTAGTCCTTAAATTTTCGTAATTTCAGATCATAGTGGCATTTAATAAAATAGCCAATGTTCAAAACTTGTTATTTAGAGCCTAAGCAACAGCTAAAACCGCCACCTGGTAACATGGAATCCAACACATTAAAACCCGATTGTAGCGTTTGTGCTGACTTATTTAAGCTGTACCTCTTTAATGTGTTATTTACAGACTACTATCTTTGGTTTATCTTGAATTACATGAAGCTACCATAGGTGAAAAATGAAAAATTATATTTCTTCAATATTTCTATTCTTTCTGACCTTCACTGCAACCGTTTATGGCGATACCATTCATTACATCGACGCATCCTCACTAAGGCACACCCCAATAATAAGTACTTTATTGAGGTTCTGACAAAAGCCTTAAAAACATCAGAACCCGAGTTTGGAAAATTTAATCTAAGCCCAATAGACACCCTAATTAGCCAAGTGGACTTCCCAGCTTTGACTTGACACCTGCTTAGAACCTTAAAGTGCAAAACGGAAGCAAACTTCCGTTTCTAGGGCTTCGTAGCTAGTTCTCAGAAATATACTTCTGTTTTTTGAAAGCGTTAACTTAGATAGCTTTATGAGCCACTATAGGGGTCTTATTTGAGCGAGAAGCAGACGACCACTCTAGCGCGTTTTTGGACAAAAATGAGTTAGAGCCGAAGGACGGCTCTGTGCCATAAGCCGACCTTGAGACACATAAAGATTAAGACTGCAAAGATACGAAAGCGGAAGTTAGCTTTGGCCTGTTTAACGACAAATATTCCGACAAAGCAGTCATGACTATTAGTTTATTGTTAAATCTAATCTTTCTTTTCGTTCATCTACTCAATAACCCCACGCTAAACGTGACTTTAGCGTGGGGTTAGAGTTCACAGTCATTTTATCTGGATAGCTCTTTTATTTTTTTCTCTGAAAACCAGCGATATAAAACAGGTAAAACAAATAATGTTAACAGTGTTGCAGTTACCAAGCCGCCAACAATAACACTCGCTAAGGGGCGCTGTATTTCTGCACCAACACCATTAGACATTAACATCGGTATCAAACCTAAAGCTGATGTTATAGCAGTCATAAGTACAGGTCTTAATCTTGAAGTAGCGCCTTCAAAAACGGCTTTAGATGCTTCTAGACCGTCTTTAATACGTTGGTTGATACTTTCTACCATAACGACCCCATTCAATACCGCTACACCAAATAAGGTAATAAAGCCAACGGAGCTTGGTACAGACAAGTATTGTCCAGATAAATATAAGGAGAAAACTCCGCCAATTACAGCAAGCGGCACGTTGACCAATATCAGCATAGCTTGACCAACAGAACCAAAGGCAAAGTAAAGTAGTAGTGCGATTAGTGCTAACGATAAAGGTACAACTATAGCTAACCTATTTTGAGCACGTTTTTGACTTTCGAACTGGCCGCCAATCGAAACAGAATAACCTGAAGGTAAGTCAACCTTTTCAGCAATTACCGTTCTGATATCGGCAACCACGCTTCCCATATCTCGATTTTGTACATTTGCTTGGATAACGACTCTTCGTTGTACATCATCGCGTCTAACTTGTGGTGGGCCTGACTCAAATGAGACTGAGGCTACGTCACCCAGTCGCACCCAAGCACCAGTAGGTGATTGAAGCCGAATATCAGCAATAGCTTCTTTGTTACTTCGGTACTCTTCCTCTATGCGAACGTAAATATCATAACGTTCATTACCATTGATTATTTGTCCGGCTTCAACACCACCAATACCATCACGCACAACCTCCATTATGTCACTCACAGACAATCCAAAGCGCGATAGTTCTTGCCTGTTAGGACTTATCACCAATTGCGCTTCACCAGCAATTTGCTCCAATGCAACATCCCTTGCACCTTCAATGTTTTTAATTGCTGTTTCTATTTCTTGACCTTTAGCCGCCAGTACCTCAAGTTCAGGCCCAAACAACTTTATCGCCAACTGAGCCTTAACACCAGATAGTAGCTCATCGACACGAGTCGCAATAGGTTGAGAAAAGTTGAGTAGCAACCCAGGGAATTCTTCTAAAGATCTCTCCATTTTTCCTTGAAGTTCATATCGATTAGATGCACTGGTCCACTCAGAAACAGGCTTCAACCCTATGTAAATTTCGATGTTATTCACAGGCTCTGGGTCTCCACCTATTTCTGCTCGACCAATTCGGCTTAATGCATAGGTTACTTCAGGGAAAGCCATTAGTTTTTCTTCTAGAATTGGTGCCACAGTGAGCGCGGTATCTAAACTGGAAGAAGGTGCAAGCGTTGCTCTTAAGTTTATCGTCCCTTCTTCTAACTCAGGTACAAATTCAGTACCAATTAATGGAACTAATGCAAAGGCAGAGAAAACTAATATAAGTGCGGCTGAAATGACTAATTTGGTGCGTTTTAGTGCGAATGTAAGCCCTTTTCTGTAGAGTTTGTCTAATGGCCTAAGAACAAAGCTTTCCCTCTCTTTTACACCTGACTTAAATAAATAAGTAGCTAAAGCGGGTACAACAAACAACGCAACCACAATAGCAGATATAACAGCTAAAATGATGCTTATTGCCATAGGTTGAAATAACTTTGCCTCAACACCTTCAAAGCTAAATAAAGGCGTAAATACGACTAAAATAATAGAAGCTGCAAAAAATACGGGACGAGCCACTTCTTTACCCGCATTTTGAAGACGTAACTTAATACCATGCTCATCTTGTTCTACATCATGTGGATCAGTATCAGCACTAGGCACTCTTTCTTTTACAGTTTTTAAATGGGTAGAGTCTGGTCTATTTAAATGCTTAAACATGTTTTCAACCATCACGACTGAACCATCAACTAGCATACCAATGGCTACGGCAATGCCACCCAATGACATAAGGTTTGCAGAAATGCCCCACCAAGCCATGATCATTAACGCGATACCAATTGAAATTGGAATAGATATTAGGACAAGGAAGGTTGCACGTATATTCATTAAAAATAGTGCTAATACAATACAGATGAAAATAAATGCTAGTAATAGTGCATCAACTACTGTATCAACGGCTTTTTCAATCAAATCAGCCTGATCATAAAATGGTTCAAAGCGAACACCTTTAGGCAATGCTTGATTAATCAATGGGATTCTTGCATTGATACCATCAATGGTGGCTTTAGTATTAGACCCCATGCGTTTTAAGACAATGCCAGAGACAACTTCACCTAAATTTTCGACTTTACCGTCTTCGGTTTTGCGCGTCATTGTGACAGCACCTTGACGAATTTCACTGCCCATTTCAACTTTAGCAATATCCGAAACCGTCACAACTGTCCCATCAACTGTTTTGACGGGAACTTGTTTGATATTACTAATACCAGCGTCACCACTTTCAAACCAACCTGCACCTCTAATAACAAGCTGCTCTTGCCCACGGTTCATATACCATCCGCCAACATTGGCATTGTTGTTATCTAGGGCACCAACAACGTCTTCTTGCGTTAGGTTATAAGAAAGAAGCTTAGATGGATCTACATTTACTTGGTACTGCCTAACAATACCTCCAAAGGAGAGTACATCAGTAACACCATCGACAGGCATAACGAGTAATTTTACTACCCAATCATTGAGACTCCTGAGTGCCATAGCATCATAGCCTGCATCTTTATCTGAAATAAGAAGGTACTGAAATACTTGGCCTAGCCCTGAGGTGTTTGGCCCCATTTCGGGTGTGCCGACACCTTCTGGTATCAGTTCTTTTGCGGCTTGAAGACGCTCAAATACAAGTTGTCTTGCAAAGTAAATGTCGGTGCCTTCTTTGAAAACAACCGTGACGCCAGACAAGCCTGTTTTAGAAATTGAGCGCACTTGTTCTACATCAGGTAAGGCATACATGACCGCTTCAATGGGGTACGTAATGAGTTGTTCAACTTCTTCAGCAGCTAGTCCTGGCGCTTCAGTATTTACAGCAACTTGAACATTAGTAACATCAGGAAAGGCATCTAAATTTAGTTTTGGTATAACCATAATTGCGCCGACAATTGTGGCAAACAGCGCAATCAAAATCAGGAGTCTATTATTAACAGACCAATCTATTATTTTATTAAACATAGTCTTGCTCCTTAGTGGTTATGCGGATCAAATCCGCCTTTAGCGATTTCAGAAGCAACAAAAAATGCGCCTTTGGTTACAATTCGCGTCCCACTATCAAGGCCAATGATTTCCCTAAAATCACCTAAGGCTCGGCCTAGTTCTACTTCTACAGCTTTAAATTCTCCAGGGTGGTCTTCGACAAATACGGTCCAATCACCATCTGCGCTGCGGATCAATGCTTCTTCTGGCACAGCCATCACTTTCTGCTTTGTGGCAAACTGAAAGTAAACTTTTACAAACATACCTGAATGAAGGTTATCATCAGCATTCTGTACCCCCAATCTAATAATTCTTGTACGAGTTACGGGATCAATTGTATGGGCTTCTTGGATAACTTTGGCATTGTAACTCTGGCCTTCTAATTTAAGTACCGCAGGAGAATCAATTGATAAATTTAGCTTTTTATTTGGAGAAACTTTTGCTTCAACCCATAGTTGTTTTTCATCAGCTAACAACATGACTGAATCCCCAGCATCAACACGTTGCCCTTGGATAAAGTCGTCTTGAAGCACGACACCTTCACGGTGCGCCGTTAATGCATATTGTCCAAATGCTTTAATGTCTTTGTTAGAAATACCATTTATTGCTTTTTCAGTTAACCCTAAAGCAATGAGCTTGCCATAGCTCGCATTGTATGTTGTTTCAGCTTGTAATAATCGACTTTCACTCACCGTCTTATTACCCAGCTTTTTTACACGTTGCCATTCGGTTGAAGCGATTAAATAGTCAGCTTGTGCTTGTGCCATTGCTTCACTAAATAATGTAACTAACTTCTGACCTATTTCTACATACTCGCCAAGCGCTGCATGGCGACTGATAATGACTGACTCTGTACGTGGTGATACCACATAACTTTTATAGCCATTAGCTTTTATTTCGCCAGGTGCATATACGGAGCTAAATTGATATTCAGGCTTAACACTTTCCACTTTAATGTTAGCAAGCGACATCTTCTTTGGATCAATAGTGATACCTTCTTCATGTCCTTCTTCTCCCTCTTTATTACCACCTTCATGGCCGTGCTCGTCATGGTCACCTTTATCTTCTTCATGTCCCTTTTCGTGTTCATGCTCATCTTGATGTTCTTTTTCTTCTTGTTTCGAAACGTTTGTGACAGAACCAGTTCCATCTGACGACTGTGCAAAAGCATCATGATTTGTAGTAAACCCAACTAACAGGCAGCTAATTACTACGGCTAAAAATTTTTTACTAATTACTGTATTCATTTTTGTAACCTATATTTTTAATAAATTTAAGATTTCGTTTTTCGCTACTGAAAAAACAAAGCGCTCAAATCTCAAATTTGGATAACTGACCCATACTTAAAATGAAGGATATTTCTGCAAGCTTGAATTGATTTTCCAAACGTATTCCTGCATGAAGCCCTTCCGCACGTTGATTTAATGCAAGTAAGTAGTCAGAAGTATTAATGTCACCAGCTTCCCAGCGCTTATTTAATAAGTTTTCGCTGCTATCTAATCTGCCTTTTGTCAGTTTTTGCCATTGCTCATAATATTTTTTACTGACAATAAGCGATTCATAATTAGCTTTTGCTTCAAATGACTGCTTTCGATAAACCGACCGAAAGTTAGCCTCTGCTGCAATTGCTTCTGAATAAGCGGCTTTAACAGTATCTGAATAGTTATTTCTGATATTTAAAGGCATTGAGAAAGTCACGCCAATCAAGTCTTCATCTCCACTTTTCCCTGCGTTAACTCCAATGGTTGGATTGGCTTTAGATTCCATAGTGGTTAGTTGAGCTTTAGATTGTTTTATCTTCCATTGCGCTCTAGCGAGTTTAACTTTTGGATGTTCCTCAACCCACTGAGAGTTAAATGAATAGTTTGTTGCTCCAAAAGTAAATGAAAACAAATTGGTAGTATTAGGCGTCCAATCAGGCAATAACTCCTGAACATTTACCTCTGCATTTTTCAAAGCAATTTGCGACTCAGATATTTCACTGAAAACTTGGGACAAGTTTAAATAAACCAGTTCAGCGTCAAGTGGCTCTAAAAGTCCTGCTTTTCGCTTATCTTCAATAATTCCAACGAGCGTTTGTAATTGATTTTCTCTTACTGAAAGTAACTGAGCCACCTTTTTTGCTGCTTGCCAATTAACTATTGCAGTTAAAGCGTTAGCCTTTTTAGAATCGAGTAGAGATAACAATTGTTGCTGGTTTGCATAAACACCAATTTCACCAATGCTTTTATTTGCTGATTGCTTATCCCAAAAATCAATCGTTTGACTGATGCCAATAGAATAATTATCAAAATCACCCTCTTTTTCATAGCTTGCTTCAAGCTCTGGGTTATATACGGCTTTAGTTAAGCTCTTGGCTCTATGATTACTTGCATTAAGTAACTCTTTAGCCGCAACAACTTCGGGATCTTTATTTATTTGACTATCTAGCCATGAAATACTTTTCTGTTTGGCATAAGTGGCAACTGAAAAACTCACAGCCATACATAAAGACAGGACTAAACCTGCATTTTTTAAATATATATACATAAAAATTCTTAATTTTAAAATTAATAAACACGAAACCTTTATCCATTATTAAAGGATAAATAGGTCATTAAAAATTAATCTAATTAAGAAATAGGCGGACGAAGTATCGCTTCAAGAAAGGTACTTGTTTGATCAATTTGATAAGGCGTTTTATTGATAATGTTTAGTTTGCCCGTGGTATTTGAATTACTGACTAAAATCCAAGATAAGTGGCTGCCACTGCAATGTCCGCAGTGATGACAATCTTTTTCATTATGCTGCTCATCACCTACATTATCATTTGAGACATTTCGATCATCTGCATGATCATGTTGAATTTGAAGGTGCTCTATATCTATTTGGTGATTCTCAGGTGTTGCGGATACAACAGCAGTTAACGATTGCAAAACAATCGAAACGACTAATAGTATTTTTAACGCAACATTGAATTTCAAAATAAACACCTACTTAAATATGAAAAATTATAATATCAAAAAAAGGTTTTCTAAACTAGCCATGCGCATGTTTTTCATGCTCGTCACGGCAAGTTTCTTGAGGAAACTCAAACTCAATGGTTGTATGAGATAAATTATAAGAAGAAAGTTCCTTAGCCACTTGTTGTTTTAGCCTAATTAATTTATCAACCTCAAAGTTATGGGCTAACTCTAGGTGAGCAGTTAATACGTGACTTTCCCCGTCTAATGACCAAAAGTGCATATGATGAATCCCATTAATTTCAGGTATAGCCTTTATCGCTTTTTCAATATTATTCTGCACTTCTTCATCAGGTGTAGCTTGAAGAAATAGTGCCAATGTTGTTTTCAGGTTTTTCAAAACGTTAAACAATATAAACAGTGTAAAGCCTATAGAAAGCAAAGGATCTAATATTGGTAGATCTACAAAAAGCAGCACGATAGAAACAATTAGGACTGCAACCCAGCCAAGTACGTCTTCAAGCAAATGCCACGTAAGTACTTTTTCGTTCAGCGTTTTACCCGCTTTTAGTTTAAATACTGCATACCCATTAACAGCAACCCCAAGTAATGCAAGACCCAACATTCCTTCAGCCATTGGCATTTCAGGATTAGATAATCTTGGTATTGCTTCAAATAGCACCCAGACAGAACCAATAACTAATACAATACTGTTAATTAATGCGCCAAACAGGGTAAGACGACGATAGCCATAGCTAAATCTATCGGATGCTTCTTTATCCGAGAAACGACTCAGTATCCAAGCGAATCCTATAGATAAACTGTCACCCAGGTCATGTACAGCATCAGCCATAATAGCGGTACTGTTGGTTAGCCAACCACCAATAAATTCGATAATAGTAAATGAAACATTAAGGAAAAATGTCCAACCTATACGGTCGTCTTTTCCATGCGAATGGCTATGGCTATGATTGTGCATTTTCCACCTCAAGAACTTTTAAATTTCTTACATTGACTACGTTAAAATTGATAAAGTGACGGATCACTCGTTGATACATCCAACGTTTGATTCCTGATAAGTTAGTTCCTTTTTCGAGATAAAACTCATCAGGGGAATTATAAACACCAAAATCATCATGAATACCTTCTTTTTGTATATAGGTATCTTGACCACGCCAATCTGTATCTGGCGAAGAGAAACACTTTGTTGCAACACCATAACCACAAAATTCGTTTTTTATTTGACTAAATTTGTGCTGTAGTGAACTTAAATATTGTTCATCTAATATAAAGCCTTCTAAGTTTATCCAACGATCCTTGAAATAAACTTCAATCCAACTATGAATGATATATTTAGGTGCTAACCAAAATACATAAGTTGGAATAGCTCCTTTTTGTAATCGCTGCTCAATAGTAAAGCCGTGAAAACGACATTGAATACCTAATCCTCGTAACAAAGCCATCAGCAAGTTACCCTTGGTATTGCATTGTCCGTAACCATCGGCTAAAACACTGCTTGCTGAAATATCATCACTCTCATTGTAACCAAATAATATTTCATCTTTAACAAATTGGTAGGCTGCACCAATTTTGTTGAAGTCATCGAGTTCTTGCCAATTACGCTCAGAAATTAATGATTGAATTGTAGAGTGTTCAAAATTTACTATCTTGGTTTTTTCTAGATATTTGCTATTCATTGATGTTTCCTTACTTTGAACAACCAAAGGTTGATTGTTTATCTTCATTTGGTGTTTAACGTGTTTTCTCAGCAACAGCTAATTCTTGTTTAGCATCGCTTAGTATTCGGTAAGCGCCTCGAAGAATTAACATTGAAATGATGCTACCAATGACGATATCAGGCCAACGCTGTTTCAGCACCATAACGAGTATGCCTGCGATAACGACACCAAGATTTGCAATTACATCATTCGCTGAAAATATCCAGCTAGCTCTCATATGTACTTCATCGTTGTTGTGCTTTCGAATAAGGATGAGACAAATCACATTTGCAACTAAAGCAACCATGCCTACGCCAATCATAAACCAAGAGTGAGGCTCACTTTCACCATACAGCCTTCTAGCAATATCCATTAGAATTAGCACGCCTAACCCCAGTTGGAAATAGCCACTCACTAAAGCAGCATTAGCCTTATGTTGGATTGACTTTCCCACCGCGTATAGTGCAATTGCATAGACGATTGCATCCGCTAGCATGTCTAACGAATCTGCAATTAAAGCCGTTGATTCTGATAACCAACCAAAGCCAATTTCAAAAACAAACATCGAGGCATTGATAGCCAGAAGCCAATAAAGCACCGTTTTTTGCTGGTTATCTTTTAGCTCAACTTCACACCCACAATCGCTCATTTTCATCTCCGATTAACTTGTATGCTCTAACTATAAATCCTATAGTGACTATAGGGTCAAGTTTATTTGGAAATTTTATGAAAATTGGTGAGTTATCGAAAACATCGGGGTATTCAGTACAAACCATCCGATATTATGAAAAGGAGGGCTTGCTGTCAGATCCTGATCGCACTGAAGGGAATTTCAGGTTGTATTCTAATAAGGCATTTAAAGAGCTAGAGTTCGTAAAGCATTGTCGAAGTTTAGATATTCCGCTTAATGATATTAAGCGACTCATTGAATTAAAAAACAAGCCAGAGGAGAGTTGCTCTAGTGTAAATGCATTAATTGATCGGCAACTAACTTTAGTTAATCAACGAATGAAGGAATTGAATGCACTCAAAAAAGAGTTAAAACTAATGGCAAGCTCTTGCGGGTCTGACGGTACAATTGAAGTCTGTGGCATTATCAAGTCATTAGATAGTTGAACTAAATATAACTTTAGATTAGTAGTATTCACAAAGGCAATAATGAAAACCATTGGCAAATTAGCACAATCATTAAATTTAAATGTAGAAACCATTCGTTTTTATGAACGAGAAGGACTGATTACACAACCTGAAAAACCAATATCTGGTTATAGACAATATGACGAATCAATAGCAGGACAACTTAGGTTTATCACAAAAGCCAAAGCGCTCGGCTTTACGTTAAGAGAAATAAAATCGCTAATGTCTATGGACAGCAACTGCGCTCAAGTTGAGCTATTAAACCGACAAAAGTTAGCAATCATTCGAGACAAAATTAATGACCTTCAACGTTTAGAGAAAGTAATTGTGGGTATGACAAATACCTGTATGCAAAACGAAGATCCAACACATTGCCCCATAATTGACTCATTAAAATGATTGACTCCGTACTTGTATACGGAGTTTAGAATGATGGTAATATCAACCAATAGACTTTCAAATGATAAATAAAATATTAGACAGAGTAGGCTCTAGTGGCGTTTGGCTAGCGGCACGGCCTGCCTCCCTGCATTAAGGTCACTTGCATCGGCATTAGGACTAGGCTTCTTCTCTCACTTCGAAGGAATAGCTGTAAATACGCTTTTACCTATTTTTGCATCTTTGGAACTATTGGTAAACTTATACAACTGGCACAAAAATAAAAACCATACCAGAGCTGTCTTCAGCATTCTAGGGCCTGTAGCAGTGCTATTAACGCTTTATCCTCTTTGGCTATATGATTGGAGCACATACCTATTTTACTTTGGTATTTGCTTAATGGTCGTTATGTCGGTTTTGGATATCGTAAAACCAGTAAGGGAGCAAACATGCAACGTATGGCTAATTGCCGTCGTTGAAACGATTAACGGTCAATGTCTGCTTTTCGCTCAAATAAGACCCAAAAAATGGCTCATATAGCTATCTAGGTTAACGCTTTCAAAAAACAGAAGTATATTTCCGATAACTACCTTTGAATCCCTATAAACGGAAGTTTGCTTCCGAAATATAGCAATATTGGGTTAGAAACCGGAAGTTTACTTCCGTTTTGTACTTTAAGATTATAAGTAGGTATCTAATGAAAGCTCGGCAGTCCAACTCGTTTTTGCCCCAAGACGAGTTAACGTAAATACTCTAAGGACAGCTTTGAGCGAAGCAGGTATTCAAAGTATTAATGAATGAATAAATAATCAATTCTTGTTATGTAATATAATTAGCTTCTCGTTAAAATTTTCATAAAATTTAAGTTGTTAATTTCAAAGCTATTTTTTATGCGTGTTTTCGTAATGTACTTTTACCCATTCTCGAATAAGTAAATTCTCGGTTATAGGAGAGTCTAAAAAAATTGTAATTCCTTTAGGCTATGTGTAAGTTATTAATAATTAAATTAATAAAAATCGTATTTTGATAATTCTGGAAATTGACACATTGAGTGTTAACGGGAATTTTCGGTAATACGCCGTTAGGCTTCACGGAGAAAGGTGTCAAATTTTGAGCATGGAAAGTGTCATTTCAATAATCGGATCTATCGCTTCAATAGGTGGTGCTGTATGGGCATTTGTCGAAGCTAAGAAATCGGTAAACGCAGCCAGTAAAGCAGAAAAGCTTCGTGATGAACTTATAAGCCGTAGAAAAATGGTTGAAGTATCGCAAGTTCACTCCGAAACAAAGCGTGTTTTATCTGTTGTGTCAAAAGTCGGTCCTTCATGTAATGCCAAACTTCTCAAGGGAGTTAACTGCGCTGATATTGCAAAAGAAGTTGAGGTGTATGCTAGTTTCATTTTTGAACAAAGCGGTCATTTCACTGATTTTTTTGAGAACAAAGCAAAAGAACTTTGTAATGATTTAAAAGATGACATTGAATCATTGTCTGAAGCAATTAATTTTGAAGACAAAAAAAATTATGGCAAAAGTATCTACTACAAAATTCAAAACTTTATGCCCTTTGTTAAACAGCTTTCCGATGAAAAAAAAGAACGGGCTTAAGGAAAAAGTAAAGGAAAAACTATGAAATTATCAGACGGCGAAAAATTAATTGTTTTAATGCTTAGCGAGCTTTATGAAAAATTAGATGTTAAAGGTGAAATAGAACCAGATTTTATTAAATCAGCTATTTTCAGTGATCAACTATGGGGCGTAAAATGGAAATACAGTGGCATTCCATTTGAAGAGTCGGACGATCCTGAAATTGTTAAAGAGGTTGTTGATATTTTAGATATGTGGAGCTTTATAGAACACGCCTATAGCAAGCTGAACGAAGAAGAAAAAGCCAAACTAGAATCTGACGTTCCTTATTTTGGTAAAGACCCCAAATTCATTGGTTTTGATGGTAATAATGAAACTGAGTATATGGGAACAGCAATGTTTCTAGTTAACGAATTGGAAAGATTTCAAGAGTTTAGTGGTCGGAGCTTCAATAGTCATTGCCCTTCAATTGACGGTCATAAAAGAATGTTAAGTGCATTTGAACTAATAAGACAAACTTTGTCTTATGAGCCGTTAAACCTTGCGCAATTGACTACTATATTGAAAGAAAAAGTTCACCCTAGTCGAAGAGAATCCTAACAAACGCTTCAACAAAGGACGTTACTGATTAGATACTCTAACGTATTTATGTCCAAAAACGAGTTTGTATGGACGTCTGCTTCTCGCTCATAGCAGTCTGCCTGATGAAGTCTAAACTTATTCACTTAAACTGTAAGATCTGATATGAGCTAGTACAGCTGATATGCTATTTACGACAAAGTCGCTCGGTAATTAGAGCGACATAATCCCTTGGTAATCACACTAGTACATCATCATGTTTTTAAATTAAAGCTGTTGTTTACTTAACAAACATCCAAATACCGGCAGCGATCATAAACAGGTTTTCTGTTAGGGAGATAAACCCTAGTGGTACGTTACTGTCACCGCCTACACACGCACATTTTAACTCTCGTTTATCTATATAGACTGCTTTTATCACTGAAACAGCACCAACCCCACCTATGAACAATGAAATAGGGGCAATAATATAGGCTGGTAATCCGGCTATCATTCCAATGCCAACAAATGCTTCTAAAAATGGGTAAACATAGGCGTACCTGACTACTTTCATAGCGACTAAGTCATAGGTTATAAATGAATTAGTAAAGCTAAATAAGTCTTGAAGCTTTTGTATTGCTAACACTGCCATTGTTAGGGCTACAAACAGTTCAGCGGTTTGCATTGATAATAAGCTATTATTCGCTGCAAAACTAAATGCCACACTAAGCAAAAAACTAACCGAAAAAATCGCAATCACGGGCGTGTAAGTTGTACCTTCTTGCCCAGCTTTTGGCTTATCAAAGTAATCGCGTAAGTCGTCATAGCCACCTATACGTTTATTATCAATAAATGTTTGAGGTGTAGTTTCTACACTGTGTTGTTTTTTAAATTCATCTGTTTGCTCTCGAGAAGTTAATAGCTGATCATCAACTGTATATCCCTCTCGCTCTAGTAGGTCTTTTGATTTTAAACCAAACGGACAAATATGCTCATCTGTGGCCATTCTAAAAAGTTGGGCTGATTTACTCATGTTTAGCTCCATTTTATGTATTGGTATAAAATTTTACTTAGCATTAAAATCCGGTACGGTCCTAGATTGTGCTTGCTCCTGAGTTTCTGCTAGGCCATTTTTCTCTATATCCTTTAGTAACCACTGCATTTCTTTAATCTCACGACGCTGTGCCTCAATAATATTTGTTGCAAGCTCTTGGACTCGCTTATCTTTGATTTTTGCCCTTTCACTGGTGAGTATTGCAATTGAATGATGTGGGATCATCGCCGACATCCATGAGCTATCATCAACAGTCGCTTGTGATCGAACTAAAAATAAACTTCCCGCAAATACGGTAACACTAGCAATGAGTACTGTTATATTTTTCTTTTTATCTTTATACATATTGAGCATGAAAAGTAGCATTATCACTGCCATCATGGCTCCCATATAAAGCGCCATATAAGTACGAGTTTCACTAAAAAAAACATGACTTAGCTGATAAGTATTCAAATACATCAGTACAAACATGACTAATGTTGATGTGGCTATCATTAAGAAAAACTTTAAATACTGCGACATTAGATGGCTCCTTTCTATCATTTACTTTGTATATCATTTACTTTGTATATCATTTATACCAATGGGTAATTCTTACAGGTTATTAGGCGTAAACCCACTATATATTTAATCATTGAATCAATGTTTAATATTACATCAAGAGTTGTGCCATAAGTGTTAAAACTGCTCAGCGTATTTGCTAATATGCTTATAAGTATTCTGCTGTAAATCGTGCGTAAGCATTTCAATATTATATTTATAAAAGCGATCGCCCATTTCCATACCTGGCGTACCAGCAGGCATAGAGGGAACAGAGAGCCCTATCGTCTTTTCAGGATGTTGTTCAGCTAAAAACTGTTTTATATGTTTGGCGGGAACATGACCTTCAAATACAAATCCATCGGCTGAAACGGCTGTATGGCATGACCGCATATTTGGTTTTATTTGATACTGAGATTTAATCGTCCCCATGTCATTGACGTTAATTGCTTTTGTTTGAATATTGTTTTCGCTCAAATGAGCAATCCACTTATTACAACATCCACAATTTTTACTTTTATAAACGGTAAGCTCAATTTTAGGTTTTTCTGAATTCTCATAAGTTATTAATGCTTTATGTTGTTTTTCGATACTTATCGCCGAAAATGACATAGTTAATGATAAAAATAACGCTGAGGTAATGTAGATTACTCGCATTGTTAACTCCTTAATTTGACCAATGAATATGAGTGATTTTCCAACCTGTATCGGTGTTTTTTAATGTGATTGATTCCATTCCCATAGACTTAATATCTTTTCCTTTGTACTTTCCTTGAGTTTTACTTCTTGAAATTGAGTAAGCTATGTCTCCATTTGTGTAAACTTGATGCTCTAGTAGTTCACTATTAACAGCACTTAAGAATTTCATATCCGCTATCATATGATGTTTCGCGTATTCATCTGCAGAACGCTCAACACTTCCGCCTTCAAAAATGATGACATCGTCGGCCAGTAATTTACGTGCAGCTTCGCGATTGCCTTGTTTTAGAGATGCATGAAATAGGCTGACTGTTTTTGCAGCCTCGCTATCAACATTGACAAAGGCCTTGCCTTTTTTTGAATATTTTTCATCGTCATGTGCACTAACAGTAAAAGAACTAACAGTGCTAAAAATTAGTAGCAATAAAATTTTTAAATTAAAGGATTTAATTAACATACGTTTCCCTTTTTATTAATCGTTAAATAGGCGGACCAACAAGTGTGGTAAATACACTTGTTGTAATAAGTACAAACAGGGCAATTACTATTTCAACAGTAATCGAGCGTTTTAATATACTTATATGGTGTTGTTGAGTGATTTGCGGGACTAAAAAAAGCTTATGCCATGCACCTAGGAACAGCATCGCGCTGACGAGTAACAGCTTTAATAAAATTAGTTGCCCATAATCTGATGTAAACAATGCAGAAAATGACTCTAGGTACCGCAGGAGCAGAGTTAAGCCCGAAATAAGTAGTACAAATACAATAACAATAGCGAGTTGACCAAAGTAATGCATTAACCGCTTTACTTCACTGGTAGGTAGTAAAGTGCAGCTTTTGTAAAGCGGCCACAATGACCCTAACCAGCTCGCAATGGCAATAAGGTGAAAGGTTAAAATACTTTTCACTAACCCATTTTCGTTTGCACTGTGCCCAGTAAAAGTGAAGCTATAAGCGATAAACCCAAGCATGATGAGTATAACGGCACCGTTTTTATAACCTGCTACGTTATCATCTGATTCCACATTCCACATACATGCGCTAATTAGAGCAATAATAAGCGCTGGTATTCTAAACCTTGCTTGGTCACCTATGACTGATTGCCAAACAATTTCAAGCATAAAGGGGTCAAACATTCCCATAAAGCCTGATTCAGCCATTGCTCCAGCTTCTATAGGTACTTGTAAAAGTGCAGCAATACTACCTGTAACTACACACGTAATTTGCCAACGTTTTAAGAACTGATGAAAGCTAATTAAGTGATGCTCTGCAACATTGCTGTTGCCACACATAAAGCGCATTAATAAAGTGCCCGCAAGCCCTACAATTGCTATATAGCTTGCTAGTTTTAATAATAGTAAGAGCACTGACCATTCACTTAATTGCATGATGTTGCTACTTAATGATTATGTTTGCTGTGGGTATTAGATTGTTCTTGCATCATCTTATGCGATTCATTTTTATGTACCATAAATCTAAACGTGCCAGTCATTTTATGTCCATCACCACCCAGTGCTGTCCATTTAACCGTGTAAGTGCCTTGGGCTAGGCTCGGTAATGACCAATTAAAGTCTGTGCTTGGGGTGGCGCTGGGTTTGAAATCAAAGTTTATTGTTTTATTTTTTTCATCTTTGATGATGACTTTTGCTAGCCTTACTTCACCACTAAAAATTAACGAAAGTTCCTCTGGTCCTTGCATTAACATGGCTTCTTGTGCAGGTATTGATTGCTTGAGTGATATATGCGCTGATGCGGAAAATGTAAGCACTAAACCTAAAATGGCTACTGCAGAGTTAAAAAACTTCATAATTACCTCTTATTTAAAATGATTAAAACCAAAATTTAATACCCGCAACAAATGCAGTATTGTTGCTACTTTGTCCACTTGATGTGGCATAGTCGGCGGTATTGCCAAATTTATTGCTCCATTCAACGCCAATATAGGGCGCAAACTGGCGTGTAAATTCATAACGAACCCTAAAGCCAATCGCGCTGCTTGATAGGCCACTTCCAAGCTCGTTTTGTTTATCGTTTTTGCCATAAAGTGTAATTTCGGCTCGCGGTTGTATAATTAGCTTTTGCGTGAGTAGTAGTTCGTACTCTGCCTCTAACGTAAATGCGGTATTGCCTCGCTCACCTACGTATGCTGTCATATCAAGTTCAAACCAATAAGGGGCTAAACCTTGTAAGCCAAAAGCCAACCATTGCCGATTTTCACCTTCTTTATTGTAATCAAGATGAACACCTGCTTGAGTATCCCAATATGCTGATACGGCATGACCCCATAAAATATCGGTTTGGTTTTCTTCAATACTTCCTTCGCTGAAATCACCCTCGGTTTTAATTACCAATCGATCAAAGGTAGTGCCGTACCATGCTTGTAAGTCAAATACACCTGCGTTTGCTTGCTCGTTATATTCAAGACGATCGCCTAGTAATGCGTAAAATGGATGCTCATCAGCGAGTGTTAATCGCTCATTGCCCTCAAGCGCATATGGGCCTTCTGTTAAAGTTGTTCCCGCAGAGTAAGCATGGGGGTCTCTTGCATCTTTAGGTGCACTTCCTCCTTGTGGTTGCATCTTAGCGCTATTCATTTGTGCCATTTCACTTTGCGCTAATAAAGGGAAACTAATTAATGAAGCCCCAGTTAACATTAATAAACTAAATGATTTAGATAGTTTTAATTGTTTCATGATACGACTACCTCTCTAAACATGCCGGCATCCATATGGAATAATAAATGGCAATGCCAAGCCCAGCGCCCTACATCGTGAGGGGTGGTTAAAAAGCTGATTCTTTGTGCGGGTTGAACAGGTATTGTATGACGTCGCACTTGCACATCACCTTGCTCGTTTTCTAAATCACTCCACATACCATGCAGATGCATAGGGTGCGTCATCATGGTATCGTTTTGTAAAATAACTCTTAAACGTTGGTTATGCTTCATATGCACTGGCGTGCTTTTACCAAATTCTAAGCCATCAAATGACCAGCTATAACGTTCCATATTTCCGGTTAAATGCAACTCAATTTCAGCTTCTGGCTCTTGCTGGTTAGTGATCCCTTCAAGTGAGTGTAAATCTGCAAGTGTTAAAACACGGCGACCATTTTTACGTAAACCAATACCAGGATCATCAAGATTTGTTCTAGGCATATCAACGCGCATATCAACTGAAGCTCCATACTCCGTTTTGGCATGACGCACTTTAGGGCTGGCAACTGCCAATGGGTTTTCAGACATACCATGTTTGCTATGATCCATCGCCATTGCACCGTGCTCCATAGCGCTATGATCCATTTCTTTAGAGTTCATACCTGACATGCCAGCCATACCTGCCATTGCAGAATGCTCACCGCCGTGGGTCATATTGCCCATCATATCGGTCATCGTTAACCATTCAACAGGGTCAAGTGCAGGTACTGGCGCATCAATATTAGGCGAGCTTGATAAAGTTCCTTTTGCGTAACCAGAGCGATCCATACTTTGAGCAAAAATCGTATAGGCATCATTTTTAGGCTCAACAATTACGTCGTAGGTCTCACCAGGGCCGAATCTAAATTCATCAACTGTCACTGGTTCAACGTTTTGCCCATCAGCTTGTACAACTGTTAGTTTTAGTTCGGGAATACGAACGTCAAAAAAAGTATTGCTTGAGCCATTAATAAACCTAAGTCTTACTTTTTCTCCAACTTTAAACATTCCTCGCCAATTTGACATTGGCGTACTACCGTTCATTAAAAAGGTCATTGCTGATGCAGATAAGTCAGCTAAATCTGTAGGATTCATTCTCATTTGATTCCACATTTTGCGGCGTTGCAAAGCATTCGAAACACCGCTATTTGAAACGTCATCAAAAAATTCTGGAACAGTGGGCTGATTGAAGTTAAATACATCACTCTGTATTTTTAATTTGCGGAACAGCGCCATTGGGTCATCATCAGTCCAATCAGATAATTGAATAACATGCTCGTTATCTGCACTAATAATATCTTTTTCTCGCGGTTCAATAATTAATACACCGTACATGCCAGTCATTTCTTGAAAGCCACTATGTGAGTGATACCAATATGTACCGCTTTGTTGTAATTTAAATTTATAAACAAAGGTTTCGCCAGGCATAATGCCTTTAAAACTGATACCAGGTACGCCATCCATTTGATACGGTAAAATAATGCCATGCCAATGAATTGAACTCGGTACTGATAACTTATTTGTTACTCTAATAGTAACGTCATCGCCTTCTTTGAGGCGCAAGGTAGGGGCGGGTATAGAGCCATTGATAGTTGTCGCCATACGTACTACGCCAGTAAAGTTAACCGGCGATTCATCTATAACCAGATCAATTACTTTGCCGCTAAGTTCGGGCACAGTGCCTGTTATTGTTCCTGCTACTAAAGATGATGCAGCATGTAATACACTCGGAAAAGCAGCAAGTACACCTCCTGCAATTAAGCCTTGAACAAATCGTCTTCGTGGTGTGCTAACCTGTTGTGATGACTTTTTAAACCCCATTTCCTTACTCCTTCATACCAGAATATGTATTGAGTATAGAAAATAGACCTGTCTTAAACATGACGCGAACATTACAAAGTTGTAATGTTGGTGTCATGTTGCTGTAGTGACAGATACTGCATAATATTTGCAGAGGTAGTTGTTAGGACTTTAATGAAGGAATTGTATGCGCTTATTAGTTGTTGAAGATGAATCAAAGACAGGAGATTATTTAAAACAGGGACTAAGTGAAGCTGGTTTTCAGGTTTCTTTGGCGCGCAATGGACTTGACGGTCATCACCTAGCAATGACCGACTTATTTGATGTAATAATACTTGATGTCATGTTACCTGACGTATCCGGTTGGAAAATTTTACAGTCGCTACGTGAAGCAGATAACAAAACCCCAGTACTATTTTTATCTGCTCGCGATAGTATAGACGATAGAGTAAAGGGGCTCGAACTTGGTGCTGATGACTATTTAATAAAGCCTTTTGCTTTTGCTGAAGTTTTAGCAAGAGTACGCACTCTTATTCGCCGTGGTGTAGTACAAACAGTTGACGATATACTGATAGTTGCTGATTTAGAAATGGATATTCCAAAGCGAAAAATACAACGTGCAGGCAAGCGTATTTTATTGAGTAATAAAGAGTTTAGCTTACTTGAACTATTGTTACGGCGCGAAGGTGAAGTACTGCCACGTTCGTTAATTGCTTCTCAAGTATGGGATATGAATTTTGATAGCGACACCAATGTGATTGATGTTGCCATTCGTAGGCTAAGAGCAAAAGTTGATGATGACTTTACTGTTAAATTAATTCATACGGTTCGTGGTATGGGCTATAAATTAGAGGTTGAAACTGATGGCTATTAAGTCACGGCCTTTATCACTTACGATGCGTGTTGTGTTGTTTGTCGCTGTAACCGTTATTGCGTGCTTAACTTTAGTTGCCACCTTAATAAATAGTTCGATAAAACATCATTTTTTCCAGCAAGATAGTAGTGAACTGCATGTTATTAATCAATCTATTGAATTAGTTTTAAGACAACAGTATAAATCAAACCTGAAACTTAAAAATGAATTATCTAACGCTGTAGCGGGTCATCACGGTGTTTACTATCAGGTAAATACCGCAAAAGGAGAGCTCATTTTTCAAAGTTCTGAACGAGATTTTAGTGATTTTGTAATGAGTGCTAATGCTTCAGCTGGCTTTAACCGTAACAACATTACCTCATGGCAAAATGATACCCACACCTACCGAGCTCTGGTGAGTAATTTAAGTACTGGGCAACAGCAATACAAAATTACTACAGCGATAGACATGAGCTTTCATTTACACTTTCTCAATCAATTTCAACAAAGTCTTTGGGCTATTATGTTTGGCTCTGCGGTACTCATTTTATTGGTGGCTTGGTTTGCTATACATCAAGGATTGAACCCTTTACGAGGTTTGAGTCAGAAAATGCATGACATCCAAACTAATAAGATGGATGTAAGGCTTGATGAAAATAAAGTGCCTATTGAGCTTGTTAATATGGTGCAGTCGTTTAACTCGATGCTCGACAGGCTCCAAGGTGAATTTATTCGTTTATCAAATTTCTCTAGTGATATTGCGCATGAGTTACGTACTCCACTAACAAATATAATCACTCAAACACAGGTTGGTTTATCTAAAAAAAGACAGTTGTTAGAGTATCAAGAATTATTGTTTTCTAATCTAGAAGAGCTGGAACGACTAACTAAGATGGTTAGTGATATGCTTTGGCTTGCAAAAACTCAGAATGGACTGGTTAAACCCGTTCAAAATACTCTAAAAAGCCATGATGAAATTGAAGCATTATTTGAGTACTTTGATGCTTTGGCTGAAGACTCATTGATTACATTTAAGAAAAAAGGTCAAAACCTTTGTTTTTATTGTGACAAATTACACTTTCGCCAATTATTATCAAACCTCCTATCCAATGCAATAAGGTATGCCCCAAAAGGCTCATCAATCACAGTAAATAGTGAAATATTTACCGCTGATAAAATATGTATTTCAGTGATTAATACTGGGGAGAGAATACCTTCTGAGCATTTACCTTATTTATTTGACCGCTTTTATCGACCCGATAAATCGCGCCAACGACACAGCGATGGAGCTGGTTTAGGGCTTGCAATAGTTAAAGCTCTAGCGCAAGCAAACGGTGGAAATATAGAGGTCAGTTCAAATAATCAAACTACCAGCTTTAAAGTTTTTCTAAATTTAGCTAAAAGCTAATTATTAAATTTAATAACCCAATGTTTGCTTGTACCTCTAGACTTCCCAGCTTTCATTAAACACCGGTTTATAAACTTAAAGTACAAAACGGAAGTAAACTTCCGGTTTCTAACCCAATATTGCTATATTTCGGAAGCAAACTTCCGTTTATAGGAATTCAAAGGTAGTTATCGGAAATATACTTCTGTTTTTGAAAGCGTTGGCCTAGATAGCTATATGAGCCATTTTTCGGGGTCTTATTTGAGCGAAAAGCGGAGGGTCGGGTAAACTCGTTTTTGGACAAAAATGAGTTAGAGCTGAAGGACGGCTCTGTGCCAAAAGCAGCCCTTGAGTGACTTAGTGATAAAGGCTGCAATGATACGATTGCTGACATTTCACTATTTCTTTTTATGCCTTCTCATTGCCATTAATAGACTGTCATTTAGCTATCGCAACAACTTTGACCTTCTTGAATTGGCGGGCATTTCACTGTTCCATAAGAGCAATATACGCAACAATCGCCTTTCAAAGGCTTTAGGAGAACTTTGCAAGATTCACATTCATAATACCACTGGCAAGCGTTGGTTGGCATTTCTTCAGTTTTACTGAAGCCACACTCAGGGCAAGTAATGGTAGAATTTAACTCTATACTTTGCATGTTTGCTCCTTCAAAGGTTTAACAATGTCTAATACGGACATTACAATCATCAAACAAATACCTACATAAAACAAATAAGTGCTCCATTCGTATTGCCATAGTGGATAGAGGGTTAACAAAACCGCTATAGGGCCAATAACCCCAAGAATACCTCTCGCATGATTTTGGTTTTTATACCAGTTATACAAATTTACCAACAATGCCAGAGTTGCAAATATAGGTAACAAGGTATTTACAGCAATTCCCTCAAAGTGAGAGAGAAAGCCTAATCCTAATGCTGATGCTAACGAGCCGAGTGCGGGGAAGCACCCCGTACAACTAAGAGCCGCAAGCCAAACACCACCTGAGCTAACTTTATCTAAAATCTTATTAATCATTTTTAACGTCTAACATTATTTGAATGATTTGAGTATGAACTCCGTAGGTAGGTACGGAGTCAATACTATTTTAGCGAATCGATTATTGGGCAGTGGGATTGATCGTTATTGTTGCGGCATGAATTAGTCATTTCTTTTATGACGACTTCTAAGCGTTGAAGGTCAGCTATCTTATTTTGAATTACGTTCAATTTCAGCAAGCCTAGGGATTCTACTTTGGCACAATCGCCATCCATTGACATCAATGAAGCCACTTCTTTTAGAGTAAAGCCAAGTGCTTTGGCCTTACAGATGAATTGTAATTGTTTGGTGATTGAGTCGTCATAGACACGATAACCATTTTGAGGTTTTTGAGGCTGTTTTATCAAGCCTTCCCGCTCATAAAACCGTATAGTTTCTACGCCTATATCAAGTTCTTTAGCCAACTTGCCTATTGTTTTCATCGTCCAACCATAAAATCAACTTTAATCATGACATTAGTATATCAATACGAAGTAAAATTGCTCGAACTACAATGACTGGTTTTCACTAAAAGCTGCCCTTAGAGCATTTACGTTAACTCGTCTTGGGGCAGAAATGAGTTAAATCGGAAAGGCAGCTCATGGCACAAATGCGTCTGTTCGATTTGGTTGACTCTATTTGTTCAAATCTGACAGTTTTGGTTAGGTCTTATTAAATGAATTCATTCCGCGCTTATCTTGTTAAGCAAAAATGCTAACTAAATCACTATTAAAAGAAAGTCCGCTTAAGTTATTTTCATTAATCAGAGATTTAAACTCAGCATTGCAATAAAGTGCTGTCCCGCCTTGAATGCATGATTTGAAAACAAGATGTTTGTCTGATTTAAATGATAAGGATTTGAGGCCATCCTCAATACCATTCAGGTAAGCCTTTTCAGTAAGAAATTCGTCTTCTTCTTCGAAAACGAGTGGATTAAATAAAATTAGCTCTTTATCACACCTAAGCGGTATAAATTCCCCGTAAACTTGCAGATAGTTCCCTAGGGCAATATACGCTTTATGGTTCAAAACAAGGTAATTCGAAAATAAGTTTACGTCGTAGGCTTGCTATAAAGCTTCTTTTTCAACTTTGCAGCTAAATCCGTTTTTGACTATATCCGTTATTCTAGTTTTGCCGCTTGGAAAGCCAATCTTGGCTAATATTACTGCTTCTTTATAACTGAGGTTATTTTCTTCGGCAATTTGGTCTGCCATCGATACGATATCTAGGTCAATTATATCGTATGTTCTATCTGGTTTGTGCAATTTATAAATATCGAGTTCTTTTCTCATAAGTAATCCTTTGTGAAGTAATATTTGTGCTTATTAAAGATTAATGAAGCCAGAATATCAACTCCTTCGGCAACGCAAGCAGAACCTCATTGGATATTAGCCAAATTTTATTAGGCTGGATTACTAAAGGAGTGCGCATTAGTTATACCTATACTCTATTCATTTATTAGCTTTTACTGTATTCATTTATTAGCTTTTACTGTATTCATTTATTAGCTTTTACTGTATTCATTTATTAGCTTTTAATGTATTCATTTATTAGCTTTTAATATAAAACTAGCAACATTTACATAATACAGATTCTCATCTTTGCCTACCAAAGCCCCTAAATATCTTCCATTATGTAGAGCTCACGACCCCCAAAAGTAAAATATAATAGATAGATTACAAGGCGTTAATCGCCTTATTTATCTTCCATAATATCTTTAAGTGCAATGCGTTTTAGCTGAGTGCCATCGCGATACCCTTTTACTAATAATTCATCTAATACAGCGCCGGTGTAAAAGGTATAGCCATTTTCTTCATCAACGGGAAGCTCATAAACAGAGCCTGATATTTGAGGCCAAATCCAATAATTCCCACAGGGTGATAAGTGAGGTAGAACCATTGAACCTGAGCTTACTCTCCATTCATCATCATTTTTCCATGAACAAAACAACACATAGCAGGGTTTGCTATCTATAGTTTGAAACGTTAAAACAACCCACCCCTCTGGCTTGTGTTTCATATATCACTCCATCTTGTTTGTAAAAAAATTTAAGCCTCCATTAACCTTAACCTAATAAGCGAGAACACCCCCTCTTTTTTCTTAAAAAAACACAAAAATAATGAAGCATATATGAACCCAGGATTAATTTTATTGGCACTTTGTTGAATTTTAAAACCAGATTCAAAGAAGATACCAAGAGGTCAGACCAGTTTAACCTTCTCTATTTTTGCGATATCTGCAATCATAGCGACTGCCTTTTGAAAAGCATTAACCTTGCTGGGGCTAGGTGTGAAATTTTAAATTTAAGCTTTTGGGAGTAACGCTAAATATTAATTACGCTTTGGGTGTTTTACTTGAACATAACAACGTCACGTTAAACACAAACATAAAATCGGTTTGGATAAGGTAAAAACAACTCGATAAACCTTCACAGTACTTTAAAGATAAATTTTTTTTGAGAATAAATAATTTGCCCGTAGAAAAAACATTGAACTTAACTTTTGAATTTTAAAGTGAGATTAACCCTTGAAAATAAAACAAAATTTTCAGTGGCTCCAAGGATTGATAAGCCTAATTATGACGAAAGGAATAATGTAAAAATGCTTACCAAGAACAACTATTCTAAAGATAAACCTTTTAATTTATCACCCATTATCTATAGTGTAAAGACATTTATTTTTTGGGAGGTAAAATTATGACCGTTACAAAGACGAACGCTAACGTTCACAGAGGTCGATTTATTATACGATTTTACTCCCATAAAAATCAGTGCGCACTTAATCCCGAGTCATTTCAGGAGCTGATCCTGGCTTTTAAACTGGAATGTGACCCTAATGTGAAGCTGTTTGCCACCCAGCCTGAGCAAATAGAAGTGACTATAGACAAAAAAGTTTACCGCTATACACCCGACTTCTTAGTCCTATATCATTCTGGCTTCGCTGAATATATTGAAGTTCATCATGAGTCTCAGGTTGATAAAGAGTATCACTCGAAAATTCATCTTTTTAATGAGTACACCCGAAAAAAAGCACAAATAGGTTTACGGTTAATCATCGTCGATAAGCTCAATACTATCTTTATGGCGAACCTTAATCTGATAACAATGTATTACTCGGAGCATTCATTCCCATTAACAATGCTGCCTGATGGAGATTTAACCTTTGGTGAACTCATCGAATGCTTGGAGGGTATAGCTAAAAACCCAGTGGCAGAGGCTTATGGACTAATTGCATCAAATGTATATAAATTCGATATGGAGAAGCCGTTAAACGCCTCTACTACATTGATGCGAGGTCACCTCAAATGATCGGATATGCTACGGGTACTGACTTGACTAATAAGTACGGTAACGTTGAATCTATTGCGTTTGTTGACAGTACATCAATACTCCTTTCCGGTGATGGTATAGAGACTAAGAAGCGCCTATTACCTCGAGACGACTTTGAGAAATCAATTGATGATCAAGGCTTTATATTAAGAAGCGCACAGCATCCACATATTGAACTAACAGAATATCAAAAGTTAACGGTTACATCACGATTGGTTTATCAATCTATCTTGAAAGAACTGGTTAGTGAAGGATACCCTGCTACAACCAAGAAGACATATGATGAGCTCATCAAACGAGTCGAGAGTCAACATCCTGCAACTATAGCCACAAAACACCCGCAATGGAAAACGGTATGTCGCCATTGGCGCGTATGGGTTCAATCAGATTTTAATGATGAAGCGCTTGCGGGAGTGAAGCGTAATAGGCCTATACGGCTAAATGCGGCCACTGAGGCTTTCATACAGCACTACATCGCTACCGTCTATTCGTGTAATAACTCTGCTTTCAAAGGCGCATATTACAGTAACTATAAACGAGAAGCGCAAGAAGCTAGCTTGAAAAATAATGAGATTCAAATCGCATCACAACGCACCTTTTACCGCCGGTTACAAGAGCTTACTGATGCCGAAAAACTTGCTAATTTTAAAGGTCTTTCACAAGCGGAAATCAATAAGCGACTAACAACGCTACGTAAACGAATAAAAACCTATTACGCAATGCAACGCGTTGAATGCGACCGTGTTGTGCTAAATATGTGTTTAATTGATGATAAAACAGGTCTACCGACACCGCCTATTTCTTTGTATGTAGCAATAGACGTTTACACACGCGCACCTATCTCTGTGGTGCTTAGCTTTGAACCTGAAAACTCTGCCGGTGGGCTTAACCTTTTACGTCAAATATTTATGGCGGATAGTAATCTTACAATGAATGGACGTAAACCGACTACATTGATTATGGATAATGGCCCAGGGTTTAATAATCGTTTGATAAAAAAGGCTGCGGAGCGACTTGAGTTAAATATTCATTATACACCTTCAAATCAACCTGCTAAAAAGCCATTCATTGAGTCATTTTTTAACGTATTAAGAGATCACTTTTTTTCGGGTATGAAGATTGAAACGCAAAGTGGTGAGACGAGTATTGGATTTCAAAGTTATTCAGGTAAACGTACTAACCCGAACTCACTCGACACAATTCCATTAGCTAAACGTGCGGATATAAAAGTATCTGATTTTACAAAGCTACTGAATATATTTTTGACAGAATACATGCACAAACACCATAAACAGGCTGGCCATACGCCTATCAAAAAATGGAATCAGTCCATTATTGATACGCCTATGCCTTCATTCACATATGATCAGCTACAACATTGCTTCCACGTGTCCAGAGCCCAGGCCTCACATAAATTACAGCAACGTGGAACTATCAGATGTTTAGGTCAAGATTATTACAGTGATGAGCTAAAACAACTATACGCGGCTACTAAAACAGACATGGAGCTGGGTGAAAACCCCTCTGTTTATGTGTTTCATGACGACCTAGATGCCAGAAAAGTAACAGTTCAAGCAACACTGCCTGGCGAGAACAATCCTGTGGAAATAGTGGCTGATAATATTGACCATCATGATACTAAACTACCAGTCAGCTTTGCTGAACTAAATGGCAATCAAACTCTGACCCAACTCGGAATATATACAGAAACTTTCTCCCATACTCCTACTGGTCACTATGTCGGTGAAATAACTGAATTCGTAAAGCAAAAGCCCAAACGCAAACAGCACAGAGGCCCAAAGGTAGCGTCTTTCAATAAAAATACGAAAGAGAACTTATCCATTGTAGAGCGAATAAAAAAATCTCATAAAGTGAATGAACTTAAATCACAGATATCGCACTCAGGTGAACAAGATACCTACGCAGATACGATAGTGAGCAAAACCAGAGAAATGGCCTCTACCCGTTATAATGATGATGAAGGAAATGAAAAACAATGGTAACTATGCCCAGTACAATTTTCGCATGTGACATACAAATGAAGATATGGCAAAGGATAGCGGAAATCCACAATATGTATCACGTACCTTCAGAGGATAAACGAGCTCAACTTATTTATGGTGCCTCGGGTGCTGGCAAGACGTATATATTAAAGCAGTATCACGCTCAGTTTTTACCTGTTACTAAGCCAGAAAAAACGACAAAACCAATCTTTTATGTCGCTTTTAAGGAGTTTAAAAAAAGTACTGCAGAGATAACTCGATTTTTAATTTCAGAGCTAGACGGAACAACACAAAATTCTCGCACTACTGCAGCTGAATTGGATGCCCAACTTATCTCACTTCTCAAAGGCCTAGAAGTGGAGCTAATCATTCTTGATGAAATTCAGAATATTGCCTCAAGTTATGATGGGATAGAGTTTCAACGAATTATTAAATATTTTTGCTATCTGATCGATAGCAACAAGATCCGTTGTTCGATTATTTTCGCCGGTACAAGCAGTGCTAAGCGCCTTATTACATTTGGTAGAACCGCCGGTAAATTTGACGATGACGAGCAGATGTCTCGTCGACAAATGCGCCCCATTGAAATTAAGCCAATCCTTCCTAAAACGAAAAACTGGATTGCCTGTTGTAATTGGTTCATTCAACAAGTTGGGTTGCCAAATTTAACAAAGGATGAGCACAGTGAGCTACTTGATCGTATTTACCTTGCGTACAGTGAGCACACCATGAGTACAATGCGCGATTTATTTTTACGTAATAACACACGAAATGCAAAAAACTATGATCAGCTTATAGAAGCCTTATTTGAAAACTTTGAGAAATATGCAATTGGGGCTGTCAATCCATTTGATTATGAACTTTTAACAAAAAAACAATTAGATGCATATCTAAATGAGCAAGATAAAAACCTTAGAAGTCAGTTCTATTCGGGGTTATGCTAATGCGTTTCCCAATAAAACCCTCTTACTATGAAGCGGAGTCAGGTATTGGTTATGTACTTCGTTTACTTAAAAGAAATGGCATACAATCAGAATCTCGCGTACTCAATAAGGCTATGCTAACCAGTATCATCAAAGGTAGATCAACAAAGAACGGACTCCTTGATCACCTTATTCCTATAACTCGCACTTTATCATCATTAAAGATAAAGTGCTGGACACATGCGAGATTGCTAACGCCACAAGTTTGTCCAGATTGTGTTAACCAATATGGGTATTTTAGGGCCCAGTGGCAAAATCCATTTTTACGACACTGTATTATTCATGAGTGTGCCCTGTTATCCGAATGCCCTCATTGCAATTCACCGCTGCAATTTACCATTAATCTTCTAAATGGCCGCTGCACATCACCTTTGTGCGGCTTACGCTTAACGCATATGCCATTGAATAATCAATTAAAATCACCTGAACAAGTCCACGATGCATACCTCATAGCTAAAGTGATAGTTGACGATAGTAATACACGAACGAGTTTCCCACCAAAGGAGATTACCTCCACATTATTAAATAGAGCGGCTGATATTCTTAATAACCCAGATAGTGCTAGAGTATTCTTAAGTGAAAGGGCTAAACGTGTACCAACAGATCTACCGTTGAACATTGAGTTTCACAAAATTGAAATTATTGTTCAGAATTTGCTATGTGAATGGGGGTCATTATCCACACTATATGAAATGTATAATAGCGAGTATATTCGTTCAAAAGCTCCCATAACTCAGCTTTGGTTTGAAGCTCAAACAGCCTCCTCTATAATTGGGATAACCTTTAAACAAATCGCTCTTTTAGTCGAAGTTGGATTGATAAGAACTGATTCAAAAAAGGCCTTAAGAACAGATACTCGCGTTGAAATATCAGGTGTTTATACCTTTTTAGCCGAGTTCAGCCACAATAAAGATTACGTCCCCCTTTCTGAGCTACGTCGCTTTATGGCTCTTCATAATATCTGTATAACTGATGTACTGATAGCTGCTAAAAATAAAGAATTATCAATAACATACAAACCTTCATTAGACTTAATGCATTCCATACACGTTTTGCCTGAAGCATTCGATACCTTTTGTAAATTACATACTCAACTTATAAGAGATAAAACGATGTCCGTTGCAAACGTAGCTGAAGTCACCGGTATACCAAAGGTAGAACTAATGAGGTTGATTAATACCGGTAAGCTCAGGCCCGTTTACATTCATGGCAATAATTCAAAACGTATACTTAATTGTGATACTTTGAAGTTGGCGAAAACGCAAAACAAACAGCTATCACTCGACATTTAGTACTTTGTAATTTCAACTTTAATTTTTAGGCCGAGACATGTTCTCGGTCTATGCTTTATTAATAACAATACCGGCAGTTCACTAAAACTAATCGACTGAATATCAATAAGTTTAACTTTCCCTTTTTTAATAAAGGTTTAGTAACTTCATCCATAACTAAACCTAAATCAAACCAAATTTGAATTAACTCAACATTACAAATGAAGCTTCGCATATCTGCATTTTAACTTTCACTTAAATGGCTTCATTTCTCTTTATCCTAAAAATCCATTTTCTAATCGATTTACTACACTTTTACTAAGTAAATATTAGCGTATAGTGTTCGCCACTAATTTACCGAATACAGAATCTACTTAATTATGTGCTCATTAAAATCAAGTCAGAGTTCTTCAGTGGCAGAATGAGAATCTGCAAGGCAGAATGAGAACTTTTTGGCTGGATGAGAATTTGTGTTGGGGCAGTTTTTAGCTATAAATAATTCTCAATTTAAGAGGCGCAGTACCGATAAAGAACACAAGCTAAGTTATTGTTTTGAAATCTTATTACATGGCTGAGATTCTCAAGTTATATGGCGCCGATCATTTGTGGGCAGGGCCACTTAAAATGAGATTTTACGGCAGCTTGAGAATTGTTTGAATTTCATGCAAATTATGCCACTCAAAATGAGATTTATAGATCTTATTAAAGCCTTCTGTTGTGCCATATAAATCGAGATTCATTTATCTTATTAAGCCTCTAAACTGTGCCCCTCAAGTCGAGATTTATAAATCTCATGGAGTTCTTAAATTAAGTAAGATTAGCTTTAGGTAAATTTAGTAGGTGAGTTTATAAATTGATCACATAAAGGCTTTAAAAGCCTTTATGAATAAATATGGGGTTTATTGAAGTGTTTCTATTTCCGGTTTGTGCCAATTGCGGACGCTCATAACCTTAGTCACTTGTTAGGTGTTTTTATCATTTTTTTCTGGAATATCATTACACAAAGCGCACTCTACACCTTTTCGTGATTGATAAAGTCTTGAACATATGAATATTGCTGTTGTGATTGAAGACCAAGTACAAGCAAAAATTAATGCTTCTTGGACTGAATGCTGTTTAAGCAACTCAACTATAAAAAGTAAGGCTGCTACTCCAAGAAATACTTTTAATGCTCTAACGAACCAAAACTTAAACCCCATTTGAACTCCAAACTTGAGAAACACCTAACATGCTTATAGCGAGCGAATCGCACGATCGCACGTTCTTCTAACACAGCGCCGTTCGTTTATCTTAATTACTCACTAGTAACAAACTTCTTAACTATTTGCCAGCACTACTAAAATACAGTAGTCCTGGTTTCTACTTCAGGACAAAAACTAGCGATTCGGTCGTTTTCTTGACTATGTAGGCAATATACTTTGACGAAATTGAAAAGTAACTGCTAGCGACCGCTTATTGCTCTTTGCCGAAGTACGGCTCAGTGCCAATTGCAGACAGTGATAACGAACGCCCGCCTAATACGCCTTGCAATGGCGGGCTTTTTGCATTGTTTGCAAAAAGTGTGGCAGCTGGCAATGTCGGATTTAGATGCTTATTAGCAATACATTCTGTTGCCGCTAACCTGTCACCTTGGACAAGAACATGAAACAGCCACTCAGCAAAATAATTGCTATGATGACTATAGCTGTGAGCGCCTTCGACTGAAACATTGATTCAATTAAACCGACTTCAGTTTGCATTTTAATTAGGTCTTTTGGCTCAACACCTTCTTTAATGCGAGGGTTATTTGTTTCGTTATTCATTGGCAACTCCATATTCGAAATATTCGTGTATTACTAACAGCTTATTGAACACCATTTTAGTGGTTTATAACATACCAAAACGGCGTTTAATTGTTATTGGACAAAATTAGATTTCTACTCAAAGCACTAGAGTAAATTTAACTTTTTCAGTGACCGCTCTTCGCTCTTTACCGAAGTACGCCGAATGCCATGAGCGAACCTTAATACGTAACTCGTTTCTGCCCCTTTCCAAGTTTGCGCAACAAAACGGTGGTAAATCCCGCCAGAAAATAGCCCTACTTTTACTAATGGCACACCGCGCAACATCGATGCACGGAATCTCCCAATTCCTTTCAAAAATAGGCTTCCTGAGTAAAAAATCTGCCTGCATTGTTATGCATGTCCACTGGTATCAATACCATCGTAATGGAGACTTTAAGTTGTAGCATTTTATAATTAAGCTAGTCGCGAATTAAGCCGTGTTTCGCTCAGATAAGGGCTTTACTTGACGGTGTTTCGAACATCAACAGCGATAGAGTAAATGGTTTTATTTTCAATAACTTGAAGCTTTTTAAGCCCTTTGGCATAATCTCTTTTCCTGCCGTCAAAAACAACCAAATACCCTAAATTAGAACCCGTATTATTTTGATAGTGAATTATCTGATCTTCTCCTGATATTGCGTAAGAACTTGAGTATGAAGGGCCACACATTTTAAGCTCCACAACTACCTTTAGGCCGCCAGCAAGTAAAAGGTATAAGTCAACGAAGCCAGCTCCAGCACGGTGCTCCTGTATTATTTGTATGTTACTTTGTCCAAACTTTGCTGATAAAAATGTAATAAGAAGCTGTTTCCCAATTTCTTCTGGGTTCTTGTTCCACTTATGACCTCCTTTCTTATCAGATTGCCAAAAGTGCATCCTATTTTGAGAAGATACTGTAGCTGAGAACTCGTTTAGAGCAGCAAGCATACCATCACTGGTAATTTGAACGACAACTTCAGGTTTGAAACTAGTAGCAATAATCATGCCTTTGGGCATCTTGATAAAGCACTCTTCCTTTAATTGCTGTAGACCTTCTGTATCTGGGTTTGCTTTATTAAAGTATTCTAAAGCTTCGTGATACTTATGCTGTTCGTAAAGAGCCTTACCGTACCCAAAACACATATTTGGTAATTCACCCAACAACTTGATTCTTGAACTAAAAAGCTTACAGGCTTTCTCCCATTGTTCACTTTCCATATAAAGTCCTGCTAGGTTGTTTGCTGCTGGGTAGTTATATGGATTGGCATCAAGAGACTTCAGGTAGCTTGCTTCTGCGTCAGTTGTTAATCCTTGCTCTTGATATATGAGACCAAAATGAAAATGGACTAAATCAACTACCCCTCTATCGTCCTTCTCTAAGTGTCCCAGTGCCGCATCTAAGAAGTCTATTGAATCTGTGATTGAATTAGATGGATTGATAGATTCTTTGAGTAAGACCGTCCCAATTAAGCCAGAGTTACCAAACGCCAATACATCATCTAAAATTTCCTTACTCAGTTGATCATGTTCATTGTAGTAATCAGCAACTTTAGTTTGAAGATTGAATAACTCATCATCAATAGTTGAACCAATGTCCACAGCCAACTGATTGTAGCGATTAGCTTTGTCTTGAATGCCAAGTTCTAAAGCATATTGAGCTGCCATCATGTACGAAGTATGTAAATTGATTTCAGCACCAAAAACACCTTCATCTAGACCAATTGCATCTTCAATAGTTTTTAAAGCTTCTAGTTTACTTCCTAGCTTATGCAAATATGTGGCTTTGTCCTGTAAGAGGTGGGCTTTTCCGTGACGCTCAAGCAAGTCATCTGAATCTACTAATTTTAAACAAGTTTCCAATGTTTCTAATGCTGAAGATTGTGACTCTTTAGCTTGTAGCTTAGAGAGTTGCAGTAAATGAGTAATCGCCCCCTTTTTCTGTCCTGCTTCAAGAAATTTGTCTGCACTTAATCGATGATATCGAGCGATATCCTCTTCGTTGGTGGCGAGATCTGCTAAGCCCTGATAAGCAACTGCTGTATTCCTTGGTGAGGCATTTTCTCTTTTTATCAACTCTTGATACTGAATTACGGCCAGATTCCTCTTGCCCTCTTCTTTAGCGTATCTTGCTCTCTCTAAAATGAAGCCTTCCAAGTAACTATCATTTAGATTTTCTGAAAACTCACTTTCCAAGAGTTCAACATACTTAATGACTGCGTTTAACTCGTCGATGATTGACGCATATCCAAGGCAAAGCGATAAGTGTGATTTCCTAAGTTCTTTATCCAGATTAGTGCTATCGATTGACTCAATAACGTCCAAAACTCGCTTATCTTTTAGCTTAGTGATAAAGAATGCATTCTGTAGCAGTAAGTCTATTGCTTCCTCATGTAACCCTTCTTCAATCTTACTTTGAGTATCCACAAGAGTATCATGTGCAATCTGACTTGGTACTCCTTGTAACGACTCATGGATTTTTCTTCCAATATCCAAGGCTTCTGGAGATTGAGCATCAATTGTTCCTAGTGGTTTTGAAGCCGAGGAAGAGGTATAAGTTATCTTGTGTTCAGATTGAGAATGTTCTTTCATAGGGCTTATTGTTTCCATACCATTAGCTATCTTCTTTATATGCATATAGTAACACCGATATCGGTGCTAAGTCGCTAATTCTAGCGCCTGTGCTTAGAGTTACTCTTGACATGTTTATCATTATCTGTATTAAACAGTGCTCAATAGGTAGGTTATTCGGCTTCTATGAGTAGCCCTCCCAATAGTTGCTACAAATAGGTGATGACTGAAAAAAATAGATACTTTGCGGTCACATGAGAAGTCAAAAGATGATATGAAATCTAAAGCATTAATGTGTTCTAACACCGAATAGGATAATGGTACTTCATGAACTGACGGGTTACATGCATACCTTTTAGCAAGTTCTGCATAAAGTAAGTCTGGCACAACAGATGACAGCTTTTGTCCAGTTCTGCGCGGATCTGCCTCCAATAGGAACGGTGGCTGAGTACGCTTTGCGACTAAAAGTTATCCGAAGGGTGGATTTGAGCTGAAGGCGCCCAACTCGGTTCTGTCCAGAGGCGGGTTATGAATTTAACTCGCCTTTGCCCCAAAATGAGCTGAAGTAAGGTTAGATTAATCGCTCCTTCAAGAAATTTACCATACAAAAACTTATGACTAGGATAGCGGCAAGACTCGATCTAATACTTTCATCAATTGGGGAGGGGCTTTATCTGTCTAATGTCGATATTTTTGTATAGCTAGCATTTGATAAAGAAGAAGTCTTGGCAGAATGATGAGCATTAATCCGTGACGTAACTAAGTGTTATGCTAATATTAGTCATTGATTTTATCGCATAAAACTCTAGGTGGAAAACTATGACTGGCGAATATGTTGACGCTTTTAAGGCATTAAAGTGGGATGAAAAGATCTCCATTATTCCTGAAAATGGTCACTCCTATGAACTTCATCTTTGCACCGTCATAGGAAAAGAAGTTAGTTATTCAAAAAAAAACACCTTGTCTATGCTTGAGAGGGTTGTCTGTTTGAAGCTTAGGCATCCCGATAATATCTATAACCCGTTCACATTAGTCTTACCTTCAGAAACGAATATTTTGAAAGATTTTACTAAAGAAGAGATAGAGTTTTATGAAGCCATCATTCCTTTTACTGACGATAATTACCTAAAAGCTCGACTGGCTGAGATTCTTTTTTGTAGGACTCAATATCACTTTAAAGATTGGGCTAAACTTGCAATTGATTGTTACACCAGAAAAAAAATCAAGCTTGATTCAAGTTTTTTGTATAAAGTCAACGAATGGGAAAGAGCTTTAGTACTCTGCAAAAAAATCAGAGACTTCAATAGATTGACTAAGTTAAAAGATAGAATCTTAGAAGCTATTCATCTAGATCATGGAAAATATAATTTCATAGTTCAAAAACTCTGCTCATTACTATTTAAAACAAGTAGTAAGGCTGATGATTTTGACAATATTTTTTCACGCTTAACTGAACTAGCCAGAGAGTCTAACGAGCAAGGCGAGTATCATGTAACCAGAGAATATATGAAACTTGCAATTGAAATTTCTACACGATTTAAAGATAAAGCACCATGGGTGAACTCAAGGGCTTTTTATGCTAAAAGTTATGAACTTGAAGGGGATAAAAGATTAACGGACTCGGCAGTAGTTGCAAAATTATTTTATTGTGATGCATTAAAAGCATACCGAGATATTGAAATTAAATATCGTACTGTTCAAAACAAAATAGAAGAAATAATAAGTAGGCTAAAGCATAAAATTGAGCATTCAGGTAAACAGATGATTGATGAAATGGTTACGATAGAACTCCCCATGCCAGATGTATCTGATATGGTAGTTAACGCAAAAAAACATGTATCAGGTAAAACAGATGCAAAAACGGCTCTTCTCTATTACTGTGGTTTGACTGTTAGTTCTGATTTAGAAGCTATGTCCGCTGAGGCTGAAAAAAACTTAAGAAATGTAAATTATAAATCGATGGTAAGTACGATCAATATTTCACGAGATGGGCGAGTTATTGGTAAATCACCAGCTCATGATAAAGATGATGCTAAAGATGTTGAACGTGCAATACATGAACAATGTATTGAAAACTATCTCTCCTACATGAATTTCGATGTAAAAACTAAATTATTGCCTGCTTTAGACCAACTACGTGAAGAGCATTCTTTCTCTAGAGAGTTTTTTGAGTTGATATGCTTACACTCTCCATTAGTACCTGATGGCCGAGAAAAAACCTTAGGCTTGGCACTTTGGATTGGTTTTGAGCATGATTTTTCAGCTGCTATACATTTATTGTGTCCACAGATAGAACATATTGTTCGAATGAAACTAAAGGATTCGGGTGAACATAGCACAACAATAAATGATAGTAAGAGTAGTATTGAGGATGAAATTTCATTGAGCTCTTTAGTACTGAAAAATAATTTTGAAACAATATTCGGTGAAAAAGTTGCATTTGAACTTAAGACGATCTTTACCGAGAGTCTGGGTTGTAATTTTAGAAACCAAGTGGCCCACGGGTTATTGGATGATAATGATGGTCAAAGCCATCATTCGGTTTACGCTTGGTGGTATGTACTTCGAATGATTTGTCACTCTCTTGTTAGGGATTGATATTTATTGGTATAACTGATTTTGTTACAAAACAAGTTATACCAATATACAGAGCTAATTTTATCATTAATGTGAGTAAGATTATCAGCTCGATTTCCTTATGGCCTCCTACAAAATCTTATGAGTATTACCTACGAGTAGTGAATAACTCTAACAAACTTTTGTCCATTTATGAGTTAGTGTAAATGACCTCGATTAGCTCAAAAAGCCCCTGAAAGGTTGCTCATATAGCTATTTAGGTTACCGCTATCAAAAAATATAAGTATATTTCCGATAATGACCTTTGAAACCCTAGAAACGGGGAAGTTTGCTTCCGAAATATAGTTATATAGGCTTACAAAGCGGAAGTTTACTTCCGTTTTCTACTTTAAAATTATAACCCAGTGTTTCACTAAGTGGGCTCCCCAGCTCTCACATTTGCATGATATAAATTTCGATATAAATGAATAAAAGTTTCAATAACTCAGTTGGTTAGTGAAATTAACCGTGATTTAGCCAACTTTGATGATATATAACATTCAAAATTTCCTTGGTATGCTCAACAGTTCAAACTATACTGTATAAATAAGGCTATGTTGTATTTCAGTGTTGGTGAACTATATTCAATATAATGAAACCTAATAACGGCAGGTGCAACATGGCTTCCAAGCAGTTTCAAAATACACTACATCACATTACCAACTTAAATTACTCTCAACTTAAAAAGCTTCGCCACGAAGTTGAATCAAATATTGCTACTAACCAAGTAGGTCAAGCCATTGCTGACCATGAAGAATCAATATCTCA
>NZ_JBMMUC010000011.1:0-184331 GCF_049257175.1 Pseudoalteromonas mucoides
TACCATTAAGTTTTTTACCGGATTGAAGTGCCTTAACTGCATCTTCGAAGTTGAATTGATTTGTCATGTGTCATTCCTGTTTTTATCAGTTTACTGAAATGACACAGATTTTTGAACACTACCCGAAATCCCCATAGAAGTACTTTCACTGCATAACGCAGGTATTCTCATGTCTGTTATTTAAGTTTTACAACGAAATTCACTTATTTTGAAACATAAGCTAGTTTCACAAAGTGATATGTGCGTACATTCAGCATTTAAATTTTGTAGTGCTATTTGAATAATTTAAAGTGGGTGTCATTGTAGTTTGTTGTAGTTGTTGTAGTTGTTGTAGTTGTTGTAGTTAATTGAAGTGGGTGTCATTGTAGTTATTATCATTGTAGTTATTAGGTGTCATTGTAGTTAATTGAAGTGGGTGTCATTGTAGTTATTGTCCTTTTTATTTTGCTTTAAGCCTAATAACCCCTCAGGGTATATGCACGAGCTTACCCCATAGTTGAGGTAAGCTCGCAAAGTTATTTTAGAAAGTCCAGTTTAGTCCCACATAGTAACGACGACCGTTAGTCCATTCGTTAACATATACCTTGTCTAAATGGTTTTCATAGTAAGGTTTAAGCTCTTCAACAGAGATACCACTTGCTTCAGATAGTATGGCGAATGCAGCATCGCCAGTCACTGAAGATTCAACAATTTCATTGCCATTATTATCAGTTGCAACAACACGGTTACCAGTTGGTACACCATCCTCACCAATTTCATCTACCCACTTCATATTATTTATGACAGGATCATTGACAATTTGTGAACGATCTAAGTAGTGCACGACATTTTCGTTGGTCAAGTTGGTCACAGCGAAACTAGCTACTACGTTATCCATGATTTGATAGGTCGCTTTAAAGTCTAACTGCGAGCGAGCGTCTGTGTAACGTATTCCCTCGCTATCGCTTTGGTTAGCAAATTCACTACGATAGTTATACGAAAGTCGTGCTGAAAACGTTTCATTTTCAAAATACACAGAGGCATTTAACGTATCTTGAGATTGACCAAACATAGGTTCCGATTGGACTGTTGTCTTGGTGCTAAAGCCTGTTACTTCAAAATAATCACGTTGTGATGGGTCGCTCACATGAGTTTCAATATCACTCATATCACCGACTTCATAGGCGAATGTCGAGTTGGTGAACATCTGATCTGGTACGTCGGTGTAGGTATAGTTCACCAAACCACCAAAGCCATTGCCAAAGTCGTGTTGAAGTTGCATCTCAAGACCTTTTACTTTTTGTTCGCCGGTATTGAAGTAAGAACTGACAACGTAGTCACCAAAAACAGGGTAGCCGTTATTATCTGTTCTGCCTTCGTCTCCTAAATAATCTAAGTTTTGCACTTTAGATGTTGCGCGTACCATATCCTTGATATCTTTTTGGAACGCCGTAACAGAGAATATTGAAGACTTATCAAAATACCACTCAACCCCAATTTCACTGTTAATTGAAGTGTAAGAGCCGAGATCTGGATTACCCACCGAGCCCCTACGTTGTGAGTCCATAGCTAAACGCTCGGCTAAACCTTCTTCGGTTAGGTCTTGCTGGCGTCCATCGTTATATAACCTATAACGTTCGGTGGCTAGGTAAAAGGTGCTTCTCATCTGGTTTAGGCTAGGGTGAGAAATATTTTTCGACGCCGCAGCTCTTAAAATCAGATCATCGGCCAAATCATAAGAAATATTGAAGCTCGGTAAGTAATCCTTTGTGCTACTTTTTTGTACTAGAGGTGTGTAAATATTAAAGCCAGCCAACTGTTCTACATAACCTGCTTCACTTGAATCTAAAGGGTAAGATAACGGCTGGCCATTTTCATCTTTGGCTATTTCGTTACCGATAGATTCACGTTCGGTGTCTACAATACGTAAGCCAACATTACCGCGAAATTTTTCGCCGCTAAAGTTGGCCATTGCATAGTAAGCTAAATATTCTTCGTTTACATCGTAATAGTCACCAGCAGATTCTGTCATACCTGAGCGACAACCGTAATAGTTATTCGGGCCTGAGTAGGCGGCAATGGCGTCTTCACAACTGCCTTTGTTTGGCGTGCCTTCTGAGTGTAATACTAAAAAGTGCTCATTTAGTAATGAATCTCGCTTATTCTGATCAATAGCAAAATATTCATCTGGGATATCATGGCCGGCAGTATCTAGGCCTGATACGGTGCCGCCTGCAATTTCTCCGGCTAAAATAACTGGGAACGCGCTGACTTCGTTGGAATAACCGTGAAATCTTGCATCTTCAGTAAAGTAGTCTTCAGTGTGGTTTAGCTTACGAAGTTTGCCACCAAATTTCACACTGTCAATGTAGAACTTGTTGTCCAGTTCCCAAGTGATATCAGCCTGAAAGAAGTCTTCGGTATTTTCACGGTAGCGAGCTGTGTTGCGTAAACCACCCGTTAGCAAGTAAAACTCATTGGTTGGGGCAAGTAAGAAGTTTTGGGCGCGCTGCTGTGCAGCTGCTAATTCATCACCAGTTAAAGAAGGGTCGGCTTCTACGCCCCAATATACTTTACCTGTATCAGGGTTATAACCGTAGCCGAGGTTGACACCTTCATAGGTTGGAATTTTAAGGGCTGTATCATCACCAGAATAGGGGGTTTCAGAGTCGCCATATCGGCTAGCTAAGGTGGTTGCACGATCTAATACGGTGCTTTTAGCGCTTGTGCGTCCTGCTTGAAGTTTAATCTCAAATTGATCTGCCGTGTAGTCCATAGTGAGATGGACTCTATTTTGGTCGGTTTCGGTACCGCTGCGATCATTGGAATCCCTACGCACCATTTCACCCCATGTAGCTGGGTTAGTACGATAACCATTGCCATCCCAAACTTCACCAGCATTACCCACTAAGTATACGCCATCAACAGGATAGGTTGCTGATAAAATAATATCTTGAACGGGATCCATCACTAACCGGGGATCAACACCGGGTACGCCATTGCTATAGAGTAGCTGACTGGCTCTGTAGGTTTGCGCGTATAAGTTATCACTCTGATTGTCGCGATCTGAGCTGTTTTGGTTTAATTCAAGGTTAAAGCTTAACGCATCGGTTGGCGCCCACTGTAAATTTATTGTTGTATCAAGACGGCTTTCGTCAGTCGAAAAGGCTGGTGAATAAAGCATATCACCGATATTTAAAGGTGCGGTTTGACCTAAACCGCCATCTCTACGGCTGCCCCAGAATAGCCCCCAATCAGGGTCTATATAAGTGGGATTCATCACTTCATTAAGCTGTCCCCAGTTTTGGGTGTTATTGTTCCAGACGCCCGAGTTATTTGACTCAACGCCTGCTTGTGCAAATGGCCAGTACCCTTCATATAGCCCATCAGCATTGAAGCCATTACCTGCTACGGCTTCTAAGTCACCATAGGTATAACCATTTAAGGCCATATGGCGGGTGACAATTAAATTATGCCCACTCATATGTCTTAACTTAATATCACTGCTTAAACATTCTTCGGTTGGACAATCGATAGGATTAGTTTGTTGAAACCCTGTACCACTGCCTACGCCACCAGATTCAAAGCCAGAGCGTAACGCATTACGTTGTTGTAAGCTAACGCTAATTGAAGCACCAAAAGTTTGCTCGTCATTGACAAAATTATATGCGGTGGAAATTTGTGGCGATGACTTTTCTGAAGAGTCGTTGTATTCCGCTTCAACATTGAAGTAACCATAACCATCTTCCTGCTCTAACGGTTTTTTAGTATGCAGTACAACAGTGCCACCAATACCGCCGGCATCTAAATCAGCGCGCGCTGACTTATAGACTTCAATTTTCGATACTTGATCAGCAGGGATGTTAGAAAAGTCAAAAGCATTACTCTCCGACTGACCAGGTAAATAGGAAACAGATTTTGCTGATTGGCCATTAACGAGAGTATTTGTTAGTTCAGGTGATGTTCCTCGAATTGAAACTTTTGAGCCTTCCCCAAATTCCCGTTCAATTTGCACCCCTGCAACACGCTGTAAAGCTTCGGCCATATTTTTGTCAGGATTTTTGGCAATATCCTCGGTATTAATAGAGTCAACAACGGTATTAGCAAAGCGTTTATTGTTTAAGTTCTCACGCAATGAGGAGCGAATACCGGTTACTTGAATAACCTCTATTTCTTCCTGTGATTTATTTTCTAATATTTTATTTTCTACTTCCTCTGTATTAGTTTGCTCTGCGAAAACAGTGGTAGAGACACTAGCAGTAAAAAATATAGCCGAATGAAGTGCAACGGTTATTCTGGATAAGCGAGGTTTCATGTTTTTCCTATTGATTTATTTCTTATTTTAATGCCATCGCACCTTTTCTATGAAAGGTTTATTACGAATGACCCCTTGAACAACTCTATTGTTACTGAATTGAAGTATTAATATAGTGTAAAAAAAATAAATATCAAGAATATAATATTCCACCAATTCTTTTTTTCTTTTGTTTTATATTCTTGTGAAAAACGAGATACTGAATATATGGGGTCATCGGATGCTACTGTGCCGCAGTACAATAAATAAAATAGGACAGGCATAAAAATTTTTGCAAGAATTATAGTATCAACCACTGTGATCATATACAGTTAAGGTAAGGTTGATATTTTATGACTCGCGCAAGAAAAAAGCTGATTGATTTAGCATCCACATCTTATTAGTACTTAATTTCGCGATGTGTTAGGCGAACGTTTTTGTGTGAAGATGATAAATATACAGGTAAAAACTGTGATCATCGTCGGGAGTGGCTAGTAGAACGGATAAAGCTATTAAGTAGTGTGTTTGCCATAGAAATTGCCGCCTACGCGATAATGAGCAATCACTATTACCTTGTTGTGAATGTCAATAGACGTCAAGCACTTGATTGGTCTGATGATGAAGTAATTAACCACTGGTATCAGCTTTATAATGTTCATGTTTTGGTTGAACGCTGCTTAAATGGAGAGAAGTTAGATAAGGTAAGTGACTTATTTTTTAATGAAGTCATCGTAAAATGGCGAGAAAGATTGTATGACATCAGCTGATATATGAAAAACCTCAATGAGTACATTGCCCGTGAGGCCAATAAAGAAGATAGCTGCACAGGAAAGTATTATTCGCAGCTATCCCTGGCGCTCTCCCTCCGGGCTGCCTAGCGGCATTAAAAAATTTGTGGGAAGGGTCTTTTCTTTCAATAAAGAGCAATCACAAGCATTATTAGATGAAACCGCAGTGCTCAGCTGCATGGCCTACGTTGATTTGAACCCTATCAGAGCAAACATGGCCGATACGCTTGAAGACAGTGATTTTACGTCAATTCAAAAGCGTATAGCGTATTTCAAAGCTCAAACCACATTAAAGACACGCTCCCTTTTGCCTTATTGGATTACATTGAATTAGTCGATTGGAGTGGCCGTCACATAGATCCAAAGAAAAAAGGACACATCATCAAGGCTGTGTCAAAAGTGGTGCTCAATTTGAATATAGAAGAAGCGCACTGGCTTGAATCAATTCAACGTTTCAGGCAGCAATACTCAAATTTTGCAGGCAGCAAACAACGGTTAAAGCAACAAGCTGCAACCAATGACGTTAAATGGTATAAAGGCGCAGGTTGAGTAAAGAGAGGAAGTCTCTTCAAGTAAATTGTCAAAAAAATACAATTAAGTTATTGATAAAAATTAAATCTCTAGAACATATTTATTACCTAAAATTCATTCCAAGCAACTCAACTCTACGTTTTGCAACAAACAGCGCATAAAAAATAATTACAACGTTATCCACGATGAGAGAGTTGTTAAATTTTTAACAGCAAAATATGCCTGTCCTTTTTTATTTACTGCTTTTTTATTTATTATGCCTGTCCTTTTTTATATTTACATATAGGCGCGTTACGGAGTAATCGATTATTGCGATCTCATCGCAGCCAGGCTTTTCCCATATCCTTTTGAGCTTACTGGGCACTACGACTAAATGGATTTAGAAGGTAGAGCGAAGCAAGATGCTTGAGCTGAGATATTCACCGGTTAACCTAAGCAGGTAAATGACTTAGGCCTACAGGCATATAATCAGGTTCAACCTTATTGGTAACATCTTTGTGGGTAATTCAGTGAAAGATCCCTTGCAAAAAGAGCTGTTATAAATTGAACCAAAATAGGAACTCGGTTATGGTTGCTTAATCAATAAAGATAAATTAAATACGAGCGATTGTTCGGGCTCGTTTTACTAAATGGATGACCCAGTATTGGAACCAATCAAACTAAGCGATTTTCTTCACTCGAGACCTCCTCCTAAAGGGATTGATGTTTTATGTAAGTTGCAACATTTTGCAATCATCACTTATGCAGTAGACCCTTCAAGGTTCGATGGGATGTTTCCTGCACGTTTTAAGTTAGACACCTTACAAATCAACGGTGAAGAAAAAGCGCTTATTTCAGTAGTGCCATTTATTGATGTTGACTTTACTTCCGCAGTTTATCCATTTCCTAAATTTACTATGGGGCAAACTAATTACCGGATCTATATAATTGATAAGCAAACCAATGAACGCTGCGTTTGGTTTTTGGGAACCACGTTAGATTCATGGACGCTTGCAGTACCCAGGTTACTTTGGAACTTACCCTGGTACCCAGGTAAAGTTAAGTTTGATTGTGAGTTTGATGAAACAGAACAAATATACCGTAAATATAAAATGACGACAGAAGCTGCCTGGGCTCCTGCAAGCGTCGAACTAACACAGAGCAAAGGTGCAAAAATTGAATTGTTGGGGTTCCCAGATACGCAAACGGGGCTTGTGTATTTAACACATCCATTAGCTGGCTTTTATTATCGTCGTGATGGGAAGCTAGGTACATACAGGGTGTGGCACAAGCAATTAGAAGTAGCTTCTGCAAACGTAAAGTCTGCTCGTTTTGGTTTATTATCTCGCTTAGCTTTAGTTACAGAAAAAGAGCAACAATTACCGCACAGTGTGCTAATTGAGCCGATAAATGAATTCACTATTTATTTACCGCCTAAAGTAGAGAAATAAAAATATATTATTCAAATTCATTTCAAGAATGTTTTGAAGACTTAGGTATCACCATCTCTAAAGTAACAATGACGAATGTTAGTTATACCCGAACAACCAACTAGTTTACTTTGCTGGTAAATACCACGCGATTATAAAATCGCGTGGTATTTATTATGGCTTATGAGTTAATACGTCCATTTAATTGTAAAGTCGATATTTTGAGGCTCACCGTAGTTGGCAAAATCAATATTAGCCCAATATTTTTCGTCAGTTATATTGGTTGCACTTAGTGTTGCATTCCATGAATTATTAAAGCGCCAGTTAGCGTATAAGTTAACCAGCATGTAAGCACCTTGTTGGTAAGTTACTCCTTCACTTTCGAGTGGGTGATTCACACCATACCCAGTGATTTCACTTTGCCAATTAATGCCACCACCTATATTTAATTTCTCTAACGATCCTGTGAATTGATAATGCGTGGAAAGCTGAACTGAGTGCTCTGGCAAGTTGGTCCAAATGCGGTCGTTTTCATTACGAGTGGTGTCAACATAGGTGTATCCAGCATTTATCTGCCATTCATTGCTAACGCGGCCACTTAAACTAATTTCAACCCCTTTACTCTCTGTGCCATCAACACCTTTATAAGCAGAACTGCCATCTGGCAATGAGTAATCAGGTTGAGTTAGATCTCGTACACCATAATTGTCTTGCTTGGTATTAAATATGGCAAAGGTTGCCATAAGTTGACCATCATAAAACTCACTTTTGACACCTGCTTCTAAATTGCTACCGAGTACGGGTGCAAGCAAGTTATTATTTTTATCCTTGTAATTTTGTGGTGTAAAAATATCGGTGTAGCTCGTATATAGACTCGTCGCTGGTGTTAGATCATAAACGATACCTACATAGGGGGTAATTTCGTTACTTACTTTATAATCACCAGTCGTAATGGTATATGCAGAGTCGGTATCATAATTGTCGGTGCCTGTTTCCCAGGAGGTAACTCGTGCGCCCCCGACAAAAGATAAGGTCTCGGTTACCCGAAAGCGTGTTGCTGCATAAAAACCATATTGATCAGTTTTGCTTGTTCGGTACGCGCCAGTTGTAGCATAGCTGGGTTTTGGAGCCTCACCATCATAATCCCATGCATTTGGCACATTGTAAGTCCAGTCCGATAGCGAAGAGTAACCTAAACTTGTTGATTCCTGTTGGCTAATATTAAGACCGAACATAAGTTCATGTTCGCGCTCAAATAGGTTATAACTGCCCGTAAGGTATAAATCTAGGCTGTCACGAGTGTCCTCAGTGGAGCCTACTGCACCTCGCAAGAATACCCCTTCGCCAGTGTCTCGATCAGGAAGACCAGAAGCATAAACACGTAAACTTTCAACCTCACCCTCGGTGTGGTTTAGTGCAGCACGTAGTTGCCAATAGTCATTGAAGTGGTGGTTTATATCAGCAAATACAGTCGATGATTCTCGCTGCCATTTTGTCCACTTAGGCGCATAGCTGGTAGTAACGGGTAAGTTTGCTTCGTTACCATCACTGGCAAAAATTGGGATGGTACCCCATGTACTGCCCACAGGATTATTATCTTGGTTTTGATAACCCAGCGATACTGTTGTGTTTTGGGTTATGTCGGCTTCAATAATGCCCATCATAGCTAACTTGTCTTCTTGATAACGCTCAAGATAACTATCAGAGTCTTGATAAGCAACGACTAGGCGACTTCTAACGCTGCCATCTGCGGTTAGGGGTAAAGAAATATCAGCAACACCACGGCGTCGATCCCATGAGCCAATGCCTGCTGATATAGACGCGTCGAACTCTTGTTTTGGGCGTTTTCGTATCATATTAACCGTGGCCGAAGGTGAACCAACACCACTTAATAGGCCATTGGCACCACGGATCACTTCGACTTGTTGATAGAGTGAGGTGTCGTATTCTTGATTGGTTGAGCCACTATAAGTTGGAATGCCATCTACTTGGAAGTCGGTAATTTGAAAGCCTCGAGCAAAGTAGAGTGGACGTTGACTATCATATTTTGTGACATTCACCCCTGGCACATTTAGCATTATATCGTTTATGTCAGTAATGCCGCTTAAGTCCATCAGTTCGCGCGAAATACTCGTAACAGACTGTGGTAGCTCTTTGGCTGACAGTGGTATTCTAGTAGGGTTTTGACTTGAAAAAGGTGAGCTTTTTACCTCTATAATTTCTATATCTTGGTTGTCTTTGCTTATATCTTTAGCTTCTTGTGCCCAAAGTGCTTGCCCATAAAGAGCAGCAGTGACAGCTAAGGCTATAGAGTACCGATTTTTTTTTAAACAGGGAGCTGATGTCGTTGATCTGTTTTGCAAGCTGTGTTTTTTGTTAAAGCTCATATGTCTATTTTTCCTTAAAAGATTATATTAATGATAATTATTTGTATTATCATGGTTTGTGGTCTACGAGTCAATCGAAGATCCCAGCAAAAAGGGTAAGAAAGGCAGATAAACAGCTATGGCATTGATGACTATAATTAAATAGTTAAGGGCAAACGTCGGTAGCAGTAAGTGTTCGTTAATAGAAGGTGTAGTAACTTATATAAACTAAATATTTGCGATTACAGGAGTACAGATGGGGTTGTTCAGAGGAATGTTTGCGATATTTAGCACGCTAATATTATTGATCGGCTGTGATAAGTTTGACGATAAAGTTGAGGTGTCTGCTGAGCAGCAGGCTTATTTACTCCCTGATCGCCAGACACAAAATGCTCAGTTACAGCAGCAATCGGCTAATGGATTATCTCATGAGCAACTTTATCAACGCGCTTTGAGTTTATGGCCTATTGATTATCGTGAGTTAAGTATTCCTACTTCACTTGGTCAAGCTCGAGTTATCGTTGCGGGGCCTATAGATGCTGAACCTGTTGTACTATTACATGGTATGCAAGCAAACTCGGCCATGTGGTATCCCAATATTACAGCATTAGCAGAGCATTATCGGGTGTATGCTATTGATGATTTACTTGGCTCCGGTGGTTCGCTTGCCAATACTGATATTACGGACATGACGCAGGTAGTAAGCTGGTATCAAGAATTGTTTAATCTTATGGGGTTAGATTCAATCCATTTAGTTGGGGCTTCTCGCGGTGGATGGCAGGCAACAGCGATTGCTTTAGCTGAGTTAAATAGAGAATCCTCTCGTATAGCAAGTTTGGTATTACTTAGCCCAGCACAAACCTTTGGTTGGATTGAGTTTAGCGGTGATCTTGTTTCGAGCATTCTGTTTACGTTAAACCCTGAGCGGGATACCGTGCGAGAGAGCTTACAAAGTTTGTCGAGCAATGCACATCAGATTGACCCTGTCTATCTTGATCAATACGTAGCGGCACTGGATAACGACCCGATACCCGATCTAATTACTGAGATGCGACCGTTTTCAGATCAGCAGTTACAGCAAATAACCTTACCAACATTAGTTATGATTGGTGATAATGACATAATGAACAATCAAGATAGCCTCGATCGGGCAAGGAAAATGTTGAAATCAGTTCAGGTTGAGCAAGTTCAAAGTGCGGGCCATTTTTTAACTGTGGATCAAGCAGAGCATGTAAATCGTGCGGTATTGGATTTCTTATCACAGTAAAATTTTTGCTCTATACTTGTTTAAATAAGGTGGACAAGGCCATTGTTCAGTGTATCTGGGTTCTATGCAATAAGTGTCGCCTTCTATCAAGTTGCGAGATTTAGCCTATGAAAAATTATAATTATGATGAGTTTACAAGTAAAAACTATGACTTAGATAATTTTTACGGGCCAGATATTGGTGAAAAAGCCATGGATTTTGCATTAACGAACACTGATGGGCAAACCGTCCACTTACTTGATTTTTCTAACGAGTTTTTGGTACTTGAGCTTGGCAGTATTACATGCCCGTTATTTCAAGGACGACGAGAGGGAATGGCAAGGTTAGTTAGTTTATTTCCCACGGTTAATTTTTCAGTTTTATATGTAAGAGAAGCACACCCCGGAAGTAATATACCTTCACATAAATCGGCAGCTGAGAAAATTAGCTGTGCGATAGCACTAAAAAATGATCAAGAAATAAGATCGATCCTTATTGATGACATTAAAGGAACTGCACATGATGCTTATGGTGGTTACCCGAATGCCGTATTCATTATTAATCGTAATGGTTGTATTGTGTATAGAAGTGATTGGAATAATGTGTCGGCTATAAAAAAGGCACTTAATAGACTTTTGAGCGGCAAGCCTGCTAATTCGAAGAGTTACTTTTTGCCAGTGAAACCTACAATAGCCTTAAAAACATTGAAGCGAAGTGGTCAAGGTGCTATCAAAGATTTTTTGCTGGGGCTACCAACTTTGATATGGAAAAATGTAATTAAAAGAAATGTATTACTTTTCTTTAATTTAACAAAAACTGTCTCGCCAGATAAAAGGTGCTGAACTGTACCGCGAGACGCAAGGTCATGCCTCACGGTACAGTTTGGTTTTTATACGCCTTGCGCACAAAGCTGTTTTGAGTTGCTTTTTAACGAAAGCTCTTTACGTATAATGTTTGCCCCTTCACTGAGTGCATTCAGCTTACCTCTTGCTACAGAGCGAGGCAGGGGAGCCATGCCACAGTTTGTACATGGGTAGAGTTTATCTGCATCAACAAATTGCAATGCCTTTCTTAGGGTGTTTGCTACTTCTTCAGCAGTTTCAATAGTATTAGTGGCAACGTCAATTGCGCCCACCATTACTTTTTTACCACGTATTAGTTCAAGTAACTCCATTGGAACATGAGAGTTATGACATTCTAATGAGATGATGTCGATATTAGACTTTTGCAGCTTAGGAAAGGCTTCCTCGTACTGTCGCCACTCGGTGCCCAACGTTTTCTTCCAGTCAGTGTTCGCTTTAATGCCATAGCCGTAACAAATATGCACAGCTGTTTCACATTTAAGGCCTTCAATTGCTCTTTCTAAAGTGGCAATGCCCCAATCGTTTACTTCATCAAAAAAAACATTAAATGCAGGCTCATCAAATTGAATAATATCAACGCCCGCGGCTTCCAGCTCTTTCGCTTCTTGATTGAGTATTTTGGCAAACTCCCATGCCAGCTGCTCGCGACTCTTATAATGATCATCATAGAGGGTGTCTATCATGGTCATTGGCCCAGGTAATGCCCATTTAATTGGTTTGTCTGTTTGCTGTCGTAGGAACTTAGCATCCTCGACAAACACTGGCTTTTGTCGTGAAACAGGGCCTATAACACTTGGCACACTGGCGTCGTAACGATCACGAATTTTAACTGTTTTTCGCTTTTCAAAGTCAACACCATTAAGGTGCTCAATAAATGTGGTAACGAAATGCTGACGTGTTTGTTCGCCATCACTGACAATATCAATACCCGCTTGATTTTGTTCTTGCAATGACACTCGCAGTGCATCCTGTTTGCCTTCAATGAGTTGCTCGTCTTGCAGTTTCCAAGGAGACCAAAGTTTTTCAGGCTCTGCAAGCCAGACAGGTTTAGGTAAACTGCCAGCAGTTGAAGTGGGTAAGAGTATTTTGCTGTTAACTGTGTTCATAATAAAATTGAGCCATCTATTTAGTTAATTTTTAAATTTTGCCGTTCTTAGTGCTGCACCTAGGCGTAATTTTGAGACCATTGCTCAAGCACATTCTGGTATGGCTTTATAAAGTGTTGCTCAGCAAACTTACCTTGCTCACTCGCTAACTGGCTGCGCTCTTCTCGGTCATAAACAATTTGTGTTAATGAGTGATCAAGGTTTTTTAAATTAGGTTGATAGCATTTTCCAGCAACCGCATTGGCGTTATAGATCTCAGGTCGATAGATTTTTTGAAAGGTTTCCATCGTACTGATTGTGCCTATTAGCTCTAGGTGCGTGTAGTCATTAAGTAAATCACCAAAAAAGTAAAATGCTAAAGGCGCAACGCTGTTTGGCGGCATAAAGTAGCGTACCTGTAGACCCATTTTTTTGAAGTACTGCTCAGTTAACGAGGATTCATTTGGATGATATTCAACGCCTAAAACAGGGTGCTGATTTTCACTGCGATGATAGGTTTTATTATCAGATACACTAAGGCATATCACAGGTGGTTTTTTAAAGTGCTGTTTATAGGTTTCTGAGTTAACAAAGTATTGAAATAGCTTTCCATGAAGCTCACCAAAATTATCAGGAATACTGAATGTTGTTTTTCCTTTGTTATGAGCTGGCAGCAATACGCTAAAATCATAATCACGTACATATGAAGAGAAGTTATTGCCTACAATGCCCTCAATACGTTTATTGGTTTTATGATCGACAATATTCGTTTTTAAAACCTCGATTGATGGGAAGCTTTCCTCGCTTCCTTGAACATCCATATCGACAGATACAATCTCAAGTTCAACTGTATAGCGGTCGCCTTGGGGGTTATCCCAATGAGCAAGAGCATTAAAGCTGTTATCGATCATCTTTAACGCGTTACGAAGGTTCTGCTGGCGGTAACTACCTCTTGCTAAATTAGCAAAGTTGGTGGTAATTCGTGTGCTGTTAGATGGGTGGTAGTTTTCATCAAGGCAAACACTCTTAACTGTAAATGTGAAATTTGTATTCATTGCTGCGGTATCCAATCTGGTTTAAAACTTGGGTTATTTATACGTGCATCGGTACATGAATAAAAACGGTTTAATTTCACATAAAACATGAATCATCTTCATGCTATTTTTTTATATACACTCCTTTATTGAGTGACTGTGCGTTTTACTCAAAATTTTTAGCTGAATACCATAGTAGAAATCCAGGTATCTAGACTTCTATTTTTTGATGTGTATTTTTTTCATGTGAAACATGAGGATTATTCAGCAGTTATCATCGATTTAAGCCTGAATGGGCATCATTTATATTGATATACTCGCGCTGGGTGGAGTTAGTTGCGCCTATGGTAAGAGCACTGTAACTATTAAAATAAGAGATAAGTTGAATGAGTGAAATGATATTATTGATAATATACTGCGCAATACTTGGGTGCGGTGTGGGATTTTTAGCTGGGTTACTAGGTATTGGTGGAGGGCTTGTTATTGTACCAATACTGAGCAGTATATTGCTTCATTTCGAGATTTTACCAGCTGAACAAGTAGTAATAGGCGCAATTGCCACATCGTTAGCATCCATATTATTTACATCAACGTCATCTGCAATTGCTCACCATAAAAATGGTAACGTGCCTTGGGGTTTAGCGCCATGGGTAATGACTGGTGTAGCCTTAGGTGCGCTGATCAGCGGCTTTATTGCTGCACTTTTACCGGAATCAGTTGTACGTTTGGTGTTTGCAGTGAGTGTGGTGCTTATCGCAATCAAGATGTTTTTTAGTAAAAGTACCTCAACGAATGAGCGCGACATTCCTAATAAAGGCGTGCTTACTATTTTTACAACACTCACAGGTGGTCTGTCTGCCATGATAGGCATCGGTGGCGGTGCATTATTAGTGCCTTTGTTAACGTTCTTCTCAGTTGATATGAAAAAAGCTATTGGTTGCGCATCTGCTTGCGGCATTGTAATCGCATTATTTGGCTCTTTAGGGTATGTCAGCTCGGGGAGTGCTTATTTTTCGCTTGAAGATGGCTTTGCAGGATTTGTATATTTACCTGCGCTTTTTGGCATTGTATGTACATCTTGGTTTATGGCGCCTGTTGGCGCAAAGGCAACTAATTACTTACCAGTTCCGACGATTAAAAAAATCTTCGCCGGTTTATTGGTTGTGACTGCCATAAAAATGATTATGGGTTAACTGTTTTTTTAACCATCTAAGTTAGATGATCTAGCGCTTTTGGCAAGGTTGGGTAAGTAAAGACAAACCCGTTATCTACTAACTTTTGTGGTAAAACAAATTGACCATAAATAAGTAAATCAGCCATTTCACCCATCAAAATATTAAGCACCCACGCTGGCATAGGTAATATAGCAGGGCGGTGAAGTGCTTTGGCGAGTATTTTACTAAAATTATAATTGCTCACAGGTGATGGCGCTGTGGCGTTTATTGCACCACTTAGGCGGGGTGTTTCAAGAGTAAATTCTAACAACGAAACCATGTCATCAATGTGGATCCATGACATACCTTGCTCACCATTTGCTATAGGGCCGCCTAAGCCTAGTTTAAATGGCGGCAGCATTTTAGCCAAAGCACCGCCATGGCTTGCTAGGACTATACCTGTGCGGATCACGCATACTCTGGTGTGCTGTGATTGCGCGCGTAGTGCTGCTTGTTCCCAATCATCACATAGAGTGTGGCTAAATTCTGGATGGATTTTTTCATATTGTTCGTCGATAAGTTGAGAGCCTTGACGACCGTAATAGCCAATGGCACTGCCTGATATAAAAGTGTGTGGGGGAGTGTCACATTGCATTATTGCATCACTAATTTGTTGAGTTAAGCCGATGCGGCTATCTCTGATTTTTTGCTTTTGTTGTGAGCTCCAGCGTTTATTAACAATAGGTTCGCCAGCAAGATTAATTACGCAATCAATGGTGTTAAAGTTAATATTACTTACATCATTTACATAGCATAGTTCGTTACCAAGTTTTTGTTTGGCTGATTTTGTGTCTCTAGTTAAGACGCTCAATGTGTGAACGCGTTTTAATTTTTTACACAATGCACTCCCAACCAAGCCTGTTGCACCAGTGATGAATATGTTCATTTGCCTATCTCAGCGATTATTCAATTAAATTGTTATACGAAGTAAAGCTGCTTTTGATCACTTTGCAAACATTTCATTTTATTAACTTTTCACATACACTGACTGCTGTTTTTATTTTCAAGGATTGTGGTTTGGCGGGACTAACTGGAGTAAACAAAAGTTTAGTTATTTTTGCGGCATTGGTTGTAGGGCTTGCAGGTATTAAAGCTGCAAGTGTCATCGTTATTCCGTTTGTATTAGCGGCATTTTTGGCGATCATCTGTAACCCTTTGTTAGGATTTTTTGCGCGTTATAACATCCCTAAAGGCATTGCTATTATGTTAGTAATGCTGATGGTAATTGGGGTTGGCGTTAGTTTAGGTGGACTTGTAGGGCAGTCACTAACTGATTTTTCAAAGGATTTACCTGAATACAAAGCTAAGTTACAAGAAGAATTCATTTGGCTGGTGGATGTAGCAGGGCGTTACAATATATTAATTAATAAAGAACAGTTAGTCTCAATGTTCAACCCTGGAAAAATGATAGATGTGGCTACAAATATGCTTACAGGACTAGGTGGCGTAATGGCCAATTTGTTCTTAATCATTTTAACAGTGGTGTTTATGTTATTTGAAGGACCGATGTTTAGCAAAAAAATACATATGGCCCTTGATGATCCTGATATGAAAATGAAACAAATCGATCGGTTTTTAAATTCGATTAATTCATATTTAGCTATCAAAACGTTGGTGAGTTTAGGGACCGGTGTATTAGCTGCATTAATATTGTGGATACTAAACGTTGACTACTTTGTATTGTGGGGAGTGGTTGCTTTTATGTTTAACTACATTCCTAATATTGGTTCGATTATCGCGGCAATACCAGCTGTTTTACTTGCGTTAATTACACAGGGTCCTTTAATTGCGGGGGTTGTAGGCGCTAGTTATTTAACTATCAATACGGTAATGGGTAATATTGTCGAGCCAAGGTTTATGGGCAAAGGGCTTGGGCTTTCAACGCTCGTTGTCTTTTTATCTTTAATCTTCTGGGGGTGGTTATTGGGCACGGTGGGTATGCTGTTATCAGTGCCTTTAACGATGATAGTAAAAATTGCACTGGAGACCAGCGACGAAGGGCGTTGGCTTGCTACCTTACTTGGTAATGGTGAAGAGATAGAAAAAGAACAAAGCTAATTACGCTGGGCTAAACTAAAAAGCCACGCTTTGATGCGTGGCTTTTTAGTACTGGATTAAGCAGCTTATTAAAACAATTTAAGTGGTTGCTTTAATACCTCGATATGCTGCTCTAAAATAGCTATTTCACAGCGTTTATAAACAATAGCAGCTTGGGTCGCGTTGGGCATTTTTTGCAGGTAACGCCAACGACAGCTGTCTTCTAAAAAGCGGGTCTGGCTTTTAATGCTGCGTTTAAAGATTGGCATTAACTGGGTGTTACCTGTGTCGTCCTGAATTTTCCCTAAATCCAATGTCAGTTTAGTGATCCAAGTTTGCTGGCTGCGCTCTAAAGAGGCGATTTCTTTATCCAAACATTGAATGTATTTCTTGGTTTCATCTGTTGTTGATTGTTCCGCTAAGGTGCAATCATTTGCATATGATGCAGAGCTAAACATCATACACAGTGCGCTCATATACAGATTTAAGCGGTTATTTTTTGCCATTATAATTAAACTCTAAAGTAAATTGTGCGCCGTTAAGTTGCTCTGAATCGGCAATTGTTAACGTACCGTGGTACGACTTCACAAGATCTGAAACAATAGCCATTCCTACTCCATGTCCGCTTTCGTAGGTATCTAAGCGGGTGCCGCGGGTAAGTAATGATTCACGTTTATCTTGGGGTATACCTGGACCATCATCACTTATAACAATTTGAAGTGATTTGCTTTGCATAACTTGTATATCGACCTGAGAGCGACAAGCTTTACAAGCGTTATCAATTAAATTGCCAAGTAGTTCTAGTAAATCTGTTTTGTCACCTAAAAAGTAATCTTTGTCAGACACAGCACAATTAAAAATAATGTCTTTATCGCGATAAACTTTGCTCATCGCATTTAAAATTGAATCAAGAACAGGCTTAATAGCCGTTTGCTTTTTCCAGGTGTCAGATGCACCTGTTGCAGCACGTTTTAATTGATGTTCGATCATCACATTAATACGGTCTAATTGCTCTTGCGCGTCGGCATCATTGGCCAGCGGACTTGATTTTAATACAGCAAGTGGCGTTTTTAGCGCATGGGCTAAGTCACTTAGGGAGGCTCTATAGCGCTCTTTTTGGCGTTGTTGTGATTCAAGCAGTAGGTTTAGGTCAGATTTAATCGTTTGTAATTCAACAGGGTAAAGTCCCTTTATTTCTTGAATATCGCCGGATTCAATTGCTTTTATCTCTTTATCTAAACGTTGTAAAGGGCGTGCGCTCCACACAAAACCAACAGCCATTAATGCTGCAATGGCAACACCCATGACATACATCCAATTCACTAGCGTTTGCTTAAAGCCATCCATTAAGCGCAGCAATGCATCGTTGCGCTTTAACAGAATGAACCGAGCTTGCTCTGATTGATCAATATTATTGAGAATAACGGTAAGACTTAATTGCCAATAAATTGTGTCTTTGTATTGTACTCGTCTAAAATCAGCTGCACCGGCTTTTGTTTCTACATAGTCAGGAACAAAGTTCACATTAACAGCAGATTCTGAGTGCCATACTGGCTGATCATCACGATAGATCATGGCGTAGGTGTCTGAGTTGAGCCGATTGAGTTCTGGCGCCAAAATTGTGCTAGGCATAATTATGCCGCGCTCAGTAAAGTCGACTTCTGATATCAGGGAATATAAATGTGCTTCAAGTGTTTTTTCTGTCGCTTCAACAAGTGAAGCGTAATAGGCTTTGCCTATAGAGAAAAACAGAATCGGTAAGGCAACTAATAAAACAAAGACAAGGATAAATCCTTGCCTTACTTTTAACGGGATTTGCGAAGCTACCACTGGCTTTTGAGCCTATATCCACGTCCGCGCAGTGTTTCAACTGGGTTTAAGGTACCATCAGGGTCAAGTTTTTTACGTAAACGCAGTACAAATACTTCAATTACATTTGAGTCTAAGTCAAAATCTTGGTCGTAAATGTGTTCAGTTAACTCTGATTTAGAAATAACTTTTTGTGGATTTACCATCAGGTATTCAAGTACTTTATACTCGTAGGCCGTTAAGCTTAGCTCTTTATCGTCAACCCATACTTGTTGTGAACGAGTATGAATTTTGATTGGGCCAGCGGTCATTTCAGGGTTTGCTTTACCAGCACTGCGGCGAATTAACGCATTACAACGGGCAATCAACTCTTCAACATGAAACGGTTTAGTAAGGTAATCGTCTGCACCGGCATCGAGCCCTTCAACTTTGTCTTGCCAGCGGTCACGCGCTGTCAGGATTAAAATAGGAATAGTCACGCCTTGTGCACGTGCTTTATTGATTAACTCGATACCGTCAATTTTAGGTAGGCCTAAATCGACAACGGCCATATCAAGTGGGTACTCTGTAATGTGGAATAAACCAGCCTCACCGTCGTGACAAAGATCAACACTGTAGCGTTCTTTTTCTAAAGCATTACGCAGGTTATCTGCTAAGTGTAAATCATCTTCAATTACTAAAATTCGCATTTCTTAATCCTTTTTCACTTTGCCGGTTTTTTTATTAACGTGAACGTCGACTACATGGCCGTCATTTTTTAATATTCTTACGGTATAAATATCGTTTTGGTCAGTAATTTTTAGTGTTTTACCATCTTCGTTTTTTTTAGCAAGCTCAACAGCTTGCTTTTTGCTTATTTCTGCTTTTGTAACTTGAGGAGCTGCAAAGCTATTATTCGAATAAACGCTACATAATAACGCAAACGCCGCAAGATTGAGGGCAAATACAGTACGCATGATGGGGAAACTCCTAAACCAGACCTTATTAGTTTAATGAACCAAGCAACTAAAACTCAAGTAAAAACCGTAAAATAGTGTGATTCATTTTAACTAGTCTAGTTAACAACCAGTGAACAAACCCTGAACTTATTATTGAACTTTTTGGTTTTTATTTACCAAACACTTTTTTAAATGGTTTTACTACGGAGCTATCGTAAACACCGCCACTTACATAAGGATCAGCAGCAGCCCATTCACGCGCCTCTTCTAACGAGTCAAATTGTGCAACTACTAACGAGCCTGTAAAACCAGCTTCTCCTGGGTCTTCACTGTCAATGGCAGGTAAAGGGCCTGCTGTTAACAAGCGGCCTTGGCTATCAAGCTCTTCTAATCGAGCAAGGTGAGCAGGGCGAGCCGCTTTTCTAAATTCTAAACTATTCTCTATATCTTTAGAGTAAATCATATACAACATAATGTGTGCTCTGTGTTTGCGAGTAAGAATAAGTCCCATATTAGCACAGGGAATTTAGTCGGCGAAGATTTTAGCTTTACAGTGTGTAACTATTTTTAAACTGAATCTGCTTGAAAAGCCCAGTAGAACACTGGTAGAGTCGCTGGGATAGTACAAAATAATAATAAGGTTTTTAAATGAGCGATAATCGTGAGCACTTTAGCTCCCGCCTCGGATTTATATTAGCAGCTGCAGGTTCTGCGGTAGGTATTGGTAACCTAGTGGGCTTTCCTGTTTCTGCAACAAAAAATGGTGGTGGAGCTTTTTTGCTTATTTATGCACTGTTTGTCATTTTTATTTGCTTACCAGTGATGATGGCTGAAATGGCAATGGGCCGCCAAGCGCAAAAAGATCCACTTAATGCGTACAAGCTGCTTTCTGGCAATGATAAGAAATGGACATTTGCTGGCTTTTTAGCTGTGTTAACGCCTTTTATGATTGCAGTATTTTATATGGTTATCACCGTATGGATTTTTGGGTATTTAAGTCAGGTCGCAATGGGTAATCTCGATCAACTTGCGGATCCTAAAAGTTTTGGTGCGTTTATAAATAGTACCAGCGTATTTGGTTACATGGCCGTTGTTGCAATAATTGTAAACTTAATACTCATGGGTGGGGTTAAGCAAGGTATTGAAAAGGCGGCTAAATTCTTAATGCCGGCTTTGTTTGTATTACTCATTGCTCTGGTTGTTTATGTACTGACACTTGATAACGCGATGGCCGGTGTTAAGTATTATATCATTCCTGATATATCAAAAATGAATGCAAGTGTGCTCAATGGCGCATTGGCTCAAGCGTTCTTTTCGTTGTCATTAGGTATGGGTATTTTAATGACTTATGCTTCTTATATATCGAAAAAAGACGATATAGTTGGTAGTGCGAAAATGGTTGCTGTTACCGACTCTTTGGTAGCGTTCATTGCAGGTTTAATGGTGTTGCCAGCTATCTTTAGTTTTAACCCAAATACGGATCCAGCAAAGCTATCTGATTCATCAGTATCTATGATTTTTGAATTTTTACCTAAGATCTTACTCGCATTACAAACTGATATTGGTTATCTGGGTGCATCAGTAGTGGCCTTTATATTCTTTTTGTTGGTGTTTTTTGCTGCGATCACCTCTTTGGTCTCAATAGTTGAAGTACCTACAGCAACACTCAGTGAGCGCAAAGGCATCAGCCGTAAGATGGCATTATTAATTTTATCTGCCACTGTGGGTTTACTCACTGTTTTGTGTACCATGTCATTTGGGATGGTTGAAGGGTTAACATCATTTGTTAACTATGGCGGCGGTTCAAAAAGCATGTTTGACCTTGTGTACGATGTTTTTTATGACACAATTTTACCGCTCAATGGCTTAATGGTGTGCTTATTTGTAATGTATCGCTGGAAAAAAGCACGCTTAACTGAAGAACTAAGCCAAGGTTGCCCAAGTTACGCCGGTAGTTTCACTGAAAAGTACGTGAACTTTTCACTGTCTACTTTTATTCCTGTCATTTTAGTACTGATATTTATCAATACCGTTGCAACTAAGTTTTTTGCAGTGAGTATTTTTGGTTTTTAGTTCTAGATAATAACTTCCCATAATCAAGCCGTACTGTTTATAGTGCGGCTTTTTTATAAGTGTCATAACGCTCCTGCATCTAAATACTGGCCAATGCCAAGCGTAAACATCCAAAGCCCCCATAAACTATGTTCAATCACACAAACAAAGGTTGAGCGGCTTTGGGCGTAGGTATAAGAGAATAACAACCCGCCCAAAAAAGCTAACAGCACAGCAACCCAATTAGCATACACAATATGGGCTAACGCAAATACAGATGCACTGATCACAATACGTACTGTTTTATTTGGCATTATGCGTTTATAGCGGTGAAAAAAATAAGTTCGAAATATTAGTTCTTGCGGTAATACTGAAAGTAACGGGTAGAGTACAAGCAGTAATAGCCAATCATTAAACGATGTACGGGGCATTATAAACCAGTTGCCTTGATTCATAATTGAATAAAACACGCCTGAGAATAATGCGCCGATAAAAAAGAAACTAAATAACCTGCGCTTAACAGCTGAAAACTCCCCTAAGCTGGTTAATCGAAAACGTTTAAAGTGAGGATCGCCTAATAACAACATACCACATACACTCATCAAAATGATAAGTGCAGGAATAAGCCAATTTGCTAAATGAGCTCTAAGGCCAAACCCGATTAAGGGTAAGGCAATAAATATTAAGGTAAATTCAAACCAACGGTATTGAGAGGCGTTCAAGGTCATCTCGGCTTTGACTTTGCTCGCTAGGCTATCAAGCTAAAACGACATATTTATGACATGGACGGCGATTTTTGCTTATTTACTAGGCTTCACGTCATCCTCGGGGAAGTATTTGTAAAGCGCTAAAATACTGGCAAAGATACTAACAAAGGTGATTGCCATTAAACCAAACACTTTAAAGTTGACCCAAATATCAAGGGGGAAGTTATAAGCAATGTATAAATTAAGCGCTGCCACACTTGCGGTAATGATTATCCAAACTAGATTAAGCTTTTCCCAGGTAGCCTTTGGTACAGCAATCGGTTGCTGCGTATCAAAGGCATTGTTTAGCATCGACTCTAATGCTTTTTGTACTAAGTTTTTAGCAAAAATATACCGGCTAACGATTAATGAAATTGCTAACCCTGCATAAATAATTGTCGCTTTTAGTTTTACGAATTGTGCATCATGAAATACCAGTGTAAGCGTACCGAGTATTATCGCTAAAGCTAAAAATAACCACTGTCGGGTTGGGACTCTGCCTACTTTTAAATAGCTGTAGGCAACTTGGATAAATGTGGTAGCCATTAATAGAGCGGTTGCCCAATAAATATCAGCTAACTTGAATACAATAAAAAATAACAGTAGCGGAATAAATTCAATAATTGCGTGCATACAGCGCTTAGTAAATAAAATTAGGGTTGACGTTTTACCAAGTTATTTACCTAGATACAAGGTTGACTTACGCGTGTGTAAGGCTTAGCCTGCGTGCCTTTGATTTTTAGACCAATTTGAACCGTAACGTTTCGCGACGGGGATTTAGGAGCATTTTATGAATAAAGCAGAACTTATTAGCGCAATGTCTGAGCACAGTAAATTAACTAAAAAAGATTCAAAAGCAGCCTTGGCTAGCATGCTGACAACAATTACAACATCACTTTCACAGGGTGATCAAGTACAAGTAAACGGATTTGGTACTTTTGCTTTAAGTTATCATCCTGCGCGCTCAGGGCGTAACCCGCAAACAGGTGAAACTATCGAAATTGAAGGTGCGAACAAACCGGTTTTCAAACCCGCCAAAGCGCTTAAAGACGCACTATAATGTAGATTATTCTCACCCTGTTACGCAATTACAGGGTGTTGCTCCTACCTTTTCAATACCTTTAATAATTTCAATAGATTAGATGTGGCATGTTGTCTGCTTTTAATTCTAAAAGGTTTTTAAATAAGGAGATAATATGTCTACATTACAAACAGGTACACAACTTAGCGGTAAAACCATTGCTATATTAGCAACCGATGGCTTTGAACAAAGTGAGCTATTTTCACCGCGCAGCGCATTATTAGATGCGGGCGCTAAAGTTGAGATCATCTCAATCAAAGAAGGTGAAATTACTGGCTGGGATGAAGATGTATGGGGCGATAAAGTCACTGTTGATAAGCTCGCAAGCGAAGCTGACAGTGATGATTACGATGCTTTACTTTTACCTGGTGGATTATTTAACCCAGATAGCTTACGTCAAGATAAAGACGCAAAAGCGTTTGTGGATGGCTTTTTTGGTGCGAAGATGAATAAACTCGTTGCGGCAATTTGTCATGGTCCTTGGCTATTAGCCGAAATCAATAAACTACGAGACCGTACAGTGACTTCATTCCCAAGCATTAAAACAGATTTAATGAATGCAGGCGCTAACTGGGTTGATGAAGAAGTGAGAGTGGATAAAGGTTTAGTAACCAGCCGCAGTCCCGCTGATTTAGCTGCGTTTAATCGTAAATTTATTGAAGAAATTATCGAAGGCAAGCATCAAGCGCATTAACGGCATTTAAAATATAATAAAAAGGGGCGCTTTGTGCGCCCCTTTTTATTGGCAAACCTTACAGCTGTGTCGCTGCTTTCATTGATGCGACAAACTCTTTCAGGCCTGTCAGCATAGCATCTGGGTTATCGAGGTTTGTTTCGATAATTTTAACGACTGCAGAGCCTGAAATAGCACCTGCAGCGCCAGCTGCTAGCGCCGCTTTTACATCATCTGGTGTTGAAATACCAAAGCCTAATAGTGCTGGAGCACTGTGGTATTCTTTTAATTTAGTAACGATTGACGATGCGGGCATTTGTGCTTTAGTTTCAGTGCCAGTCACACCAGCACGAGATAGCAAGTAAGTATAACCGCGGCCATATGAAGCACACTGACGTAAAGTATCATCTGAGGCGTTTGGCGTAGCAATAAAGATAGGATCAATACCGTTACTCATTGCAGCTTGGCGAAACATTTTTGATTCATGTAGGGGCACATCTGCAACTAAGATTGAATCAACGCCAGCAGCTTTTGCATCAGTATAAAACTTTTCAAGGCCACGCTTAAAAACCAAGTTAGAGTACAGTAATAGGCCGATTGGAATATCAGCATTATATTCGCGAACTTGTTTAATGATATCAAAGCAGTCTTGGGTATTAATGTTTACATCAAGCGCGCGAATATTTGCAGCTTGGATCACTGGACCGTCGGCAATCGGGTCTGAAAATGGAATACCGAGCTCTAGTGCATCAGCACCACCGTCAATTAAGCTTTTAATTATCTCTACACTTAGCTCTTTATTTGGATCGCCAATGGTCACAAAGGGGACGAAAGCACCTTGATTTTGCTCTTTTAAGGCTGCAAACGTTTTACCGTAACGGTCAGATTGTTGAGGTGCTTGGCTCATGATTGCTCTCCTTTTGACAGTACATCCATTACATGTGATAAGTCTTTGTCACCTCGGCCACTTAAATTAACCACTAAAACAGTTTCTTCTGTTTGTTGCTCAGCGTATTTTAATGCGTATGCAAGAGCATGACTTGATTCAAGTGCTGGAATGATCCCTTCATTTTTAGCCAGTAGCTGAAACGCTTCAAGTGCTTCGGTATCTGTTATACCCACGTATTGGGCACGGCCTGTTTCGTGTAAAAATGCGTGCTGTGGACCTACAGCTGGGTAATCGAGTCCCGCAGATACAGAGTATGATTCTTCAATTTGGCCATCATCATTTTGCATAATATAGGTATATGTACCGTGTAAAATACCTTTAGTGCCTTTACAGATAGTTGCGCCATGTTCATGGGTGTCTAACCCTTTACCAGCAGGCTCTACACCGATGAGTTTTACACTCGGCTCGCCAATAAAATCTGTAAACATACCAATGGCATTTGAGCCACCGCCAACGCAGGCAAGTACGGCATCAGGCAAACGGCCTTCTGCTTTTAATACCTGTTGTTTGGCTTCTTCACCAATCATTTTTTGAAACTCACGAACCATGGTTGGGAACGGGTGTGGTCCAGCGGCCGTACCAAGTAGGTAGTGTGCATCTTTATAATTAGCAGACCAGTCGCGAAGTGCTTCGTTTACGGCATCTTTAAGTGTGCCAGAGCCTGCGGTTACTGGGATGACTTCAGCGCCCATTAACTTCATACGAAATACGTTTGGCTGCTGGCGTTCAACATCTTTTGCACCCATGTAAATACGACATTTTAAGCCAAGTAAAGCACACGCTAACGCTGTTGCTACGCCATGTTGGCCTGCGCCTGTTTCAGCGATTACTTCTTTTTTGCCCATACGCTTAGTTAATAACGCTTGGCCTAATACTTGATTGGTTTTGTGCGCGCCACCGTGTAATAAATCTTCACGCTTTAAGTATAATTTTACTTTCGGGTTTTTAATTAAATTACGTGTAAGCGTTAGCGGTGTAGGGCGACCTGCGTATTCATTCAGTAATTTTTCAAACTCTGCCTGAAAGGCTGCATCAGTTTGTGATTTATTAAATTCATCTTCTAACTGCTTAAGCGCAGGAACTAGGAGCTCTGGCACAAACATGCCACCAAACTCACCAAAATATGCTGGATTGTTCATTTTAACCTCAATATTTACGGATGCTGTTAAATGCATCATTTAATTTGTTTTGGCATTTTTTGCCTGCGCTTAGCTCAACCCCAGAGTTTAGATCTAGACCTTGAGCACCTTGGTATAAAGCGCCTTGGATATTACTTGCGTTTAGTCCACCTGCTAACATAAATGGCTGTTTCGCATTGTTTAGAATTGACCAATCAAATGTTTTACCTGTGCCACCTTCATGGGTGTCGCTGTAGGTGTCGTAAAGGTGGCGATCAACACCAGTGAGTTGCTCAGGCAAATTATCTTTGACCGCTTGGGCTTTCCAGATTTCACAATTGTTTGGTAACAGCGGGCGTAGTTCGTCAATGTAAGCTTGGGTTTCTTGTCCGTGTAACTGCACTGCTGCTAGCTTTAGGGTTTGAGCATGTTCAGTAACCTCACCAATACTGGCATTTACAAACACACCGACAAACGCAAGAGGCGCGCTCTGAGTAATTTGTAATGCACAATCAAGGTCTATAAAGCGGGGGGATTTAGGCGCAAAAATAAGTCCGCCAAACACAGCTCCACTGTTATAGGCAGCGATAGCATCTTGGCTACGGGTTAAGCCACACACTTTGTTTTCGCCTAAGATGACGCTACGGCATGCGCGTTCTAAATCGCGTTCAGCCATTAATGAGCTACCAATTAAAAACCCATTACATAAAGGCGCAAGGCGTTTAACATCTTGGTGAGTGTAAATACCTGACTCAGAGATAACGACTTTGTCATTAGGGATCAGCTTACGTAATTTTTCAGTCGTCGCTAAATCAGTGCTTAAGTCACGTAAATCACGGTTATTAATACCAATGATTTGTGCATCAAGAGCAAGAGCTCGCTGTACTTCAGCTTCATTGCTCACCTCGGTTAGTACTGCCATATTAAGGCTTTTGGCAACGCTTGCTAAAGCTTCATATTGGCTATCGTCGAGCACTGAAAGCATCAGTAAAATTGCATCGCCACCATAAATTCGAGCCATGTAAATCTGATACTCATCAATGAAGAAGTCTTTACAGATCAGTGGTTGCTCTACTTGACTGCGAACAAATTCTAAATAATCAAAACTGCCTTGAAAATATTTTTCATCGGTTAACACACTGATACAACTTGCATGATTTTTATAGACACTGGTGATTTCGGCTAAATCAAAGGGCTCACGAATAAGTCCCTTCGAGGGAGATGCTTTTTTACACTCTAATATAAACTGTGTGCCAGGGGCCGCTAACGCTTTATAAAAGTCACGGTTTGTTGGTATTGCTTGTGCTTTGAAGCTTTCAAGCGGGCGTTTGGCTTTTCGCTCAGCTAACTCTATTTTTTTATCGGCGACTATTTTGTCTAATACATTAGCCATTGGTTACCTCTGGGTTTATGACTTTATTACTTTGCTCAACAATGGCGTTTAATGTGTTTAAGGCTTGACCAGATTTTAAAACATCGGCAACTTGCTGTGCGCCTGTTTTAAAATCATCCACTTTACCAGTTAAATACAGCAGCGCTGCGACGTTAACTATAATCGCTGCATTGTGTGCTGGCGTGCCTGTACCAGCTAAAATAGCTCGGCTGGCATTTGCGTTGTATTCTGGGCCTTCACCGGCTAGTAATTCAAGTGAATAGTTTGCAAGACCAAAATCTTCAGGAGTAAGTGTGTATTCTTTAAGCTCACCATTATCAAGCTCAACAACAGTGGTGGTGCCATGTAATGCAATTTCATCCGTGCCGGCACCATGAACGACCATCGCCCGCTGTGTGCCTAACGTCTTCAGTGTTTGTGCCATAGGCAGGCATAAACTTTCATCGTAGACACCAAGTAGTTGTACTTGTGGGGCTGCTGGGTTAGCCAGAGGCCCTAGAATATTAAAGATTGTACGTGTTTTTAATGTAGTACGAACGCCCATCGCATGGCGCACACCACTGTGATAATGAGGAGCGAATAAAAACGTAAAGCCTGTTTGCTCAAGGCATGCAACGGCTTGCTCTGGGCTCATATCAATATTAATACCCAGTGCTTTGAGTAAATCGGCAGAGCCTGAATTACTCGATACACTGCGATTGCCGTGTTTAACCATATTTATGCCGCAAGCTGCGGCTACAATAGCTGCCGTTGTACTAATATTGATGGTGTTTGAACCATCGCCACCAGTACCGCAACTATCTGCAAGCTGCGTTAATTGTGTTTCAAATTGCACTGCATTGGCACGCATAGAGGCAGCGGCGCCAGCTATCTCATCGCTGACTTCACCTTTAATTTTTAATGCGACGAGTAAAGCAGATAACTCAATCTCATTGACTTCGCCTTGCATGATTGCATTGAACAGCTGTTGGCTTTGGCTAAAGCTTAATGATGTTTGCGCGAGTAACACATCAATAAGAGCATGGGTGTTATGTGTTGTTGATTGTTGATTTACTGACATAAAATCCTCTACTGCTTTGCGTTAGCTAAAAATTGCATACTTTGTTGCAAAAGTGCCGCGCCATTAGGCGTTAAAATTGACTCAGGGTGAAACTGATAGCCAAGGGCGTTATCTTGCTGGTGGTAAATTGCCATTGGAATAGCGCCAAAGTTTGCAATCACGGCTACACTTTCAGGGACCATAGTGGCCATTAGTGAATGATAACGTGCAACTGGCATACGCTTGCCCATACCGTTAAAAACGGGGTGTTCGCGCAATTCTATGATTGATGACTTACCATGAACGGTTTCGCCTGCATGGCCAATAATACCACCGTAACTTTGCGTTAATGCTTGTTGCCCTAAGCATATTCCTAGCATTGGAAATTTCCCTTTGCACAATTCAATCAGTGCCATTAAACAACCCGCATCTGACGGTGTACCAGGACCGGGTGATAACACTAAAATGACAGGTTTTGTCTCACTGCACATTTTATTAAAAATAAGCTGCGCATCCATGTTGTTACGATATACCACTAAATCGCTGCCTAACATAGAAAGTTCATCGACTAAGTTATAACTAAATGAATCAAAGTTATCTAAAAAATAAATTTTTACATCGGCAAGGCTGCTGTTATTTAAGCTCATTTTATTGTCCTTGGTACGTCGATTGAATGGCTGTAATAACCGCTTGTGCTTTAGCGCGCGTTTCATTGGCCTCTGACTGTGGATCTGAATCATGCACTACGCCAGCACCAGCTTGAACGTATGCGGTGTTATTTTTAACAAATGCAGAGCGAATCACAATGCAGCTGTCCATCGTACCATCACCTGTTAAATAACCTACTGCGCCACCGTAACTACCGCGACGTTTGCCTTCAGTTTGGCGAACAAGCTCAGCTGCACTGACTTTAGGTGCACCAACAAGCGTCCCCATGTTCATGCAAGCTTGATAGGCGTGCAAAGCATCAAGTTCGGGCTTTAAAGTACCAACAACACGTGACACTAAGTGCATCACTTGCGAGTAGCGGTCAACTTTTAATAGTTCTTTCGCATGGCGAGTGCCCGGTACACTAATACGTGCTACGTCGTTACGTGCTAAATCGACCAACATTAAATGTTCTGCACGTTCTTTTTGATCATTACGTAATTCAAGCTCAATACGGCTGTCTAAGTCTGGGTTGATTTGGCCGTTAGCAAACTTGCCACGTGCACGTGTGCCCGCAATAGGATAAACCTCAACCTGTTGACTGGTTGGGCAAAACTTCAATGCTGATTCAGGAGATGCACCAAATAGAGCAAATTCACTGTCGCGCATATAAAACATATAGGGGCTTGGGTTTTGCTGCTTAAGTTTGCTGTAAGCGTGAAGTGGGTTTGCACATGGCAATGAGAATGTCCGTGAGGGAACGACTTGAAAAATATCACCATCAACAATGTGCTTTTTCAAGTCTTGCACTTGCTCACAATATACCTCATCACTAATATCGACATTAACCGTGCTGTTGCCGCTTGTTTGTTCTGCACTGAAATCGCACGCTTGATCGCATACTTTGTTTAAACGTTCGAGCTTTTTGCCTACTTCAAAGCAGTTAGCATGAACATCAGGGCCATTAAATACATTACCGATTAACTCAGTTGTTTTTGCTTGATGATCAATAACAACGAGTGTTTCTGCAAGGTAGAATACATAATCAGGGCAGGTATTTTCACCATCAGGTACGTCACTGAGCTGTTCAAAGTTAGCTACCATATCGTAGGCAAATACGCCGCCTAAAAATAAAGAAAACGGATTGTGCGTGGTGCTAGTTATATTATTGATACAACAGCGCAGGGCGCTAAATGCGTTATCAGCAACCAACTTACTGGCTTCATCAATATCAGCCGCAGTACTTTGGTATTCAATGGTTAATGTGCTCTGGTTTAATGTTGTGATGCAATTTTCTAACTTATCGTTTAAATAAGGGAGTAATTGCATACCATTGTTAGATTGTGCTGTGACCGTGACGGTTTTACCTGTGCAGGTAATTTTTAATGCGCAATCGACTAAAATTAAACTCTTTACACTGTCTTTTGAATCGATCTCTGCTGATTCTAATAGTAATGAATTATCAGTATCGAGTAACGCATACAATGCCAGTGGGCTGTGTATGTATTCTCGCATTTCGGTGATGCTAGTAACTTCACCTGGCATTGTTGTTATGTGACTAAAAATCAAACCTCATTCCCTCAAAATAATAAACCCCGCAAGCTATGCTGTGCGGGGTTTGAATAACGATATCTATATTTTAGATAGACCATTACCGTCCCGCTATACCAGGCGCCACCACCAACGATGTGTAAGAGTTGTTACGTTATTCATGTTTGTTACCCTAAAATTTAAATATAAAAAAACCCGCATTAAGCGGGTTTAGAATGTGTTAGACACGACAATTCGTCACCCGATAATTTACGAGTGCCACCACCAGATAGTGTTTTGGATTGAATTGATCATTGTTTTTATTCTTTATGTGTCTGTAAGTGGCTACAGTAAACCGTACCTGAGGCGTTAGTGTCAAGTGTTTATTTAAAACAATTTATTTAAAAAATTTGTTATACTTCATAACAATTAAACGATTATAACTTTAGTAGTCATCTCTTTTGATAAAATACGATTTACATAGCCACACCACACATTCTGACGGGCAATTAAGTGTTGAGCAATTATTGCTGCGCGCGGTTGAAAAAAATATCGATGTGTTTGCAATCACTGATCATGACACTGTGGCGGCTATTGGGCCTGCTCAAGCATTTATAAAAAGCCAACAATTACCACTGTCATTGATACCGGGTGTTGAAATATCAACAAAGTGGGAAAGCTTCGAGATCCATATTGTAGCGCTCAACGTAGACGTACAACAGAACGAACTTTGCGATTTACTATCACAGCAGCAACAAAAGCGAGCAGAGCGCGCAAAAGAGATTGGTCGACGCCTTGAAAAAAATGGCTTTGATGGCATTTATGAACAGGCAAAAGCACTTGCAGAAGATGCTCAAATAACCCGTGCGCATTATGCCAGAGCATTAATAGATCGCGGTGTTGCTAAAACGATTCCGGGTGTGTTTAAAAAGTATTTAGGCCGCGCTAAAACGGGTTATGTACCAAGTACGTGGTGTGATATGCAAACGGCTATTAGCGCAATTCATGCTGCTGGTGGTGTCGCGGTTATCGCGCATCCTGGGCGCTATCAAATGTCTAATAAATGGCTACGCAAGTTATTGTTACAATTTAAAGAAGCTGGTGGCGATGCAATGGAAGTTGCACAGCCGCAGCAAGCACCCAGTGAACGCCAGTTTTTAGGTGAGTTAAGCCGAGAATACGGCTTACTTTGTTCACAAGGGTCTGATTTTCATTTTCCTACCAGCTGGTTAGAACTAGGAAAAAATTTATATTTGCCAAAAGATTGCCAAGGTGTTTGGCAAACTTGGGAAGGCCAAGAAGGAGACGCACATGAGTGATTTTTTTCATATTCATCCAGATAATCCACAGCCGCGATTAATAAAGCAAGCGGTTGATATTATTAAAAAAGGCGGCGTTGTTGTCTACCCAACAGATTCTGGCTATGCAATTGGCTGTAATTTGGGTAACAAACAAGCAAAAGAGCGTATTGAACGCATTCGTGGTATTGAAAAACACCATAATTTCACTTTGGTTTGCCGCGACTTATCTGAGTTATCGACTTATGCCAGAGTAGATAATCAGTTATTTAGGTTAATAAAAAATAATACACCAGGGCCTTATACCTTTATTTTTAAAGGTACTAAAGAAGTGCCTAAACGGTTATTAAACGATAAGAAAAAAACCATTGGGATCCGCGTAATTGAACATCCAATTACCTGTGCGTTATTGGCTGAATTAGGTGAGCCGTTAATGTCGTGCTCACTTATTTTACCTGATGAACAATTCACAGAATCAGATCCCGATGAAATTCGCGATCGCATTGGCCCATTGGTTGATTTAATTATTCACGGCGGCTATTTAGCTGAGCAGGCGACCACGGTAATAGATTTATCAGAAGATGACGTTGAAGTGCTAAGAGTTGGGTGTGGTGACACAGCACCGTTTGAATAGCGAAAATTGATGTGATCGATGTGAATAACCCAAGTCCTGTTAAGCCTCAAGAGCCAGTGCAGCAAAAGCTGCCGCTGGCTTTTTTGCATGGTAAAGCGGTTATTGATACCCCTGAAGATTTATATATCCCCCCTGACGCCCTTGAAGTCATTCTTGAAACATTTGAAGGGCCACTTGATTTACTGCTTTATTTAATAAAAAAGCATAAATTAGATATTCTTGAATTATCAATTTTTAGCATCACTGAACAGTATGTTCGGTACGTAGAAATGATGAGCGAATTTCAACTTGAACTGGCGGGAGAATACTTAGTAATGGCGGCGCTTTTAGCGCAAATAAAATCGCGATTATTGTTACCAAAACACGAAGAGCTGGAAGAAGAGGAAGATCCTCGTGCTGAGCTTATTAGACGCTTACAAGAATATGAACAATTTAAAAAAGCCGCTGAAAACTTAGATGAAATCCCACGAGTAGGGCGAGAGATATTTACCGCCCATGCTTTAATGGCCGAGCAAGAAGAGCCGAGTCAATTATTACCGGATGTAGAATTAAAAGATCTTCTTTTAGCGCTCAGTGATGTGATGGCCAGAGCTAAAACCTTTGAGCACCATCAAATAACTGCTGAAGCACTTTCAACCCGAGAGCGTATGAGCTTAATTTTAGCTAAGCTGTCGAGTGCGGGCACACAACTGCCATTTACTGAGTTATTCACCCTAGATGAAGGACGTAGTGGCGTAGTTGTGAGCTTTATCGCCATTTTAGAGCTCATTAAAGAAGGTTTGATCACTTGTCTACAAGTAGAGCCTGCCACACAAATATATATAGGCTTAGTTGAAAATAATTAGTGTTTTACTAAATGATGAGTACCATTCCCCTGACTCGCAAACTCGCAAACTCGCAAACTCGCAAACTCGCAAACTCGCAAACTCGCAAACTCGCAAACTCGCAAACTCGCAAACTCGCAAACTCGCAAACTCGCAAACTCGCAAACTCGCAAACTCCCCATACAGCGACAAACTTACGATTTTTATTGTGCATATACGCACATAACTTGTTTGTTATTCGCTATTTTCTTTTTATTCGGTACGGGCTATTCTAGGTCCATCAAATCAAGGAGCCGTTCAGTATGTTTAAAAATACTCAGTCACGTTATGGCTTAGTCGCAATTTTCCTTCATTGGCTTATGGCTGTGATGGTTATAGGGTTATTTGGCTTAGGGCTGTATATGGTTGAATTGACCTATTACGATAGCTGGTATAAAGGGTCAATGGATTTACATAAAAGTGTGGGTATTACACTCGCAGCTTTGCTTATTTTTAGGTTTGCATGGCGGGCATTAGGTACACAACCTGATCCAGTTGCAGGCTCAAGTAAGTTAGTCAATAAAATAGCGCACAGTGCACACCTAGTGATCTATGTGTTATTGATTGGCATCGTGATTTCAGGGTATTTGATTTCAACTGCAGATGGTCGCTCAATTGACGTGTTTACGTTATTTAGTATTCCCGCCATTGAGTTCTCAGTTGAAAATCAGGCAGATATTGCAGGTAAAGTTCATTACTGGGCAGCATGCAGTTTAATTGGCCTTGTAATTTTGCATGCACTTGGGGCATTAAAACATCACTTTATCGATAAAGATAAAACCTTAATTAGAATGATCAAACCATGAAAGGATGATTAGAATGAAAAAATTATTTGTTACTGCAGCGGTTGCTGCAACACTTTTTGGTGCCACAGCTGCACAAGCCGCTGATTATGTTATTGACACTAAGGGTGCTCACGCGTTCGTTAATTTTAAAATTAAGCATTTAGGATACAGCTGGTTGCATGGTCGTTTTAATACATTTGATGGTGAATTTAGTTATGATGCTAAAAACCCAAATGCATCAACGATCATAGTAAATATTGATACAAAAAGCATCGATTCAAATCATGCAGAGCGTGACAAGCATTTACGTGGCGGTGACTTTTTAAATGTTGATAAATTCCCAAAAGCGAGCTTTAAAAGCACATCAATAAAATTTGATGATGATGGTGACGAAGCAGATGTAACCGGTGAATTTACTCTACACGGCGTGACGAAAACCATTACTTTTGAAATTGACAAAATTGGCGAAGGTAAAGATCCATGGGGTGGTTATCGCGTTGGTTTTGAAGGTGAAACAAGCTTGAAGCTGGCCGACTATGGCATTGACTATAACTTAGGCCTAGCATCGACTCATGTTGATATTGGCTTATATATTGAAGGTGTACGTAAATAACCTTTAACCTAACTCGCTAAGTTGACATTGAGCGCCTCATTTTCGTGAGGCGTTTTTTTGTAAGCGCTGGGCCAAAATGGGCCTTAAATTATCGGGTAGCCAACGTAATAAGATTTCATTGTAAGCTTGCTGTTGTTTTACTGCGATAAGGGCTTCATTCAACACATTAACATGCTCATTACCTAGGGTAGTATCTGTACAACCAATGTATCCATCACTCAATTTTGCGGCTTCAATAAGTTGTAATTGGGTTAACTCATCATCGTATCCCATCGATTTTGCAATATAAAAATGCTCACTTGGGTAGCCTAATAAAATATCAATACGTTTCTTTTTTAACATATAAGTAAGACTTGCCAATGTGTCTCGCCCTGGTCTAATAATGATAGAGGCATCGGCACTATTATTAATTATTTTATCTATTTCAACGCCATAAGAGCGACTCATTGAAATACCAAGCGTGAGTTTCTGCTCGTTGAGTAGTTGACTAAAAGATATAGGGTCTGCAGCATCTATTTGTAGCTGGCTAAGAAGTTCTTTATGAATTGATAGCGATGGCGACAAACCAGTTGTGGAGCTTTCCTCACTGAAGCTAATATGTTGGCGGCGATGTTTACTTTGATATAAAGAGAGCATACAGAATGTTTTATTCGGGTTAGACACTTCTTGTAAAGCTCTACTTGACGGGAGTATGACCCTATTAAACGTATAATGAGGTAGTTGTGTTTCTAGTAACGAGATCACACTTTCGTCACGACCTGTACCTGCATATTGCCCATTTAATATATAGTATGGTGCAAAGTCGACTATGACCCAGTTAATTGTTTTGCTTTGCACGTTTAGAGAAACACAACCACATACAATAGAAAAAATGAAAACACGTAGCATTGAATACTCTACTGATTTTATGATTCATTAATAGAGTGTAGCAGGGGAATTATTTAAGTAAAAAGTAAAACGCCAGCAAAAGCTGGCGAATATGGTATTGAATGTGTTTATCAAAATAGATTAATTAGCTTTAAGCCATTTAACAAATTGACGAGCATCACTCGCTTTAGTGAATAAGGCGTTTTTTAAACCTTGTGTATCAGAAAAAATGACACGTTGTTTATTCACTGAAATTGATTGCACCGGATGGGCAATTTGGATCATAGATCCGTTATAACTATAAGACATAATAAAACTCACTTTTTTCTTGTTATCTATGCGCTGCTAATTTTTTATTAGCCTCAAAAGCACATATAGATAGACCATTTGTGTTTAGCTTCATTATAGTGTTGACGATCTTTATGACATTTATGCGACCATATAAAAAATATGTCGTAATCTGAATTAGGGTTCTCGCCGTACAATAACTTAGCTTTATAATATACGTTTTTGCGGGCTTACTGGATCAGGGTAAAGGGGTTAACCGCTAGGCTTTTTAGGACCAAGAGATAATCCTATGCCAGTTTTTTACTTTAGGCAAGTATTATTTATTTTTTCTGGTGTTTAGATTCATTTCATTGTAGTTTAAATAGGTAACAGTCGGATGAGTAAATAACAATAAAGTAACCAACTCATGAAATACATATTTGTTAGTGATATTTTTGGTAAGACCGCCCCTCTTAGCCACTTTGCTAGGCAGTTTAATGCTGAGCACCAAATTATTGATCCATACAATGGGCAACTTCAAGCCGTTGTTGATGAGCCTCTACAGTACGCACATTTTGTTGATAAATGTGACCACGATGGCTACTTTCAAAAACTCAACTCTATTTTAACTAAGGTTAGTGAATCTACTACGGTAATTGGTTTTAGTGCAGGTGGTGCAGCTGCTTGGCGTAGCGTAGCTAAAGTGAAAAATCCCCATATTAAAAAGCTCATCGCCTTTTACCCGAGTCAAATTCGACATCATCTTGATGTTGCTGCGCCCATTCCCTGTGAAATAATTTTCCCAAGACAAGAACCCCATTTTGATGTGTATACAGTGATGGAAAAAGTCAGTACACAACATAAAATAACTTGCAAAGTTAGTGACTACCAACATGGCTTTATGAATCCGTTATCTGCAGGGTTTAATAGTGCTGGCTACCAATATTTTAGCCAATATTTATTAGCTTAAAATAAGTGTTACCCACAAAGGGGTCTATACTTGTTTTTTTAATTGAAAATATTGACTATGATTTCTTGTCCTAAGCAGTACCAACACTTTTTATCTAACCCAATTGCTAAGCCGCCTTGCAGAATGACTAACGCCAAGATGTATGGCTTTTTTGCTCAAATTGATGAAGTAAAAGTGCAGCGATTAATTGATAACACCTTGAATGTCGCCGCACCACCTCATACTCGATTTGAGGGAGTTGGTGAATATGGCCTTATTACATTCACGGATATCGAAAAAATAGCCTCCCTGACAGCACCTTATGATCAACATGGCTGGATGCAAGAAACTGACATAATCATTTGGTTACCTGTGGCTAAAGTGGTAGAGCAGGGGGGTGATGAAAGTATTACTCACTTGTATTGGTACCCGGCGTTTATTTGCGTAAATAATATTTATGCCTTGATCAATGGCCGTGAAACATGGGGTTATAACAAGTACATGTGTGATTATACAATGCCCCTTACACCTTCCCATGAACTCAACTTTTCGATTTCCATGGATTGCTTTAAGTACTTTGCTCCAGATTCAAAATTACAACAGCACGAGCTTTTTACCATTGTATCGGGTGAAAGTGATGGTCATAGTTTACTCTCAATGCTTGAAAATTTTGGTGAGGATATAGCGGATTTATTCGCACAGAAGCATTTAACAATTGATACAGCTTTATTAAAGCAGTTGTTGAGTGGCTTTGTTAATCCCCAAATGGATCAAATATTGTTTAAGCAATTTCCTGATGGCAAAGGCGATGAAGCGGTGTACCAAGCCGTTTTATATTCACCGTCTGAAATTAAAAAGGTGCATAGTTTTAAACTATTAAAACCAGATTTTAATTTAACCTTGAACCAACTTGATAGCTTCCCGTTGGCAGACATGTTTGGTTTTAAAATAGGGAAGCAACCGCTTTATTTACCGTTTTATATTGAAATGGACTTTGATCAGCTTGAAGCAAATCACCTTTAACCGGTTATATTGAGAAAAACATGAGTCAAGAAAAGATAGTTATCATAGGTGGCGGAGTTGCCGCTATGACAGCGGCTGTGTACCTTACAGAGCAGGATGATTGGCAAAAAAAACGTCAAATCACAGTGTACCAACAAGGGTGGCGACTTGGTGGAAAGGGAGCAAGTGGGCGTAACAGTGCCAAAGGAGAGCGTATAGAAGAGCATGGATTACACGTTTGGTTTGGTGCTTATGTGAACAGCTTTAAAACCATTGAGACGGTTTATGATAAGTTAAATCGGCCTGCAACCAGCCCACTTGCCACGTGGCAGCATGCGTTAAAGTCGCACAGTTTTATTGCTCTTGAGGAGTTTATAGATAACCAATGGCAAACATGGCCAATTGACTTTCCTTTTCTACCTGGTAATCCAGCACAAGGAAGCCTAGATATCACCCCGTGGGATTTTGTGAAAATGACCTTAGCGTGGCTTAAAAAATGGATTTTTGAATTACAAACAGTCGCTGCTCACGCTAATAGAAAAACACAATTAAGTACAACCAAAAATCGAGACCAATCTTTGCTAAGGCATCTATATCAACAGGTGGAAGACGTGGTTGAAGATAGCCAAGAACTTTGGCAACGATTCAGTGATGACATACATCAGCGAGCAAAAACGATTAGCTCGACTCCGAGTTTATTAATCGCTAAGTTAAATAGTTTTGTGCATGCTGATAAAACCTTACTCCCACAGCTTCATGAAAAAAAAGACGGTTTAGTTATTTGGTATATAGTGAGAAAGCTTAAGCGCTGGATTAATGAAGAGCTTATCGAATTAATGGATGAAAATGCTGAATTTAGACGTTTATATATTTGCGCCGATTTAGCTATTGCGATGTTAGTAGGGCTCGTTAAGGATAAAGTGTATCGTGACGGCTTTGGCGTTATTAATAAATACGACTTCCGTCAGTGGTTGATCAGAAATGGAGCAAACGAAAAATACAGTGCTGATTCTGCCCCTGTGCGCGGATTTTACGATTTAGTTTTTGCATACCCTAAAGGCGATTTTAGTAAACCTAATGTAGAGGCGGGGGTCGCCGCGTTGGCAATGCTGCGTATAGCGCTGTGTTATCGTGGTGGCGTAATGTGGAAGATGCAAGCAGGCATGGGAGATGTTATTTTTGCACCCATTTATGAGCTGTTAAAAAAGCGGGGAGTTACATTTCACTACTTTCATCAATTGCAAAATATCAGCCCAGGTATTAATAGTCAGGGTGATAACTATATTAAGTCTCTTGAAATACAACAGCAGGTATTACTAAAGCATTCACATTATGACCCATTAATCGAGGTTAAGAACCTACCTTGCTGGCCAAGTGAACCTTTGTACGAACAAATATCCCCTGAACAAGCGACGTTACTGCAACAAAAGAGCGTTAATTTGGAGTCTTTTTGGAGTGATTGGCCATCTATTTATAGGTTACACTTTAGCGAAGATTTACCGTGCGTTAAATTACAACATAAAGTTGATTTTGATTGTGTTGTATTGGGGGTTTCTGTTGCATCATTAAAGCATGTTTGTCCTGAGTTACTCTCAGTGGACGCTAAGTTATCAGATCAGGCAAACTACGTTAAAACCGTGGCGACGCAAGCGAGCCAATTATGGTTGAATAAAACAGATGAGCAACTTGGTTGGCAGTTTTCACCTGCGAGTAAAGAAGGGCCGATACTGAGCGGCTTTAGTGAACCATTTGATACTTGGGCCTCAATGGGGAATTTATTAGATAAAGAGTGCTGGCCTAATGCAAATCAGCCAAGCAATATTGCATACTTTTGTAGTGCATTTGCGTGTGATGACACCCCGCCAAAAACAGATCATAACTTTGTAAAAAAAGCACAGGCGCAGGTTAAAGCGAACCTCATAAGTATGCTAAAAGAGAAAATGCAGCCATTGTGGCCACTTAGTTACCATGACAATGAATTTGATTGGTCTGTTTTGTACGGAAAAAACATGGCAGAGCAAAGAGTTGATGAACAATATTGGCGGGTTAATGTCGATCCTAGCGAGCGGTATGTGTTATCGGTTACAGGCTCTAGCCAGTATCGCATTGCAACGGATGAAACGATTTTTAACAACTTATTTATTACAGGAGATTGGATCAAAACGGGTGTGAATGCAGGGTGTGTAGAGGCCGCGGTGATGGCAGGAATGCAAACTGCAAGGGCGATATGTGGCTATCCAGAATATATAAGTGGAGAAAATGCCTTTGAACCCCCTAAGTATTAAATTAACTTTTTGCTTAGGTGCAGTTTTATACCTAAGGCTCTATGAAACACTGAGTTCTGCATAGGGAGCTGGTTTGGATGTACTCAATGAGTTAGTCTATAATCAATGACATAACAGCATATTTACATACACTCGTAATAAGGTTGGTTGCATAATGAAAACCCACAATAGCTTTATGTCAAAAAACATAGGGTTTATGAGCTCATTTGGCTTATTGTTTCCTCTACACTTGCAAGCGACTGGCGTGCAGGTTTTACATGACAGTAACATGGAAGTCATTGAAGTTTATGCACAAAAAAGAGCGCAAAAAATAGAAGAAGTCGGTATTGCTATCAGCCAAGTAAAAGGTGATGTACTTAAAGCGCAGCATTACAAGGATTCAACAGAGTTATCGGTATTCTCACCTAATTTAAAAATTAGCCAAAATGCTGCCGAAGGCACTCCACCTGCGGTGAATATTCGAGGCGTTGGTTTAGTTGACTACAACACGGCAAATACGTCGCCGGTTGCTATTTATGTTGATGATATTGCTGTTGGCTCCGCCAGTAATCAAATAGTTAACCTATTTGATATAGAGCAGATTGATATATTACGCGGCCCCCAAGGCACATTATTTGGCCGTAACTCAACGGGTGGGGCGATCTTAATTCGTTCAAAACGCCCAGAGTTCGAGCAAAAAGGCTATTTCACAGCAGGAGTTGCTAATAATAATGCCAATAGTGTTGATGCTATGTTCAACAGGTCGTTGAGTGATAATACGGCCTTGCGGGTAGCATTTAACTACCAAGACTATGACTATTCAACAAAAAATACTTATCCTGCGGCTCCCACAGCAGGGATGGAGCAAATAAATGCACGCGTTTCTTTTTTAGCCGATTTTGATTCAGTGCAACTGTTGCTCAAGGGCCATATTCAAGATTGGGATGGAATAGTTCAACCTGTTGGGAGTATAGGGGTGGTTACCAACCCGTTAACGGGAGAGCGATGTAGTCCAGCTCAAGCAGGTTCAACACAATGTTTTGATAACTTTGGCTTTAATGATGCAAGCGATGACTTTTATACTGTGAGTGTTAATAATGATTCACCTCATAAAAGTAATGGGAAAGGCGTAAGTGCGCATTTAAATTGGCAACTTAGTGATAATAATGAGTTGATCTCTTTAACTAGCTTTAATGAGCTGGAGCGTCAACATGCTTTCAATTGTGATGGCTCACCTGCTCGCTTATGTGAAGGGAATCTTGGTTTAGATACGCATCAATTTACGCAAGAGCTTCGCTTGGAGTCACAACTAAATGATCACTTTTTAACAGCAGGGTTGTATTTTGCTGATGAATCTATAAAGCAAGATAACGTGAACGATATTTTACGTGACCTTCGCGGCGTTCTGCCTACGGATCTCACTGCGACTTTCTTTTACAATAATCAAATAACCACGCAAAGCATTGCTGCTTTTTCGCAATTTGATTACCGACTCTCCTCAAACTGGTTACTCACAGCAGGCTTGCGTTATTCTTATGAGTCATTGAACTACGACTCACTAGCAGAGCTTAATATTGTTGTCACGCCAAGTGATTTAAATGGTGTACGGGTGCCTTTTTATCAAGTGCAAGGCGAACAGTCCGATAATGGTTTTTCAGGGCAGCTGGGGTTAAATTACCAATTTGATAATTACACGCATGGCTATTACCGCTTTGCTAATGGCGCAAAGAGCGGAGGTTATAATGGTGGATTTTTATCATCACCAGAACAAGCTCAGCTTGCTGACTATCAAAGTGAACGTTTAAACGCGCACGAAGTGGGTACTAAGTCGTGGTGGCCTGAACAAGGAGTGCGTTTCAATTGGGCAGCATTTTATTATGACTATAACGATCAACAAGTCTTTATGAATCAACCATCAGAATCTCCACAGAGCCCGCCAGTGCAACTGTTGGAAAATGTAGGAGACTCGATAATTTATGGCTTAGAGGCTGAGCTCGATTACGCTATTTCGCATGAACTTAATCTACGCTTTGCCGTAGGTTATATACCCCATGCTGAATTTAAAGAGTATATAGACCCACTTGGCAACGAATTAACAAATAAGCGACTCCCATTTACCTCAAAATGGAATGTAAGCGCAGGGTTTGAATACACGCTTGATCTTGCGAAAAACCCTTTAACTGCGCAGTTACTTATAGACTACCAGTCAGATTATTATTTTGATCAAAACCAGAACCCGTATGCGATGCAAGATGGTTATAGTATTGTTAATGGTAACATCCGTTATCAATTAGATGAGTGGGGATTTGTTGTTTGGGGTAAAAATTTGTTTGATACTCATTACAGTAATTTAAAGTTCGATTTAAGCTCCTTTTTAGGCATGCTCGAAGATTTTAAAGGAGAGGGGCGACGCTATGGGTTGGACATTAGCTATCAATTTTAGTCGTGACATGTTTATTAACTTAAGGTGCGCTGTATGCCAGCTCGGGCAATGCTAAGACAATTGCTATACATTTTAATGATTTGTTGCTCGCATGTGGCTGTAGCAAATAATTCAGATGTATATATTTATAATACGCCCAACCAAAGTGCAAACTTATTAAATCAAGGCCGTGTACTTGAAGTTCGAAATGGCGCTTTTCCTAGTAGTAGTGCCAATATATCCGCTTGGCTTGAAAATAAAAAGCCTCAGAACAGAACCACCTTTTTTGGCGGCAGTTTTTGGTTTGTTATTCAGCTCGAAAATCAAAGCCAGTTACAGGAGTTAGTGTTATTTCCTTACAATACCTTGTTGTCAAAAATTGAAACGCGCATTTATGACATGTCAGACTCTAGTCGTGCTGTAGAACGTTATGAAACAGGCGGGTTAGTCAAAAATGAATTCGCCTTTCATTATGGTAATAAAATACAGCTTACGCCCAATAAACCCTACTTTCTAATCGCAAAATTCCAAAGTGACTACTTTTACACTCCTCCTAAGCTAGTGCTTACACCCTATGATGAGTTTTTTGCTAAAGCGACTATTCAAAATATGATCATGCTGCTGTGCTTTGGAGTGGGCATTGCTCTTGGCTTATACAATTTACTAATATACTTTGCTGCACGTGATGTAACCCACTTATATTATGCGTTATTTACTGCATGTTGGGTGCTTGCATGGAGCCAGTTTTTTCATATCCCAGACCAGATTTTTGGTTTTTATAATGCTCACTTTCACTGGCTTGCTTTTAGTCTTATTCCTTTAGCTAATATATTATTTTATAACAGCTTTCTCAGATTAAAAGACACTTCACCAAAATTGTCTTTTGCATCTTTATCGTTGGGCTATGTCGCCACAGCTGGGGTTCCTTTAGCAATGATTTGGCCAGGCTTTGGTTTTATTTGGGCAACACTTGTGACCGCAGCGACTCTATGTTTGGGTATGCTGGTGGGTATCCGAAGTTGGATGAGTGGCTTTAAACCTGCCCGATACTTTGTGCTTGCTTATTTAGCAATGGCGATACCAAATATGATTGGTAATTTAACCAACCTTGGTTTAATTGCCTCAATGCCATTCGATTTATACTTACTTGGCTTAATAGGAACAGCGCTCGATGCCATGTTACTTGCATTTGCCGTTGCGAATAAGTTGAGAATATTGCATGACGAAAATATTGAGCTAACGAAAAACTTAGAGCAGAAAGTACAGTTACGTACGCGAGAGTTGCAACAATTAGCTGAAGAACTGCGTGATGCTAGCGAAGCGAAAAGTCGCTTCTTAGCAAATATGAGTCATGAAATTCGCACCCCCATGACCTCTATAATTGGTTATGCAGATGGTATAATTTTGGGTGATATTAAGCCGCATGAACGTAATCACGGAATTCGAGTTATTTTGCAAAATAGCCGCCATGTGTTGGGCTTAATCAATGACATATTAGATATGTCGAAAATCGAGGCTAATCGTTTAGAAATTGATTTAGTTGAAACTGACTTATTTGCCACTATCGCTGAAATTGAATCGCTACTCGGGAAGCAAATTCGAGATAAAGGACTTAAATTTGGTGTTGATTATGTGTTTCCACTTCCCGATTGGATTGTTTCTGATCCAACCCGCTTCAGACAGATTTTATTAAACTTAGCAACAAATGCGCTTAAATTTACTACGGTAGGGCATATTCAGTTAGTTGTTGCTTGCTCGTCAGACCTGCTCAAAGTTACAGTGAAAGACACTGGCATCGGCATGACAGAAAACGAGCAAAAAGAATTGTTTTCGCCTTTTTATCAAGCCGATTCATCAATATCGCGTAAATATGGCGGGACGGGTCTTGGTTTGAATATCTCTAAGAGTTTAGCGCATAAGCTTGACGGTGACATTGCGGTTAGATCAGAAGTAGGTAGTGGTAGTGAGTTTTGTTTAACATTTAAATTGAAGACTACCGATAAAACGAAGTGGGTTAATTCATTTGATGAGGTGAGTAAGCATGAATCAAAAGACGTTTTTGATAATACTTACCAACGAAATTTAGTGGGTGAGGTGTTAATTGCAGAAGATCATCCTGAGAATCGCCAGCTTATAAAACGAATTTTGGAACGAATGGGCTTAACAGTAACAGCCGTCGAAAATGGTCAAGATGCTGTTCAAGCAACCCTTGATGAGCAATTTGACTTAATTTTACTTGATATACAAATGCCAATTATGGATGGTGAGCAAGCGATTCATATTATGCAAGCAACAGGACTTTCCACACCCATTGTCGCTTTAACGGCAAACACCATGAAACATGAAATCGACCGCTATTTAAAGCAGGGGTTTATTGATCATATCGCTAAACCAATTGATAGAACGCAGTTTAGTCACAAGATTGCCAGTTACTTGGATATAGAAATAGCTGATGATGTGAAGCTCCCTGATCATGAATTTGAATTACTCAAACATGATTATATTAAAGGGCTACGCATGCAAAAAGAAACGTTATTGCAACAGTTTAAATCCGGTGATATGACGGGCTTTGCCCAAAGCGTGCACATGATAAAAGGGACTGCAGGGATGTTTGATTGCTTAAGCCTTTATAAAAAGTCAGTTGAATTAGATAAAGTTATAAAAGCTGATTCAGTCACGCTTGATTTTCAGTTAGTGAATGCTTTGTTTACAGCCATTGATGATGTTCTGGCTGAGCCATCTTAATGGTTAACTATTTAACTGTTGAATAGTCGATATCACTTTTTGAATGCAGACAAGTCAGTAAGTAGATGATTTAATATATTATCTTCTCTGGTATGAATCATGTAAGAGGCTTAATGGATTATCAACACATTTCAGTGCCAAGCGAAGGCGAACAGATTAGCATAAATGCCGAAGGGCAATGGCATATTCCGAATAAGCCCATCATTGCTTTTATTGATGGTGATGGTGTTGGCGCAGATATCTCCCCCTTAGTACGCCAGATTGTTGATAATGCAATAGCTCATTGTTATGGCAGTACTAAAAAAATTTACTGGCTTGAAGTGTTTAATGGTGAAAAAGCTGCAAAGTTATACGACGGTGATTGGTTCCCACAAGAGACAATTCACGCGATAAGGCAATTTAAAATCGCGATTAAAGGCCCGTTGACTACTCCCTTAGGCGGAGGTTTCCGCTCACTTAATGTAGCGCTACGCCAGGAGATGGACTTATTTGTTAATATGCGGCCAATCAAAGGCTATAGTGCACTGCCTTCACCGTTAAAATATCCTGAAAAAACCAAGATTGTTGTTATTAGAGATAGCTCTGAGGATATTTACTCTGGTATTGAATGGCAAGCAGGTAGTGTTGAAGCCGAAAAAATGTTGGATTTTTTATCTCAAGAGATGGGCGTGACACGATTACGTTTTGATCAGCAATGTGCAATAGGGATAAAGAATATTTCTAAAGAAGGCGCTGAGCGATTAATGCGTTATGCTCTTGAATATGCACTTGAACAGCAAAGCGATTCACTTACCGTGGTTCATAAAGGCAATGTATTAAAGTTTACAGAAGGTGCATTTAAACGCTGGGGGTTTGATTTAGCTAAACGAGAATTCGGTGCGAAGGAGCATGAAAATGGTCGTTGGCTTATTATAGAGCGTCTTCAGCGAGCCCCACTTATTATTAAAGAAGTGATAGCAGATAATATGTTACAACAAGCATTAATGACCCCCGAGCAATTTGATGTAGTTGTAACGACAAATCAAAATGGGGATTACTTAGCGGATATGCTGACTGCACAAGTGGGCGGCATTGGTATTATGCCAGCGGCAAATTTAAATAATGACGTTGCGTTTTTTGAACCGACACATGGGCCATTTGAACGAATTGCTGGCACTGATACTGCAAACCCTAGTAGTAGTATTTTAAGTGCGGTGATGATGTTGCGGTTTATGAATTGGCATGATGCTGCACAAGCGATAGAAAATGCACTTGCCGCTACATTAGATGCGAATGAAATAACATTTGATCTTGATACAAAATCGCATAGCGCGACGATCCTCAGCTGCAGTGAATTTGCAATGAAGATCATCGAGCGTGTAAAGCAGTCATAATTTAAGCTGCGTTACTATTTGTAAAACTTTCGCGGTACATGCAAGGGCGATTAGTAAGTTGAGCTGCACGTTGATAAATAACTTTAGCATCATGCTCATTGCTTGGCGTGGCACTAAGTGTGTCCATTAAAGCTACAACAATAATCGCAGGAACTTGACAACAAAACTCATCTAAAACGGCCGTTGTGGTTTGAGCATCTACATGGCAATGCGGGTGCTCATGCTCGACTTGATACGCGTGAAGCAGAGTTTGTGCATCTAAAGCTGCATCATCTTCATGTTTGTTTTTACGGCACTGACAGCCAAATTCATCTACTAATGTTGCTAATGCTTGGTAAACTTCTTCGCTCGTTAACCTTGTTTTTTGGCAAAGTTGCTGTTCAATAAATGAATGTAGATTACCATCAATGAATAAACCATCTTGTTGAGTAAAGCTTGCTGTAGTTTGCATCATAACTATATCTCTTTGTTGTGTGAGTGAATCATTTGTATGACTTCACTCTAGCGCTAAGAGTACTATTTATGAAATTATTGTTTTCAATAACTGATATTGATTTTATCAATATTTAAGAGCTTATAATGTGTTGGTCTTTATTCATGGCTTTGAGCACGTGTTTTGCGACCTCAAACAGAGAACATTGTTGGTCCATTGCTTGTTTCTGCAAACGTTTGTGCGCTTGTTCTTCAGTGATATCTAGATGTTGGATCAAGATTAACTTTGCTCTGTTTAATGTTTTTTGTTCACTTATTACTTGTTTGGCATCTTGCAAGGCATCGTTCATCTGTTTTAGGTGTTCACTTTGTTCCATGATTAAATCGTAAAAAGTGCGGTTACTTGTGAGTCGATGCTGCGCTAAGTTGCTATTTTTAGAGGTGTAATCAACGTTCGAACCAGACCCATCTAAAGGAATGTCACTCAGTGCTTTTATATGATTTTTATGTTCATGTAATTGACGTTTAGCAATATGAATCTGTTTCTCGGCACTAGTTGTTAGTTGCTCTGCGATTAACTTCTCGATTCTATGCATATGATCAATACGTGTGGTTGTGATGTCGTACCAGACTTCACTTAATTCGTTGAGCTGTGAACTACCTTGCGGTAACTCTTGTATTAAATTGCGCAGCCTTTGTAGTTGAACGCTTGCTTCGTCTTCAGTTAGTTGTGCGTACGCTGTAGTTAAATCATTACCGGCATATTTTAAAAATATAATAAAATTGTCTTGCTGTGTATTTTGTAAGTGAGCTAGCTGGTCTTTGCGTTGTGTGCTAAATGCACCTGATGCAAAACCGATAGCACCGCAAGCACGCTCTTGTCCAGCATGTTCTTTTGCTTGCACAAAATTAAATAGTGCAATTAAAAGTCGGGTGATCAGTGGATCACTTGCGCCATCAGCGGCTTCTAATAGAATATTTAATAATGAACTAATATGTTGTGAAAAAGCTTGGCTAGCATGCTCTGCCGTTACTTTTTGATTGTGAATTTGTTCTCGTAAAATGGGTAATCGTGCAAGGCATTGTAAGCTAAAAGTTATTCGATTAAATAAACGTGTATTACCTGTGCTGTGTTTTGAATTTAAGTAATGTTGCTTTAACTCAGTATAAAGTTGTTGCTCGGATTCAATACTTTGCGCAATTTGTTCACGACGTTGCTGTACAAAACGCTCACAACCTGAAGCAATAAAAATATTACTGATACCACGTTCTTTTTGAAGTTGATGAATAAAGTGGCCTAGAGTTATTAATGTTTTACAACTTATGGCTAAGTGCTGTAGCGCATTAATTTCTTCATGTTTTGCTGCAAGTAAAAATTGTTCTGTGAGAGGGCTGACGCTGGGCATAAAATTTAATATGTTTATATTATTATTGTTAATAATAGTGCAACCCTTGTTCCAGTCAGCAAAAATATTAGGTCAGAATAAAGCATCGCTTTTTAAGGTTATGAAATAATGAGAATTAAAAAGTATATAGTCTATTTTAACTAAGCAACTTTTGGCACTTAGTAATATAAAACACTCACTTTATTTGATCTTTTTGGTGCGTAAAATGGAAATTCGCACTATGTTGGCGCAAATGAATTCACCGTTTATTCTGATTAAAAGTGTATAACCATCTGTTTAAAAGTGACTTTTAAACAGATGGTTATATTGGCACTGTTGTTGCTTTAGTAATAAAGTCAATCGGGTTGTGTGCCCTTACAGTGTGTTTTAGTTAAGACGAAGACGTCTACTTACTTGCTCAATAAGCAAGTAGTAGGCGTTTTTTTTTGCCTGAAATATAGCAACGCACAGTGGTAATTAATCAATAACAACGAAGGTGAATACTATGGCTTATTTAATACCCACAGAATTTGTTACAAAAATGGTCGACTCTGGTGAGTCAAAAATTTATATGTCGACTCGCGATACGCTAATACGTGCATTTATGGCGGGCGCTATTTTAGCATTAGCCGCAGTATTTGCGGTAAGTGTTGCGGTGGCGACAGGCTCACATTTGTTAGGCTCAGTGTTATTTCCTGTCGGATTTATCATGCTGTACTTGATGGGCTTTGATTTGCTTACAGGGGTGTTTGTATTAACACCATTAGCATGGCTTGCCAAACGTCCTGGAGTAACTTGGTCGCAAATTTTGCCACACTGGGGCAAGGTATTCGTTGGGAACTTTTTAGGCGCATTAACTGTAGCATTTATGATGGCGTTTATATTTACCTATGGCTTTAATACTGATGGGGGAGCAATTGCAGCAAAGGTTGGTCACATTGGTGAGGCACGTACGTTAGGGTATGCGGAATATGGTACTGCTGGTTGGTTAACTATTTTTATTCGCGGTATGTTGTGTAACTGGATGGTCTCGCTGGGTGTTGTGGGTGCGATGATCTCAACACATGTTAGTGGTAAAGTGATTGCGATGTGGATGCCTGTGATGCTGTTCTTTTTTATGGGTTTTGAGCACTCTGTCGTAAATATGTTTTTATTTCCGTTTGCACTTATGATGGGTGGCGATTTCTCAGTAATGGACTATTTAGTATGGAATGAAATACCAACTGCACTAGGTAATTTAGTGGGCGGGTTGGCATTTACTGGGTTAACTTTATATACCACGCATTATAGAACTGCACCAAAGCGCTCTTTAAATACGCAAGTAAAAGAGCCTATTAGTAAACCTGTTACGGGTTAACGCATAGTGACACAGCTAAGCCTACGGATAGGGCAACACTCAAGCGCCGGTAGCAAAGATATTAATCAAGATTGCTACGGCGCTTTTGTGCCAAATAGTCCTGAACTTGAACTTAAAGGTGCTGTTGTTGCATTAAGCGACGGAGTGAGCAGCTCGCAAGTCAGTCAAGTTGCAAGTGAAACAGCAATAAAAAGTTTTCTATCTGATTATTATTGTACCAGTGATGCGTGGTCGGTTAGCCATGCGGCGCAACAAGTTTTAACCAGCACGAATGCGTGGCTCTATGCGCAAAATCAACAAGGTCCTTATCGGTTTGATGTAGAAAAAGGTTATGTTTGCACTTTTTCAGCGGTCATTTTTAAAAAACAACATGCCCATATTTTACATCTTGGTGATAGTCGAATTTATCACTTTACAGAGGGTAATGTAACGCAGTTGACCCGCGATCACCGCTTGTATCAGGGGAGTGATACAAGTTATTTAAGTCGTGCTCTTGGTGCAGCAGGGCATCTACAACTGGATCATCACAGTGTCGAACTTGCTCAAAATGATGTGTTTTTTCTGATGACTGATGGGGTTAGTGATTATTTAACCCCTAGCAAAATGCAGCAATTATACGCCGATTATTTGAATGACTTAGATGCCTGTGCTGAGGCATTTGTTGAAACAGCTATTAAAGCTGGTAGCGATGATAACCTCACAGTGCAAATTGTCGTGGTTGATCATGTCGACGATAACAACCAGCATGGTTTATTTGATAACCCCTTACCACTGCCGCCAATGCTATCAAGTAACGATGAATTTGATGGCTATAAAATACTACGTGCAATTCATCGCTCTAGTCGCAGCCATGTATACCTAGCAGCTGATTTAATTAGCGACCAGCAGTTGATTATAAAAACACCTTCAATTGATTTATCCCATGATCATGAATATTTAGAGCGTCTAATGCTTGAAGAATGGGCAGCTAAGAGAGTTAATAGCCCACATATCATTTCGATTCCTCGTATATCCCGGGAGCGTAATTACTGGTACACAATGAGTGAATACATACAAGGTGAGACCTTAGCTCAGTGGCTTGTTGATCACCCCCAGCCGAGTCTTATAGATATACGTGCCATTATTAGCCAAGTAGCTAAAGGCTTAATGGCTTTGCATCGAACTGATATGTTGCATCAAGACCTACGCCCAGAAAACATTATGATAGATAGCAATGGTACAGTAAAAATTATTGATTTAGGCTCAGTACGTGTAGCGGGTATTGCTGAACTTGAAGACCCACAGTTACTTGGCACTGCGATGTATACAGCCCCTGAGTATTTTGTTGGCGGTGGTGGCAGTGCTTGCTCAGATCTGTTTTCATTGGCAGTACTCACATACTATATGCTCTGCGGTCGCTACCCTTATGGAGTAAATGTTGCTAAAGCACGCACTCTAGCAGCGCAATATAAATTAAATTATCAATCAGTTGTTGAGCCTGAACGTGATATTCCACTGTGGCTTGATGCGACTCTTAAAAAAGCGTTACAACCAAACCCTGCTAAACGCTATCAGGCTTTATCTGAGTTTGTGTTTGATTTACATAACCCAAACCCTGCTTTTCTAACTAATTTGAACCCACCATGGGTCGAGAAAAATCCTTTACGGTTTTATCAAGGCTTGTCGGTGCTATTAGCTTTATTACTTGCTGTGTCATTAATCACATAGGTAATTTTGTTTCCGCAGAAATATAGCTATTAGCAAAAAACAGTCGTGAAAAAGTGGGCCTGAAGGCCCATCATAAAGTGGTTAGGAAGGGAATAGGGAATCTAGTAATAAAGGTGTTAAACCTGCGCTGTGCTTATCTCAAGTAACTGTTTTTCAATAGCCATTTGATGATTTATAACCTCTCCAATCATAATCAGCGTGGGCCCCATAAGGTTTGCTGTTGCTGATTTATCGGCTATATCTTCAAACGTTGCACTAATTACTTGTTGGCTTGCAGTTGTGACTTGCTCTAGTAAAGCAATAGGGGTATTGACAGGCCAGCCTACAGAGCGCAAACCATCTACTAACTGATTAAGGCGACCTAAACCCATGTAAACAACTAAAGTTGGGTTATCTTGATTAGCCAGATGACGATAATTTTCCCATTTGGGCTGTTGTTTTGGGTCTGCAAATTGTGCTGTCATAAAGGTAACACTACGGGCAACTCCACGTGCTGTAAGAGGGATCCCTGTGTAAGCAGATGCTGCACATGCGGTAGTTACACCCGGCACTATGGCAAAGGGAATATTATGCTCTGCGAGGGCATCAGCTTCTTCGTTTACACGGGCAAAAATACTAGGATCGCCCCCTTTTAACCGAATGACTGTGTGTCCTTGTTGAGCATACTTGACTAATAACTTACTTATATCAGCTTGCTGCATTGAGTGTTTGTTAGCACGCTTGCCAACAAACACGCGTTGTGCGTTTTCTGGGAGGGTACGTAACAGTTCAACCGAGACTAACCAATCGTACAAAATAACATCGGCACTTTCTATTAACCGCTGAGCTTTAACTGTGATCAGCTCTGGGTCGCCAGGTCCCGCTCCAATTAAATAGACACGACCTCGCTTTTGACCGGTTTTAGATTGATTAAATGGTTTGCTGATCAAATTAGCTAGCCAGTTTGATTCTGACCCCATAAAATAAGAAAGTACACTCATAAGTTTCCCCTAAACAATTAACTAAGCTGCGCTAGTTTGCTCTGCACAGGCTTGTGCTTGGACAAATACACGGTCGTTTTCAATTTTGACGGGATACGTTGCAACACAAACATCGCTTTGTTCTAAGCATTGCCCTGTTTGAAGGCAGAAATGCTGTTTATATAACGCAGAGGCAACTACTAGGGTGTCTTGCATGCTGCCGATAATACCTCTTGATAAAACATTAGCATCACCGATAGGGTCATAGTTACTGATGGCAAAAACCGCTGCTGGCTCTTGTGGAATATAGAATAAAGCGATTTGTGTATTCTCAACTAATGCACATACGCCGCTGTCTGCTACTAGATCATCAATTGATGCGATATCATGCCACAACATTGTCTTGCTCCTTTTCAATTTCAACAATTGGAATTAATTGCTCGTTACTACGCGAATGGTTTCGTTTTTCTGATTTTGTTGCAGGGCGGATTTGGTTCCGCTCTTGAACAAACAAAATATTACTGTCTTGCTCTGGACTATTCACAAATTGGCGGAAGCGTTTGACAGCTGTTTGGCTTTCAATAGTGGTTTTCCATTCACATTGATAGGTCGCTACTACATGTTCCATTTGTGCTTCAAGCTCGGAACAAATATTTAAGCTGTCTTCGATAACAACTTTACGTAAATAGTCTAAACCTCCTTCAAGGTTCTCCATCCACACAGATGTACGTTGTAGTTTGTCTGCTGTTTTAATGTAGAACATGAGTATGCGGTCAATATAGGTGATCAGCGTTTGCGTATCGAGATCAGTGGCAAATAAGTCAGCATGGCGTGGACGCATGCCGCCATTACCACACACATAGAGGTTCCAGCCATTTTCAGTGGCAATTACACCAATATCTTTACTTTGTGCTTCAGCACATTCACGGGTACAGCCAGACACAGCCATTTTAATTTTATGTGGTGATCGTAAGCCCTTGTAGCGATTTTCAATGTCTATCGCTTGGCCAACACTATCTTGTACTCCATAACGGCACCATGTACTGCCAACACAGGATTTAACCGTACGCAAGGATTTACCATATGCGTGACCGGTTTCGAAGCCAACATCAATCAGCTTTTGCCAAATGATTGGTAGCTGCTCAAGGCGGGCACCGAATAAATCAATCCGCTGACCACCTGTAATTTTACAGTACAGATTAAACTCTTGTGCTACCTCACCAAGAACAATGAGTTTATCTGGTGTGATCTCGCCAGCTGCAATTCGTGGAACAACTGAGTATGAGCCATCTTTTTGCATATTAGCTAAGAAGGTGTCATTGGTATCTTGTAAGCCAACATGGGGTTTATCGAGAATGAAATCATTCCATGTTGCAGCTAATATGTTAGCCGCTGCTGGTTTGCAAATATCACAACCTTTACCATGACCAAACTTGTTCAGTAGGTCATCAAAAGTTTTGATGCCATCAACTTTTACGAGGTGCATCAATTCTTGACGAGAGTAGGCGAAGTGTTCACAAATGTGATTGTTAACTTCAACACCGCGAGACTCTAATTCTTGATCAACCACTGTTTTTAGTAAGGCGGCACATCCGCCACAGCCACTGGCAGCTTTTGTACAACTTTTAACTTCGCCAAGCTCACAGGCCCCCCCATCAATGGCGCTGATGATGTCGCCCTTACTGACATTGTGGCAAGAGCAAATCGTTGCGGCATCTGGAAGTGCTGAACTAGAAAGTGTTGGAGCGTCACCAGTTACTGGTAAAATTAAACATTCAGGGTTTTCTGGTAGGGTCATGCCGTTCAACATGTATTGCAGTAATGTATCGTAATCACTGGTATCGCCAACGAGCACTGCACCAATTAACTTGTCAGCTTGCTCATTAAAAACGATTTTTTTGTAGCTACCACGAATAGGGTCTTGATAGACCATCTCTTTACAGTTTTCGGTTTTGCCGTGAGCATCACCAATTGAGCCGACTTCAACACCAAGTAATTTTAATTTAGTGCTCATATCGGCGCCAGAGAAGGCTAAATCACCACCACTGAACTGACTTGCGACAACACGCGCCATATTATAACCAGGTGCAACTAAACCAAATATGAAATTGCTCCACAAGGCACATTCACCGATAGCATAAATATCCGGATCAGATGTTTGGCATTGATTGTTGATAACAATACCGCCTCGGGGACCTATTTCAAGCTCTGTGGCACGGCCTAGTTGGTCGTATGGGCGAATGCCTGCTGAGAATAAAATAATATCTGTTTCAAGGTGACTGCCATCGCTGAAGTTCATTCGGTAACGGCATTGCTCTCCTTTAACAATTTCTTGTGTGGTTTTACCTGTATGAACAGTTACACCTAACTGTTCTATCTTATTTTTAAGTAATTCACCGCCGACTTCATCAAGCTGTACACCCATAAGTTGTGGCGCAAATTCGACCACGTGCGTATCTAAACCAAGTTGTTTTAGGGCATTACTGGCCTCAAGACCTAATAGACCACCACCCACTACCACACCTACTTTACTCACTTTGGCGCTTTGTTGAATTGCTTCTAAATCTTCTAATGTACGATAAACCAAACAATGGGGCTGATCATTACCAGGAATTGGTGGTACAAATGGGTATGAGCCGGTTGCTATAACAAGTTTATCGTAGTCATATTGCTGACCAGTTGTTGTTTTAACAACTTTATTTTGTTTATCTATCTGATCAACCCATGTATTAGTGTGTACATTTATATTGAGTTGCTGATAGTTTTCTGCAGTTGTTAAAGCTAAATCAGCAGGACTTTTACCATCAAAAACGCTCGATAAATATACGCGGTCATAGGCTAAATTAACCTCACCACATAAAACGGTTATGACAGCATTCGCATCGCTGGCACGCATTTGCTCTACAAAGTGATGACCGACCATGCCATTACCAATGACGAGAATTTGTTGGGGTGTTTGCATGTGGTATTCCTTAGTTTTGACGGTTTTACAAACACAAAAAAGCCCGCCACTTAAAGTAATAAAACAGTAAGTGTGCGGGCTTCTTTGCCTAAAATTTAAGTTGTTTTGTTTTTTATTGTTTTAGTAAGCGCAATCATACGCTCTTAACCTTTACAAAGCAGATACAATGCCAATTTGTTAAGTTGTTGAATTTAAATACAAATACTAAAGTGGGAATGAAATCATAACGAAGTATTGATCTATTTTAGTGCGCCTTAGCACCATCTTGGTCGGTACAATGATACTTAACGATCGGCGACGGTGCTTGCAAAGTTCAGTAATTCACGGCGTAGCCATTGGTGCGGGCTGGCATGATGTAGCAGTGGGCTCCACAACATCTTTATTTCAATCGGGACCACTTGAAATGGCACTGGGCTGATAACTAAATCTGTATGCTTAGCAAGGAGCATGGCTTGTCGACGAGGCAAAGTGGCGATAAGTTTTGCCGATTGGCAAAGTAAGCTTGCCACCATATAGTGGCGGGTGAACACCCGAATATGTCGTGTTTGCTCTAACTGCCACAGTGCCTCATCAACCCAGCCGAGCTTTTGACTGCCTGACTTATTCGTAACGGCGGCCTCTGCCCCCCAACCGGCTCTATTAACCCATATGTGCTGCGCAGCTAAGTAGCTTTGCAGATCCGGTTTATTTAAATAACGATTATTAGGATGCATTAAGCAGCAATAATTATCGCGCCATACACTGGCTTGATGAAATGAGCGAGGCATGCCATTAAAGCGATTGATTGCTAAATCAATAGTGCCTTTTTCCATATCTTGTAGGTTTACGTCACTGGGACTGAGCACATCAAAGTTAAGGCCAGGGTATTTTTCGAGTTGTTCAGTAATAAAGGGCGCAACTAAGGTCGACTCTAAATAATCGTTAGCCATTATCCTAAAAGTGACTTGGGCATCGGTTGGGTCAAATAAGTCACTGGGCTGCGTTATCGCTTCAGCCATTTTGAGAAGCGCTTCTATTTCAGGCTTGAGGCTCAATGCTTTTGCTGTTGGCGTCATATTACCTGCAGCGCGAACGAGTAGTGGATCATCAAATAAATCACGTAAGCGTTTTAGTGCATTACTCATGGCAGGTTGAGTCAACGCAAGTTTATTTGCAGCTTTTGATACATTTTGCTCATCAATGAGTACATTGAGATACACCAGTAAGTTGAGATCGACATTTCTTATATTCATCTGATCAATCTTATTCATTCGCTTTATTAATTATCTAAATTAAAACCTGCTTGCTATGGTGTGTAAACAGCTAAAATAAAATAGTCGTCATAAGTGATAAAAATATGCCAAATCTACAGCCTGCATCATCTTACAATTGTGCGCTTGAACACGTTATTGCAACTAAACTTGCCCGAGCAGTATTTGCAGGCTTTGAAGCCATGTTTGCAGAGTTTTTAAATATCACCTTGGGCGCACAAAGCCGTTTTGAACAAAGGCAGTGGCTAGATGTACAGGCCGCTATGCGAGCACGCTTACAAGTATACGAGCGCCAAGTTGCCAATGTTAGCGATACGGTAAAACTCATTGCTTACAATGAATATGATAATGCTGCAATCTGGCAACAAGCAAAAAATGTCTATGCTGCAATGGTGTCGAATCATGAAAACCAACCGATAGCACATACATTTTTCAATTCGATATTTGGTGCTATTTGGCATGATAAAAAAATTCGTACCGTACATTTGTTTGTTTTAAAGGCAAAATATCGCACAGCCCCACGACCATTTGATAGTTTAGTAAGGCGAATATCATTACAATCTGGTTTCGCTGAGGCTGTTAAACAGCTTATTTTAGCGCAATCATTTCGGGTCAAGTTTAGTAATTTTGAGCATGATGTTACCCAGTTACAACATACTTTAACAATGGGGGCAAAACACCAGTGCCGCCAAGTATATGAACTTATAAACTTAAACAATGGTTATATAGAATACGCTAATTCATTGTTTTTTAGAAATAAAGCATGTTATTTGATAGGCCGTTGCATTGCTAAAAATGGGGATAACATGCCCTTTGCGATTGCCATATTAAATACCGAGGATGGCTTAAAGTTAGATGCGGTGATGATGGGGGCAGATCAACTCAGTTTACTGTTTGGCTTTGCTCGTACTTATTTTATGGTAGATACCGACCAACCAGCGCGCTATGTAGATTATCTATCAGTGCTATTGCCACATAAGCAGCGGTTTGAGCTGTTTAATGCGATTGGGTTTATTAAACATGCAAAAACTGAGTTTTATCGTTACAAGGTAGACACCACTAAAAACAGTCCAAAATCAGATAAGTATATCAGCGCCCCAGGTACGCCTGGTATGGTTATGTTAGTGTTTACCACCCTTGGTTCTGAATACGTTTATAAAGTAATAAAAGATAAATTTAACGCCCCCAAAACAGCGACAAAAGCCCAAGTTATGGCTAAGTATGATTTTGTAAAACAAGCTGACAGAGTGGGCCGACTGGTCGATACACATGAGTTTAGGTATTTAGCGTTTGACTTATCTCGCTTTAGTGATGAACTCTTAAGCCATATGCACCAAATGATTGGTAGCAGTATGGTCATCTCAGAAAAAGCACTTATTTTAAAGCATGTGTATGTTGAGCGTAAAATGACCCCGCTTAATTTATACCTGAATCAATGTGATGACACAGAACTAACCAAAGTGATGATTGACTATGGTAAGGCTATCAAAGACTTAGCCGGAGCAAATATTTTTCCAGGCGATATGTTAATGAAAAACTTTGGCGTTACCCGCTGGGGTCGTGTGGTATTTTATGATTATGATGAAATTTGTCCATTAACTGAGTGCAATTTTAGAGATATTCCAAAAAGTGACAGTCAACATGATGAATTAAGTGCGCACAGCTATTTTGATATTGCTGATAACGATGTGTTTCCGAGTCAATTTAACATTTTTTTTAGCGCTAACGACACGGCATTTGCTGTGTTTAAGCAACATCACAGCGATATTTTTTCAGCGTCGTTTTGGCAACAATGCCAAGCGAATATAACCGCAGGGCACATATACGACGTTTACCCGTATAAAACTAGTTGGCGGTTTAAGAGTATCCACCCTAACCAGAAGTATGATAGGGATTAATTTCACTAAGAGGTACAATTTGCAAAAACTTTTAAAGGAAATATTATGAAAGCCTATTTACTAACGGGGTTACTACTTGTATCGGGGCAAATATTTGCAAACCCATTTTTGGGGAGTTGGGAGTTTGTAGAGGGAAAATATGCGGTTGATGATGGCTATGTAACAGCAAAAGCCCCGCAGTTAACCTCAGTAAAATTAATAACAAAAACACACTTCAACTACATAACACAAAAGAACGGCCAGTTTCATTATGCTGGTGGCGGTAAATACATAATTAAAGATCAACAATTTATAGAAAAATTTGGTTATGGCAATATTCCTTCATTATTGGGAAAAACGATGGCTTTTGATTACAAAATTGAAGGTGATTTGTGGCATCATTCGCTCACTGAAAATGGTAAATTAGTTGAAGCTGAAATATGGCGAAAGTTAGACTAAAGACCACACTGAGGAGCCTATGAAATATATTGCACACGAAAACAAAACACTATCACTGAGTGAAACAACAAAACCAAACTTACAAGCAGGTGAAGTACTAATAAAAGTTGCTGCAATTGGCGTTAACCGTGCCGATTGTATGCAACGACAAGGTAAATATCCTGCACCAAAAGGCGATAGCCCTATTTTAGGGCTTGAATGTGCTGGTACTGTGGTTGAGCTTGGCGCTGATGTAGAAAAAAGTTGGCTTAATCAACGTGTTTTTACATTGTGTGCAGGTGGTGCGTATAGTGAATATGTGGCTGTAGATGCTGCACAAATAATGGCTTTACCAGATAATATATCGATGGCGCAAGGTGCGGCTATAAGTGAAGTGTATTTAACTGCATATGGTGCTCTCTTTGGGTTAGGTAACTTACAACAGGGGCAAACCGCACTTATTCATGCGGGTGCCAGTGGAGTAGGTGGAGCAGCAATTCAAATGGCAAAATGTGTTGGTGCGACTGTGGTTATTACCGCAGGGAGCGACGAAAAGTGCCAACACGCCAAAGAGCTGGGTGCAGATCATGCCATTAATTATAAAACAAATGACTTTGTTGAATATATGCAAACCCATACATTAACAGCTAATGTCATTGTTGATCCGGTATCTGGCCAATACTTAAATAAGAATGCAGCAATCGCGGCAATGGATTGTCAAATTATTATGCTGGCGTTTTTAGATGGTCGATTTGCAGAAGTTGATTTTGCAAAGCTTTTACAAAAGCGTATTTCGTTCCATGCTTCTACTTTACGTAATCGTAGCAAAGCATTTAAACGCCAACTACGCGATGAGTTTGTAAACCAATTTTATGATGATATTGCTAACCAACGTTTTGATTTTAATATTTATAAAACCATGTCATGGCAACAAGCAAATGAAGCCCATGCAATTTTAGAGCGCAATGAAAATGCCGGTAAAGTCGTGTTACAGGTTAAATAATTACCTTTAAAATTAATACCTATTTAAAACTAATTATTTGCCCATATAATTAGTGCAACTAAAAGTGATGTAAGGTAAAAATATGAACCCAATTATAGCAACATTAAAAGAACATGATGTGAGTGATGAAAAAGTGCACGAGCTTTTTCAAGCATTTACGCAAAACCCAATGATGGCAATGGGGTTAGTACAACAATTAGGTATTCCACCAGAGAAACTACAAGCGTTAATGGGTCTTGTTATGACCCAGCCACAGCTAATCAAAGAAGCTGCTGCATCATTAGGTATTTCTGATGGCGAACTTGAAAAAGCTAAAGAGCAATATCAAAATCAGTAATAATTAGTTTTTAAGCTGTTTGACCAATCAAATAACTAATAGAGCATTGCTTTGGTACTGCTCTTTTTTATGTATTTATTTTTTAGAGATATTAATGCGATTGTTTTTGTCCCGTATGGCTGCAACGAGCCAGTGCCCACCACGCAAACCCGTGAGTAAAATCATGTGGTCGTTGTTAGGCTCTTTTTTAGGTATTTACTTAGTAGCCTTAATTGGTAAAACGTTGCAATTTGATCCCTTAACTAATTTATTTTTAATTGGTTCTTTAGGCGCAACGGCTGTACTTATATACGGAGCACCACTTGCTGAGTTTTCACAGCCGCGAAACCTTATTGGTGGGCATGTTTTTAGTGCTTTGGTGGGTGTTACAGTGGCTAAATTTTTGACTGCTGATTTAATGTTAGCAAGTGCTATTGCTGTGTCACTGTCAATCGCCGTGATGCACTTAACACGAACTTTGCATCCTCCAGGAGGTGCAACAGCATTGATTGCAGTTATAGGTGGTGAAGGAATTCATCAACTTGGTTATTATTATGTGATTAGCCCTGTTTTATTTGGTGCGTTGATTATGTTAATGGTGGGCCTATTGGTTAATAATTTATCGCGTAACCCTAAACGGCATTACCCTGTGTATTGGTGGTAATGCACAAAGGTTTAAGATGGTAGCAGGCTACCATCTTTTTTATTACTTACTTTTCTAAACCTGTCTTGCTGTATAAAGAAACTTTATCAGAAACCAATGTAATTTCGATATTTTTTGCTTCATCACCCCAAGTACAATTAGTATGAAGGGTTTTTTCAACGCAGTTATCAGCACTTCCTAGAATTGCTTCAACCTCAGTTTTATCCATACCAATAGTGATTTTTTCGTAGTTTTCTAAACTTACTTTTGAGCAAGCAGCGAGTGATAAAGTTGCTGCAATTATTAAGATTTTTTTCATAAATAGTGTCCTTTTTAATGTTTAAATTTTCTTATTTGTACAATCATGCCCATTTTAGGGTGGTCAAAATAATGCACTTCTCCACTGATCACACGTTTAAACTGAGAAAAACGTGCGCTTTGAATCTCTCCATTATCGAGCTTCTCGCTTATATCGATATTTGCATTAATAAACAGGTAGTGGCGTAGGTATATATTAAAAAAACCGTCTAACTCCCATTTATCAGAAGCATGTTGCATAGCAGGTTCAAACGTTTGGCTTGGATTAACTAGGCTTATAAAGTTCGCGTTATTCGCTACACTTGTGTTTGCAACAGGCGGTGTAGTGAGGTGTTGTCCACCAAAGAGTTTGATACTTTGTGAACGCGATTTACTTGCGCCTTCGAACCGCCAACCGGTGTGCAGTAAAGGTTTTAAACCTTTACGCAGCAACTCGCGTTGTTGGCTTTTAAACTGTAGCTGCTCAGGGTTTAACAAATAGGTGCTGACCATGTCATCTCTGGCTTCTGCTTCTGGGCTCAGCGGCAAAGAATCAAAGCTTGCAATATAGTCTATCGAATCATCACATAAGTTTGATCGACTGGCACCAATGACTGAATCTGTTAGTGAGTTAGAGTTAAAGCGGCTATCGCCCGAGATACAGTCTTGTTTCGCTTGCTGAGTGTATAACGGAGTGAGTAAGTCTACTTTGTTGCTTGCCTTAATAGGTTCTTTTTTAAGGCTAAAATCTTCTTGTAAATAAGGAGCGGGGCGTTGTTTAAATATAAGCACTTCGACTTCAAACCATCGCTCTGCGAATGCTGCGCTGCTAAATACACAACACAAAATTAATAATGATTTTTTTAACAACATTAATGGCTAACCTTTTTAGAGAAATCTGCAATCATTGCAGTGACCATCTTTAAGCGTTCACGAGCATTAGCCTCGCTGATCGCAAAGCGCAGTTTATTTGCGCCATCCATTTTGTACACATGGGGTGCACTTTGTATCAAACCAATTATGAAGCTTGGGTTAACCTTTGTATCTTGGCTAAACTCAAAATAACCACCTTTTGGATTTGCTTCAATCTTTTTAATACCTAATTCACTGGCTTTTAGCTTAAGTTGCTGCAAACTAAATAGGTTTTTAGTTGCATCGGGCAGTAAACCAAAGCGGTCAATTAGTTCAACTTGAAGTTCATCCATATCATCTACAGTAGCACAGCTTGCAATACGTTTGTAAATACCCAAGCGGGCGTTTACATCATGAATATAGTCATCAGGTAATAATGCGGCGAGTTTTAAATCGACCTCGCTTTGTTGTTGTAATAAATTATCAAGAGTTGGCTCTTTACCTTCGCGCAGTGATTGCACTGCTTGTTCGAGCATTTCCATGTATAAATTAAAGCCAATGGTTTGCATTTGACCAGATTGGTCATCACCGAGTAATTCACCCGCACCACGAATTTCTAAATCGTGTGTCGCTAACGCAAAGCCTGCGCCTAAATCCTCAAGAGATTCGATGGCTTCTAAGCGTTTTACCGCATCTTTAGATAATGACTTAGGGTGACCTGTTAATAAATAAGCGTACGCTTGGTGATGGCTACGACCCACACGACCACGCAGCTGATGCAACTGCGCAAGGCCTAATTTATCTGCTCTGTCCATGATGATGGTATTGGCGGTTGGTATATCTATACCGGTTTCAATAATAGTGGTACACACTAAAACATTATATTTTTGATGATAAAACTCACTCATTAACTGTTCAAGTTCACGCTCACGCATTTGTCCATGCGCTGAGGCGACACTTGCTTCGGGCACCCATTCGCTGATCTCTTGAGCCACGCGGTCAATGGTTTCTACATTGTTGTGCAAAAAGTACACTTGGCCGCCACGCTTTATTTCACGTAATACAGCTTCGCGAATAAGTTCTGCATCGCGCTGACGAACAAAGGTTTTTACTGCCAAGCGTTTAGCTGGTGGAGTGGCGATAATTGATAAGTCACGCATGCCGCTCATTGCCATATTTAATGTACGTGGGATAGGTGTTGCGGTAAGCGTTAAAATATCGACATCGGCGCGTAATGATTTTATCTTTTCTTTTTGACGCACTCCAAAACGGTGTTCTTCATCAACAATAAGTAGACCTAAATCCCGAAAATTAATATCTTGTTGTATTAATTTATGCGTGCCGATGACAATATCGAGTTTACCTTCGGCCATCTTTTCAAGGGTGTCTTTTTGCTCTTTAGGTGAGTTAAATCGTGAAAGCACACCAACTTCAATAGGAAAATCAGCAAAACGGTCTTTAAAGTTTTCAAAGTGTTGCTGGGCAAGCAATGTAGTAGGGACTAATACGGCCACTTGTTTGTTATCGTTCACTGCGATGAATGCGGCGCGCATAGCAACTTCAGTTTTACCAAAGCCAACATCACCACACACCAGTCTATCCATGGCATGTTTGCTTTGCATATCACCAAGCACAGCTTCAATGGCATTGCGTTGGTCATCGGTTTCTTCAAATGGGAAGCCATCACTAAATACGCGGTATGCACTGCCATCAAGGGCGAAAGCATTACCGGGTTTTGCTTGGCGCTGAGCGTAAATATCAAGCAGCTCTGCGGCGACGTCACGTACTTTTTCAGCAGCGCGTTTTTTGGCTTTCTCCCAAGCGTCAGAGCCGAGCTTATGCAGCGGCGCCGTGGCTTCTTCACCACCAGAGTATCGGCTTAACATGTGCAGTGCCGATACGGGCACGTAAAGTTTAGCTTCACCAGCATAGGTTATGGTGACAAACTCAGTGACGAGTCCAGCAGCATCAATAGTTTGTAGCCCTTGATAACGCCCAACACCATGATCTAAATGCACAATGGGTTGACCAACTTTAAGCTCAGCTAAGTTGCGGATCAGCGCATCTTGGCTTGCTTCGTATTTATGCTTTCGACGACGGCGCTGAGATACTTTAATTCCCAGTAATTCTTGTTCGGTAATAATACTAAGCGCGGGCTTTGCACTTAATAGTACACTTTGCTCAAGGGGGCTTACGATTAAACCGACATCGCTATTGCTAGCGGTAAAGTCATCAAACGAGTCAAACTCTTTGAGTTTTAAGCCACTGGGTTTGAGTAATGCAAGTAAAGACTCACGACGTCCGTCAGATTCTACCGAGATCAGCACGCGGCCTTTTTGTTTCTTTTGCGTCGCTATATATTCAATAAATGCTTGATACGGTTCGTGTTGCTTATGATCAATTCGTACCGCAGGGAGATCGCTTGTGGCTAAGTTTTTATTCCCTGCTTTGGTCGGTAATTTTGCTTGGCTTAAGCGTATGCGGGCAAAGTTACCTAAGTTTGAAAACAACTCATTGAGTGGCTGATAAAGCTCAGTCGGCTCAAGTAAAGGTCTTAATGGGTCGACTCGGCGGTTTTCATAGCGAACATTTACATCATGCCAAAATTGATCAGCAGCATGTTCTAAATCACCATATTGCATGACCGTTGTGGTATCGGGTAAGTATTCAAATATGGTCGCAAGCTGCTCAAAAAACAGCGGCATATAATATTCAATACCCGCCGGCCAGTTTCCTTTAGTGACTTGCATGTAGACGGAATCTTGCTCTGCACTGGCGCCAAACTTTTCGCGGTAGTTTATTCTAAAGCGCTCAATGTCACTTTCATTAGTCGGAAACTCATGGGCAGGGAGTAACTCTATTTTATCTACTTTTTCGTCAGAACGTTGAGTTTCCACATCAAATAGGCGAATTGTGTCGAGCTCGTCATCGAAAAAATCTAATCTAAATGGGTGCGGGCTCCCCATAGGGTACAAATCTACAATTGAGCCACGAATTGCGTATTCACCGTGCTCCATAACCTGCTGAACATGCAAATAACCTGCTTGCTCAAGATTACTGCGTAAGCTGTGTGTGTCGAGGTTATCGCCAACTTTGAAGTTAAGTGTAGAGCCATAAATAAACGAGGCCGGGGCAGTACGCAGCATTAAGGTAGATACAGGTACAATTAATACACTTTGTTGTTCTTTTTTTAGTGTATTGAGGGTCGCTAAACGCGACGAAATAATATCTTGGTGAGGCGAGAAATGATCATACGGTAGGGTTTCCCAATCAGGAAACACCATCACCGGGTTATCAGGTAATAAATAATCAAGTTCCGTCTCTAAACGCAGCGCACTGGGTGTATCTGGGGTAACAATCAGCACTAAGCTGTCTTGTTGTTTTACTCCTTGTGCAATAGCGATACTTAACCCGCTACCGGTGAGTTGCCCCCATTGAATTTTATCTTTTTGAGATTTTACCCAAGGCAAGGCTGCCCATTGCGCAAACGCCATTTATTACTCCTTAAATGCGCCTCAACTGAGGCGCTAATTTATTCTAGTCACGGTAAATTTTAGTGAGGTCTTGATAGTGATCAATTCGGCGATCACGTAAATAAGGCCATATACGTCTTACGTTCTCTGAGCGTTTTTGATCAAGTTCTACCACTAAAATTTGCTCGTCAGTATTATTTGCTTCGCTGAGCATTTCACCCTGAGGGCCTGCAATAAATGAATTGCCCCAAAATTGAATACCGTCACTTTGCTCGCTTGGATCACTTTCATGGCCTACACGGTTGGCACTGATAACAGGCACGCCATTGGCAACAGCGTGGGCACGTTGTGAAATAACCCATGCATCTTTTTGTCGCGTTTTTTCGCCGTCATCGTCACGTGGGTCCCAACCAATCGCGGTTGGGTAAATTAATAACTCAGCACCCGCCATCGCCATCAAGCGTGCAGCTTCAGGAAACCATTGATCCCAGCACACTAATACACCTAATTTACCTACAGAGGTTTGAATCGGCTCAAAGCCTAAATCGCCTGGGGTAAAGTAAAACTTTTCATAAAACCCAGGATCATCAGGTATGTGCATTTTGCGATATTTACCTGCAATCGTACCGTCTTTTTCCAGCACAATAGCGGTATTGTGATAAAGGCCTGTGGCACGTTTTTCAAATAATGAGGCCACTATAACGATGTTTAGCTCATTTGCTAATGCACCCAGTGCGTCACTACTTGGCCCTGGGATAGTTTCTGCTAAATCAAAAACATCAACGTCTTCGGTTTGGCAAAAGTAAAGGCTACGGTGAAGCTCTTGTAGCACTACAAGTTGAGCACCTTGGCTTGCAGCGTCGCGTATGGCGGCAATTGATTTTGCCATGTTTTGCTCTGCGTTATCACTATTGCTTTGCTGCACTAAGGCAACCGTTAATTTATTTGACGAAGTCATTATGCTGCTCCAACTAAAAATCCGCGAGGTAATTGCATGGTTATGCAATGTAAGCTGCCAAATTGATGAATAATAGGCAAACAGTTTACCCCAATAATTGAATGCTCAGGGTAGGCACGCTGAATTTGCTCAAGTGCTTGGGCATCGTTTTTATCATTGTAAGTGGGTACTAATACGGCATCATTGATAATTAAATAGTTTGCGTAGGTTGCTGGCAGTCTATCGCCATCGTTGTTATACACCGCTTTTGGCCAAGGTAAATCAATCAAGGTATAAGGGTGACCTGATGGCGTTTGAAAACCTTTCAATTGTGTTTGCATTTTATCGAGCGCGTTAAAATGCTCATCCGTAGTATCATTACACTTTACATAAACTAGGGTGTTGTTCGGTGCAAAGCGCACAAGGGTATCAATATGGCTGTCAGTATCGTCACCGGCTAAATAACCATGATCAACCCATAAAAATGAACTGACACCTAATTGCTGTTGTAATTGTGCTTCAATTTGCTCAGCGCTATGTGCTGGGTTACGATTTGGATTGAGTAAACACTCGCTGGTGGTAAGCAGTACACCGTGCTCGTTTATTTCAACCCCGCCGCCTTCTAATACTAAATCAATTTGTTGATATTGATTTTCAGGTGCAGCCAGCTGTTTAACAAGTACTTTGTTAATTTGATTATCAAGGGAGCTCTCAAACTTGTTACCCCAGCCGTTAAAGGTGTAATCAAGAATAGCTAATTGGTCTGCATCATGCGTGCTGGCACAGGTCAACGGGCCATGATCACGCGCCCAAGTATCATTACAAGGGGTGATCACAAAGTGCACCCGAGCAAGGTCAATTTCATTGCTGGCTAATAATTGGCTTATGTGTGTTTTTAATGCAGTGTTATGTGCAATAATAACAACCAATTGATGCTGGCATATATGTTTACACAGGGTAATATAAACAGGCTCTACAGCATTGAGGTTATCACGCCAATCAGTATCTTGGTGTGGCCAAGTAAGCATAACTGCATCTTGCTCAGCCCATTCAGGTAAAAGTCTAAAGTTCATGAATTTAATAAACAAACAAAGGTGTGCCTAGTTTAGCATTTCAAACAGATATGTCAGCTTTTTATAACTCTGTCGGTTGCTCATTTTCAGGTTTGTCTAGTTGTTGCTGTTGGCGCTTTTTTAGTTGCCTTGTTTGCGCGTGTAAACTCGCTCTAACCACTAACTCTTGATCAGAGTCACGGATAGCAGTAAATAAAAGCGTGTATTGGTTTTGCTCATCATCAAGTTTGTCGATTGCCACGACTTCTGTGTAACAATAAACCGCAGAGGCTTCATGTTGCAAAAATAGTTTAGTGCGAAATGCTTGGCCTATTGTGTATTGCTCGCTGGTGGTAAATTTAACACCACCGCCGCCATAGCTATCACAGTACATTGCATTATCTTGTGGCTGTTCAGAAGCGAGTATATGACTCATTATGAGGTCGATTTTACGCGATTGGGCTTGTAAAAAAACAGCCAGCTCTTGGGCAACATCACCTAAATTACGCAATGGTCTTAATGAACTTTGCTCAAGCTCACTTACTTCATTAGCAAGTTTAAATAGTGGGGGAATATCGGCTTCCAATTGAGCAGGGCTTTGCGGCACGCTTTGCTTGTCAACGGCAAATAAATTGACTCTGTTACTTTCTGCTATTTGAAAATACTGCTCAAACTCGGTTATTTTTTCACTACTCATTAGTTTGCTCCACAACGCGCGTTTACTAATAGTAGCGCTGACAAGCCTAAATTGCTAGTGATGTAACCGTTATAAAAAAAGGGCAAACCTATGTTTGCCCTTCATTTTTTAAAGGTTAATGGTTATAAATTACCTTCGAGTGTATCTACGTTTTCGCGTTTATGATGCGCGGCTATCTCATCGGCCAGTTCATTGCGTGAGCGCTTTTCACTGAGCTTACGATCTGTAAGCCAGTAGAAAAACAAAGGTACAAAGAATACGGCTAAGAAAGTTGCAGCCATCATACCGCCCATAACACCTGTACCAACGCTGTGACGCGCACCGGCACCCGCACCTGAGCTAAGCACCAATGGTACAACGCCTAATATAAACGCCAGCGATGTCATTATAATGGGTCTAAATCTAAGGCGTGCTGCTTCAAGAGCTGCCGCACTTGCGCTCCAACCTTGTTGGTGTTTCATTAAGGCATATTCAACTATCAGAATGGCATTTTTACTGGCAAGACCAAGTAAAGTAACCAAACCAATTTGGAAATACACATCGTTAGTCATGCCTACCAACCAGATTGACACTAGCGCGCCAAAGGTACCAAATGGCAGAGCCAGCATCACAGATAATGGCAGTGACCAACGTTCATAAAGTGCAGCAAGAATTAAGAACACCATGATAACAGCAAGCCCAAGCGCAATACCGGTTGTGCCCGAGCTGCGTTTTTCTTGATAGGCAGAGCCAGTCCAATCGTAAGTCATGTCAGGTGGCAACACAGCTTTTGCAATACGCTCCACTTCGGCAATGGCTTGCCCAGAGCTGTAGCCTGGTGCTGCATTACCCAATAACTTAACCGCTGAAAGGTTGTTATAACGATTAAGACTCTCTGGCCCGCGGCTAAATTCTATATTAGTGAACGCAGACATAGGCACCATAGTACCTTGGCTGTTTTTAACATAGATACGGCCGATGTCGTCGGGTTTCATTCTAAATTCAGCCTCAGCAGACATAAGTACCTGCCATGCTCGTCCAAATTTATTGAAATCATTAACGTAGTATGTGCCTAGCGTACCGGCAAGAGCAGTGAAAGCATCATCAATTTCAATGCCCATGGCACGGGCTTGTTCGCGATCAACATCCACTTTTAGCTGTGGCGCATTAGGGCGCCAAAGTGTTTGTAAGCCACTTAGAACGGGGCTTTTCTGCGCTTCTGCCATCATTAATCCCATGGCTTGTTGCAGTTTCTCGGGGCCACCAGCGCCTTTGTTTTGAATATAAAATTCAAAACCACCGGTGTTTCCTAAACCAAAAATAGCAGGCGGGTTAAAAGCCAGTACCAGTGCTTCGTTTATATGAGCGGTTTTCATAAATAACTCATTAACCAAGCTTTTAGTATCTATTTCTCGTTCATCCCAGTGTTTTTGCGTGACAAATAAGGTTGCCGCACTATTTTTATAGCCACCACCAATAAAATCAAACCCGGTAAATGCAACAACATTTTCATTCGCAGGGTTTGATTGCACCGCTGCAACGACTTGCTTTACCACTTCTTCAGTGCGCTCAAGGGAAGAGCCATCAGGTAAGAAGATAGCCGAAATATAATAGCCTTGATCTTCATCTGGAACGAGTGAACTTGGCGTGTTTTTCCAAAGCCCAATAGTGATTGATACCATGCCAATCATTAATAAAAGGCCAAGTGCGCCGCGACGAACCATAAAGCCAACAGTGCCAACGTATTTACTGGTTATTTGCGTAAAGACTCGATTAAACCATAAAAAGAAGCGTGCGGTTTGTTTGTGCTCTTGTTTCAAAATAAGTACACACAAAGCAGGCGTCATTGTTAGTGCAACAACCCCAGATAAACTCACTGCAATTGAAATGGTGATTGCAAATTGGCGGAATAGCTCTCCTGTTAGGCCACCTAAAAATGCAATGGGCACAAATACTGAGCAAAGCACCAGTACAATGGCGACAACAGGTCCTGATACTTCTTTCATTGCTTTAATAGCTGCTTCATGAGCACTTACATGCTCTTCGTGCATAATTCGCTCGACGTTTTCGAGCACAACTATCGCATCATCGACAACAATACCAATTGATAACACCATACCAAATAATGTCAGCGAGTTAATTGAGTAGCCCAACATGTACATGCCAGCAAAAGTGCCCAGCAATGACACGGGTACAGCTAATGTAGGAATAAGCGTTGCACGCCAGTTTTGTAAAAATAGATACACCACCAAAAATACTAAGATCATGGCTTCGATGAGGGTGATGACCACTTCTCGAATAGATACTTCAACAAAGCGTGTGGTGTCGTATGAATTTAAATGAGCAAGCCCGGTGGGAAATTGTTGTTTAATTTCAGCAAGTACACCGTTTACTTCAGCTGCAACATCTAACGCATTTGCACCTGGTTGTAAAAATATGCCTAATAAAACAGCTTCTTTGCCATTAATTGTACCACTAAAGTTATAATCTTTTGAGCCAAGCTCCACGCGAGCAATATCTTTTAAGCGTAAACTACTGCCGTCAATATTTGAACGAATAATAATTTCTTCAAATTGTTCAGGTTCAGATAAGCGCCCTTGGGCCGTAACACTGTAAACAAGCTCTTGAGCTGACTGAGAAGTGGGCGTTGCACCAATAGATCCCGCGGCATATTGTGAGTTTTGGCTACGAATTGCGCCAGCGACTTCTTCAACGTTCACACCGAGTTGGCTCATAACATCAGGACGAAGCCAAATTCGCATGGCGTAATCTTTCGCACCAAATATTTGTACGCTAGTGGTACCTGGAATACGTTTTATGCGATCCAATATATTGAGGGTAACGTAATTTGAGGTCCATAAACTATCTCGACTGCCATCGGGTGAGTAAAACGCGTGAACTTGTAAAAAGCTTGAAGACCCTTTTTGCACCACCACACCTTGACGGCGTGTTTCTTCTGGCAAACGGGCTTCAACTTGTTTAACACGGTTATTAACGTTTACAGCTGCTTGGTCAATATCAGTGCCAATTTCAAAGGTTACTTCAATGGTGGTCGCGCCTGAGCTGGTTGAGGTTGATGCCATATACATCATGCCTTCAACACCTGTAATTGCATTTTCAATCGGTGCAGCAACGGTTTGTTCAAGCACTTGCGCTGACGCACCGGGGTAGGCTGCTGTAACCTGTACTACAGGAGGGGCAATTTCAGGATACTGTGCAACAGGTAAGCTGCGCATTGCTGCAAGGCCTGCGAGTACAATTACAATGGATATAACAAACGCAAATATGGGTCTGTCTATAAAATAACGAGAAAACATAAGACTCCCTGTGCTTATTCAGCGTTAGCACTGTTTGATGCATTATTTACCGCGACTGGCATACCTGGGAAGAAAATCTTCGCCATGCCGTCAATGATCACTTCGTCACCTTTGTTAAGCCCTGACTTAATCAACCAAAAGTTTTTATCACCTTGGTTTTCTGGCTTTTGGATCCATTCACCAACCTCTACAGGGGCAGGGCGAGCAATCGTGCCGCCTTGTTCATTTTTAGCGACAAGGTAAACAAATTTGCCTGTGCCATTATCAAGCACTGCACGCTGAGGAATAACAAATGCATCTTTACGCACAGCGCCATTTAAACTAACACGCACAAATTGGCCTGGGCGTAGTTTAAAATCAGGATTGGGGATAATAGCTTGTAACTCGCTGGTGCCGGTATTTGGATTAATACGTACATCTGAAAAGTTCACTTGACCAGTTTGACCGTATATTGAACCATCTTGTAGTTTTATGCTGGTTTTCCATTGGCCATTTTCAGGTAGATTGAGTGAGCCATTAGCCATATCTTGGCGCATTTGTAGTTGCTCGCGCTCAGAAATACCGAAACGCAAGCGAATAGGGTCAAGTTGTGTGATTTGCGTTAATAATAAATCAGGACCAGAGACATAGGTCCCTTCAGAAACAAATTCTCGGCCCATAACACCAGCTACAGGCGCTTTGACTTGGGCATATTCAAGGTTAAGTTCCGCTTCTTTTAACGCTACTTTAGCAGCGGCTAAGTTTGTATTAGCAATATCTTGTGTTGAACTTGCATTATCATAATCACGTTGTGAAACGGATTTGTCTGCACGAAGTTTTGCTAAACGTTTTACATCACGTTGTGCTTGGATAAGTGATGCATTCGCGCCATCAAGGGCTGCTTGAGCACGCTCAACGGCCAATTGATACGGCTCTAGGTTGATTGTAAATAAAGACTGATCTTTTCTTACTGTTTGGCCTTCATCAAAATTACGTGATTCTAGTATACCAGTGACCCGCGCTCTTACTTCAACTTCTTTAGAACCTGACAGTGTCGCAGGTAATTCAATAGTAAAAGGCGCATCTTCTGTTGTTGCTAAAATGGTCGACACTGATGCAGGATGCATAGCGGCTTGTTGTGCTTTAGGTGCTTCACTGCATCCTTGAAGAAAGAGCGAGGCAGAGGTAAATAAAAATAATGACAATTTCGATAGTGCGAAAGGCTGACGCATGGTTACTCCACAGTTCCAATTGTATAAGTATAGGTTTAAAGCAAGTTAAGCTGGTTGAGTATGGTTTGTTGTGTGATTTATAACCATGACATTTAAAAATAATAAATGATATTCAGCTTAAGTAAACGCAAGTGTATACCCAAATTTAAAGGAGGTATACACTTGCGTTTACTTTTTTCTACATTAATGTGGTAGATTAGGGGGGATTAATATTGGGGGGCAATGTGGAAAGTAATAGTAAACAAAATGATGTGTTATGTGCCGCGATTCAAGAATTTGCACAATTTGGCTTGCTCGGGACCACTATGGAAACAATTGCCAAGCAAGCAAATGTTTCAAAACGAACTTTATATAAACATTATCCGAATAAAAATGCGCTATTTGACGACGTTGTTGCATTACTATTAGAACGTTTTTCGCAATTACACAAATATCAGTATCAAGCTGATGTCAGTATTTACGAGCAATTAAAAGAGTTAGCAAAAGTATGTTTGTCACTTGGTAATGATGAAAACTACTTAACCTTGTCGCGTATTGTGATCATTGAGTCAATGCGAGATAAAGAGCAGGCCGCACGATTAGAAGAAAAGTTTTTAGACTGTGAGAAGGGACTACTTACGTGGTTTGAGCAAGCACATCATGCGGGCGTTTTAAACGATGTACCTGCGGATATTGCTGCTTCATTTTTTTACGGTGGGTTAAAAAATATGGGCTATTGGGAGCAAGTTATTATGTGGAAGCCTGCTCTTGATGAACAACGCTTAGAACAGTTGATTGATCTTACTTCGCGATTTTTTATCAGTGGTATTAAATTAAATAAATAAAAAGAGGTTGAGCCTATCCTTAAGTTCAACCTCAGGGTATTGATTTATTTCAATGCACAATCGTTATTTTAGTAGTTCGACTAACTCAGTTAAATTTTGCACATTGTAGTCTGGCTTTTGTGCTAGAGGGTATAATGCTTTACCTGGACGAGCAATAAACGCAGTTTGTAAGCCAGCTTCCTTCGCTCCAGCTACATCCCAACCATGAGCTGCGACCATTAAGGCATCTTCAGCTTTAACGTTTAATTGTTTAAGTGCCCATTCGTAGGCTCGTAGGTCAGGTTTATATATTTTGATATCTTCAATACTGTATCTAGCTTCAAAGTAATCAGTTAAACCTGCACTTTCAAATTGAGCTTTTACGCCATTATTAGATGAGTTAGTTAAGCTGACTAATTTATAACCACTGTCTTTTAAAGCTTGCAAGCCTGCTTTAACATCAGGGTGAGCAGGTAGGCTTAATAATGGTGTGACGATAGCTGTTTTAGCTTGTTCGGCATTAATTTTGATATTATTGTTTTGTGCCACCATTAATAGTGAAGCAACGCCAATTTTTCCAAAGTCCTGGTAATCACCAATCGCAGTGCTTACTAAAGAATGGTGTAACATAGTCGAAAACCAAAGTGGGAGTAAATCTTCTCGTCCACCAAGCGCTTCACCAATCGATTCACGCATTGAATCTAGATCAAGTAAAGTTTCATTTACGTCAAAAATAATTACCTTAGGTTTAGGTTGAACAGATTCTGCTGCCATCGCATCCCCTCCAATTAATTGGCCCAACAGAACTAATGATAGACTTAGTTTTGTTAGCGATTTAAAAATAGTCATATATTTAATGCCTTTTAGTCACAGTTACAGAGGAGTAGTAATTAAAGATAAAAACTTTCCAAACCCTCTAGTATAAAACTTTTGATCAGTATAATGTTTGGATTTTATAAATAAACTCTGTAAAACTAAAAGCTATATTCGAAAATATTAAATGTTGTTGAGGAGTGTTTATGTATAGTGTGAGTGATCTCGAAACATTTATTGCAATCGTCGAAAACAAAGGTGTACTGGCAGCGGCAAGTGCACAAGGACTCTCAGCTGCGACCGTCAGCCACAGGTTAGCAAAACTAGAGCGTGAATTAGCGACAGTATTGGTATTTAGGGATAGCCGACGAATTCGTTTATCGCCAGCAGGTAAAGTGTTTTATCACAAAGTGGCAACCATTCTAGAGGCATTGCATGATGCTGAATACAATATAGGTGCACGAGGGTCATCGGTGAGTGGCTTGTTGAGAGTAACCATGCCGCCATGGGTGTTTTCAAAGTTTGTAATGCCTAAATTAATCGCTTTTGAACAGCAATACCCTGAATTGCAATTGGATTTTTCAATTTCTGATAATTTTGTCAATGTGGTAGATGATGCACAAGATATTGCCATTAGAGTCGGTAAGTTAAATGATTCGGCGCTACTGTCACGTAAAATAGTCAATAATCATCGTGTCTTATGTGTTGCGCCAAGTTATGTTGAAAAATACGGTATGCCTGCGTCTTTTGAGCAACTCCAAACACATTTTTGGGTATGTTTACCTTGGCAGCGGCAATTAAAGTTGAAAGATGACAAGGGAAAAATAGTTAATTTCAACGCCAAGACGCGCTTTACTATTTCAAACTCAGACAATATGACCCAAGCGGCTATTGCAGGGCACGGTATTGCAATTAAATCTAAGTTAGCTATTCAAAATGAGTTAGATAATGGAACATTGCTTGAGGTATTACCTGGCATTTTAGCGGATGGTGACGCACCAGTCTGGTTTTTAAAACCACAGAACAGCTTAACAACACGTAAAACAGAAGTATTTTATGAGTTTATGAAGTCATTATTTGTAAGCCAAAATAGCTTATCTTAGCTAAAGTAAATATGGTAACCCTAAAATAACGACAATTTAACAATTTGTCTTGTAATTAGTGCTAAAACTCGTAACCTTAGCGTAATAATAATATTATGGGGTGATAGGATGGCACAAAGTAAAGTACCAAGCGCATTTGTTGAGCTGTCGTCACAAATACGACGTTTTGTTTCCCGCATAGTATTACCCGACGACGTTGAAGACATTGTTCAAGAAACCTTCGTGAAAAGCTATGAAGCTGATTTAAAACAAGATATTAAATATACCCATAGCTACATGCTAAAAACCGCAAAAAACTTGGCGCTAAATCACGTAGCTAAGTGGGATAATAAGCATAACGATTCACTTGATACGGGTGATGATTATCAGCAGCATCTAAAATCGATGCAGCTCGAAGACGAAGTAACATCGAAAGAACGGTTTTTACTTTTTTGCCGCGCGACTGAACAGTTAAGCCAACCTGTACGTAAGTGCTTTATTTTAAAAAAAGTCTATGGCTTGAGCCAAAAAGAAATTGCACAGCAAATGAAGTTAAGCGAAAGTACGGTTGAGAAACATATAGCTAAAGGGCTGCTAAAGTCGATGCAATATATGCAGCAACAAGAGCAAGTATCCACAGGCACTGAGCAAGTAAATGCGACTACCAGGAGGGTGGGTAAATGAGCAATATTCATCAATTTTCATCTAAAGACGTTATTCAAGCACAAGCAAGCCGATGGATCAGCGCTATGGATCGCGGTTTAAATGACGACGAAAGAGCACAATTCCAGCAGTGGGTACAACAAAGTAAAGCACATCAAGATGCTGTATTTGATTTAGCGCAGCTGTGGGATGAGCTAAGTGTACTCAATGAGTTAAGTAGCTTATTCCCTAATAAACAAGTGCCTTCAAAAAATTCAATTTCAAATACTCGCTTTACAATAGCCGCAAGTATTTTTGCAGTGATGCTAATGGCGACATTTATGTTTGCAGGACACAACTATTACCCGAACTCAGTGCAAGAGCAGGCCAAGTACAGCAAAATCTACCGCACTAAAGTGGGGGAGCAGGCTACCTACGTATTACCCGATAGCACCATAGTGCAATTAAACACTAATAGCTTATTAGAAGTGGCTTACACCCAAGGACGCAGACAGCTCATTTTAAGTCGTGGTGAAGGGCGCTTTAATGTAGCTAAAGATGCTTCAAGGCCGTTTAGTGTTATGGCGGGTGATAAATCATTTACAGCTTTGGGCACAGTGTTTAACGTACAGCGCAATGCATCATCAGATTTAGAATTGGTAGTTACTGAGGGCAAGGTAATGATCACCGACCCGAGCGTTGCAGTAAACGCGGATGATTTTGTGAAATTACAACAGGCTAATAACGACACGGCACAAGTTAGAAAAATAAATGCAAGTATTGTTATTTCAGGTGAAAAAGCACTTATTAAGGAAAGCATCACTGCACCAATTAAACAATTATCTATGGATGATGTGCAGCGAGATTTGGCATGGCAGCATGGCATGTTAATTTTCAACGGCGAACCACTGAGTGAAGCATTACAAGAAGTGAGTCGCTATACCGCGACACGGTTTGAGTTAAAAGACCCTAGTTTAGCTTCGCTCAAGGTGGCTGGTGTTTTTAAAGCCGGAGATATCATAGGTTTATTAGATAGCCTACAAGCCAATTTAGCAATAGAGCATGAGCGATTAGGTGAGCATATTGTTAGCCTAACACAAGGCAATCATAGTTAAGTAAACTGCTTAAACACTGACTTAAAGCATGAAAAGTAACGATGCTGATAAATAAAAGTAAAAAAATAATAAAGAAAAAGTCAAATTTGTGTAGGGGATTATTCGTTCTCAACTGTTTGTATAAGTTGCGTAGTAACCAAACGTATCCATTATGTGGGTTTATAGCACTAGCACCTTTAGTTTGTAGCCTAAATGTGCATGCTAATGCTGTTGATTCACAAATGGTGCAATTTGATATTAAAGCGCAACGAGCAGACCTAGCACTGATTGAATTTGCTAAGCAAACTGAACAAACCGTGGTTTTTTCATTTGAATTGGCAAAGCAATATCAAGCTCAATCAGTGTTTGGTTATTACACCCAGTTGGATGCACTTTATACGATGTTGCAAAATACTGAACTCGATGCGGTTGTTGATCAAAATGGTTTACTGAGCGTAAAACTCAAACAAATCAATAGGAATGATAACAACATGAAAAAGCTTTCTGGGGTCAGTGCTGCCGTATTACCACTTTTAATGGCAACAAACAGCCAAACGGTAAATGCACAAGAACAAGCCGCACAAGAAAATATTGAAAAAATAGCTATTGTTGGTAGCCGTGTCGCGGGTCGTTCAGTTGAAGATTTACCTGTTCCTGTCGATATTTTAAGCGCTGAAGCACTTGAGAATACAGGACAAACAGAAGTTGGCCGAATGTTACAAGCCATTGCGCCTTCATTTAACTTTTCTAGCTCATCAATCAGTGATGGCACAGATGCACTGCGCCCTGCAACGTTACGTGGCTTAGGGCCCGATCAAACGCTGGTACTTATCAATGGTAAGCGCCGTCACCAAGCCAGTATCATTCATATTAATACATCCGTTGGGCGTGGTACTGCCGGAACAGACATGAATGCCATTCCTGCTGCATCAATTAAACGTATCGAAGTGTTACGTGATGGTGCTGCCGCACAGTATGGCTCTGATGCGATTGCAGGTGTTATCAATATTGTACTTAAAGATGCCGAAGAGGGCGGAAAAGCGGCAATTAACTATGGTCAATACTCAGAAGGTGATGGCGAAACCGTTAACATTGACTTTAATAAAGGCTTTGCTCTGGGTGATGATGGATATTTAAATACCACGATTAATTATCGCGATCGTGCGCCGACTAATCGCGCAGGCCTGCATGGTTCTTGTCAATTTTACGGTTGTGAGGAGCTAAGCGATGGTACTTTACTTGCTTCAGATCCACGTGAACTCACAGCACCGCGAGATACATTCAGAATTGGTGATGCTGACTCACAACAATTTGCTTTAACTGTAAATACAGGCTACGAATTAGCTGGTGGCGAGCTTTATGGTTTTATCACTTATTCAACTCGAGATAATGAGTCTGCTGCGTTCTTCCGTCATAATGCTAATGCAGATGGTAACCCTGTCTTACAAGATGGTGATGCTGTTATCCCGATGGGTTTCTTACCAAAAATAAACACCACGATAGACGACATTTCATATAACTTTGGTTTTAAGAAAGAGTTTGATAATGACTCAAGCCTCGACTTTTCATATACCTATGGTGAAAATAGTATAGATTACACGACCAGTGATACGATCAATGGCTCATATGCTAATTTATTACGCTACGAACAGGGACTTAGTGCTGATGATATTCGCACAACCATCCCACGTGAGGCTTATGCTTATGGTATGGAGCTTTCTCTGCAAACGTTAAACTTGGACTACACGAAAGATTATGATGATTTTTCATTAGCCATGGGGGCAGAGCTGCGTACAGATGAATATCGAATACTTGAAGGCAGCGAATATGCATACCGCGATTACGACACCAATAATGGTGTTAATATTTATGATGGCCTAAGTGGTGGTGTCGGCAGCGAAAATGCAGCGGGTGGTACTCAAGGCTTTGGTGGTTCTTCGCCAGAATCATCAGTAGATGAATCTAGAGATGTTATTTCGTTCTATGTTGATGCTGAAACTTATGTAATTGATGATGTGATCATTTCAGGTGCATTGCGTTACGATAACTATAAAGGTTTTGGTGACACGGTAAACTTTAAACTTGCCGGTAACTGGTCAGTGACTGATGATGTTTCATTACGAGGTGCAGTGAGCACAGGCTTTAGAGCACCTTCAATGCAGCAATTGTACTTTAATAATATTAGTACGCAATTTGTTGTGGGCCCTAATGGAGATTTAATCGCAGAAGAAGTGGGCACTTTTAGAAATGACAGTACCCTTGCACAAAGCATTGGTATTCCAAAGCTAAAAGAAGAAAAGTCAGACAATCTCAGCCTAGGTATTGTTTATAACGTGACCGATAACATTAATGTCACTATCGATTATTACTCAATTGATATCGATGACCGTATTGTGATCAGTAATCGCTTAGGTAAAGGGTTATCTTCCACACTTGATGCCGCATTGGTGAGTTCAGGTGCTGGTGCAGGTCAGTTTTTCTTAAATGGTGCAGACACTGAAACACAAGGTGTTGATTTTGTTGCAACGTGGAACACCGAAGGGCTGGGCGGTACGCTTGACTTTACTTTAGCAGCAAACTTTACTGAAACTGATGTGGTTGATTTATTTACTCCACAAGGCAGTGGCCTTGAAACCATACCGGTAGAAGATGTCTTTTCAGCTCAAGAAACATCGATTATCGAAGAGTGGCAACCACAAGACCGAGTGAACTTAAGTGCGCTATATCGCTTAGAAGATTGGACTGTGAATTTATCACTGAACCGTTATGGTGAATACACTGTGGAAGATGGCGGCCGCCAAACCTATGGGGCAGAAGTGCTTACAGATGTGAAAATAAACTACTATGTTACCGATAACCTATCATTAAATATTGGTGCTAATAACTTATTTGACGTCTACCCAGATAAAAACACCATTGGCAACTCTCGCTCAGGCACTATTGTAGACGCATCAGGGAATACAATTGTTAGTTCAACGGGTGTATTTGATTATTCTCGTCGTTCTGCGCCATTTGGCTTCAACGGTGCTTACTACTATTTAGGTGCCGAATATCGTTTCTAAATAACTTCTCCTACGTTATTTAACTTTTGAAGGGCCGTAAGGCCCTTTTTTTGACTTAACGAATTATATTAGTGCTTTTGTTGCATGCGGCTCATCTCAGTATGGCAGCTTTGCATTGTGAGTAAAACTTTAGATAATGCAGCTTCACAATCATGAGGCTGGGGTTTTTTCATAGCGGCTTTGATTTCTTCTAGTGTTTTATCTTCAACTTCTTCGAGCTCTTTAACGTATGTTTGATCGTTGTCTGAGCTGAACTTAGTAATTAATGACGTATATGCTCGGCGTGCTTCTACAGCAAACGATGAACCATCTTCGCGTTCACCTTGCTCGTTGATGGCGTATGGTTGTAAGCTTTCAACACTTACTTTACGGGCATCTATCATACGTTGAAAAAGTGCGCCTACGGCCGGATCTTCAACTTTGTCCTGTGCTTTTTCATAAAAATCTATGCCGCTGTTCATTACTTGGATAATGTCAGTGATATGATTTGCGTCTTGTCCTTGATGGGTATTCATAATAATGACCTCTTTAAGTTAAATGAATTAAATGTCATTTAACTTAAAGCAAGGCCTGTTCCATCTGTATTTGTTTTTAATAATATGATTTAAAACAACTTATTTTAAACCTTCATTGTGTTTACTCAATAGCTTCGCAAATTTTACAAGCTATTATGTAATTGTTTTACTTCAACTCGTCAGCTACTTCCGCCACTTTTTGTCTTAGCCAAACATGGCTCGCGTCACGATGAAGTAATGGACTCCATATCATATCTAACTCAAAAGGTGGGATGGGAAAAGGTGGCTCAAGAATTGTTAACCCAGGATCGTCTACATATATATTGGCGGCCTTTGATGGCAGTGTAGCAACTAAGTTTTGTTCTTTAGCTAAATGAATCGCAACGTGATAGTTACGGGTAAATGTGGCAATGTTTCTGTGTTTGCCAAAGTGGGCAAGGGCTTCATCTACCCAACCAAGCTTTTGCACGTCTTTAGGATCCATACCTACACCAACCCCAAAACCGGTTTTACTTACCCAAATGTGGCGTGCTTTTAAATAGCTATCAAGGCTAAAATTTTCAATGATTGGATTATCGGTTTTTACTAAGCAGCAAAAGCTGTCTTTCCAGATGCGTTTATGATGAAAAGACTGCGGTAAGTTTTCAAAGCGGTTGATTGCCATGTCTACTTTACCGTTTTCAACATCATGAAAGGTAACATCACTGGGTGTGAGTATATCCAAGGTGGTGTCGGGTGCTTCTTCATGTAATTTACTTAGTAAACGTGGCGCGAGCGTGCTGGCAGCATAGTCACTGGCCATAATTCTAAACACACGTTTACTCTGACTCGCTTCAAACTCTCTATTAGGTGCGAGGGTTTCCTCTAGCGTCATTAAAATCCCGCGGATCACTGGCTGTAACTCAATAGCGCGCTCTGTCGGGACCATGCCATCACTGGTACGTACTAAAATCGGATCATTAAATAAATTGCGCAGTCGTTTTAGGCCATTGCTCATTGCTGGCTGGGTGATACTGAGTTGATTTGCTGCTCGAGTAACATTGCATTCACGTAGCAGTGTGTCTAAATATACCAGTAAATTTAAATCTATCTTGCTGATGTTCATTGTCTGTCCTTGCGTTTACCAGTGCTGGATAAACCGTTGTGTGTTCGGATATGGATAAATATGACTCACTATGCCATTTTTAATATTCTTTTGAGCCTGTTGCCAATAATTTACATCTAAAAGTTCCGGATGAGACTGTGTAAAAACCGCCTTATAACGTGGATTAGGCATTACAAATGTACATAACTGCTCAGGAAATACATCCTGCGGCGCTACAGAGTAACTTTGCTCATTAGTTAAGTAGTCATCATAATTTTTAGCTTTAGGCAGTGCCCGAAAGTTCATGTCAGTTAGGTATTGCACTTCATCGTAGTCATAAAAAATAATACGATTATGATTACTAACCCCAAAGTTCTTAAGTAACATGTCGCCAGGGAAGATATTCACTGCAATCATCTCTTTAAGCGCTTGCCCGTATTCATTGATTGCTGTTACGGCTTCTTCGTCAGTGGCTGATTCTAAAAATAAATTCAGCGGAGTCATGCGCCGCTCTATATATAAGTGCTTTATAATGACTAAATCATCGTCGATAACCATTGATTCGCCAATGGTGTTTTTAAGCTGTAGGAGTAAGTTATCGTCAAAGCGGGATAAAGGAAATACGACGTTCGAATACTCTATGGTATCCGCCATACGACCGACCCGATCATGACTTTTTACAAGCTGGTAGCGCTTTAATACGGTGTCTCTGCCAAATGGTTTGCTCTCACCAAATTTATCCTTAATAACTTTAAATACATAGCCAAATGAAGGAAGAGTAAACACCATCATGACCATACCAGGCGTTCCTGGCGCTATCATAAAGTTATCATTCGAACGGGCAAGGTGAGTTAAAAACTCGCGATAAAATTCTGTTTTACCTTGCTTGTGAAATCCAATTGCGTTGTAAAGCTCAGCTAAAGTTTTATTTGGCATTAGCTGGTTTAAAAAGCGAACCAATGCCGAAGGGGCATGTGTTTCAACCATAAAATATGCACGTGCAAAGCCAAAAATAACCCGCATTTGTGAGGAGTTCGTAAGTAGTGCATCTAGGTAGAGGCCTTCCTCTTTATGATGTAACACTGGAATAATAAAGGGTTGTATACCACTGCTTGATACAACGCGTCCGACAATATAAGCCGCCTTGTTGCGATAAAAAGGAGTTTGCAATATATCAAAACGCATTTGCCATGCGCTGTGATGGGTATCCGGTGCTTGATTATAAAATGCTTTTACGAGTAGGCGAATATCACGTTCTAAGTTTACAAAAGGGGCCTTAAAATCAAATTGGTTTATTATTTTACGGATTGTGGGCTTTAACCCATCAACAACAGGAAAGAAACTTCTATATTCAGCTTCGATCGGCAAAGCAGGGGCATCAGCAAGTGAGGTTTCAACAAAAATAAAATCATTATTAAAATACCGCCGATGAAACAGCCTACAAAAAACGGAGTTATAGAATGTTTCAGCAAGTTCAGCCTGCGGGTGGAATTGTAAAAACTGTTGATAGTGTCGTTTACTTTCAAGCCAGAGTGTTTCATCTAGTTGATTTGCTGAGGCAAGATGGGCTTCTTTTAATTGTGCAATTGTTTCATTAACCCGAGCATCGTAGTGGCTAATTCTAAGGCGGCTGATTTCATGTAATTGCGGCCAATCCTGCTCTGAAAAAGCTATTGGCGCCTGTGAAGTGATTTTTTGAAATAACCGATAGTGCTTTTTAAAGCCCTTTAATATGAACTCTGCAATTGTGTGTGCGTGCATGTGTGAGAGTACTCCTAAAAAACGACATAGAGTTATTGCTCTATGTTTGTTAAGAGTATGCTAAATAATAGTAAAACCCAATAGCTTATTCATAACGTTTTAGTTTTTTTTCAAGCTTATCTATTTGCTTTTCGACTTTTTTAACATCTCTAGCATAACGCTTATTAATTTCTTTGAGTTGTTTTTTTATATCTTTAGTAACTTTTTTTATTTCACTGTCACTTAAAATACGCTTCAAGCGCTGTTGCTGATTAAATTCAGCACGATCCCTATCACGAGAAAGTATAGCAAGTGTATGGTTTTGGCTTCGTATTTCGGCATTGATATTTCGAATTATCTGTTTTCGTTCAAGCTCATTGAGTGTTTTTACATGATTTGCATTGGGATCAGAAAAAGCCACATTGGTTTGTTTAATTTTGTGCTCAGTTGCATTGGAACCACAGGGAAATTGGCTAAATACGGTGCCTCTATCTGTTGTGCATTTATAGTAATGCGCCTGAGTAGCAAAACAACAGCTCGAAAACAGCAAGATAAGTAATAAAGATAAAAGTAGGGGGAGGTTGGTTTTCATATCAGCTTCCTTGCATTGGGTATCTTATGAATATAACCCAAAATAGGTAAATGACAAGGCAAGGGCAAAGCCACTTAAAATAATTAAAGTGGCCATCGTTATAAAACTTAAGCTTAATTAGTAAACGTTTTTAGCTTTTTAATACTTTGCACTAAAAACGGAATATCCAAGCCTTGCTCAATTGAAAAACCTTGCGCGGCAGAGATATTTTTATAATTCCCGTCGGAGTCTATTAATGTAATTCGATCTTTTTTATACGCAATAAAGACACCTTGCGAGTAAGTAACCCCAGTATCATCTTTTTTAGCGTATAAGTTCACACCCAGCATACTTTGTTTCGTTATTTGCGAGCAATTTAAGTACTCTCCAATACTGGTTGCAATGATATCACTAGGCTGAATAAGCCCTTCTACTTGGTTGATTTTATCATCTGAACTATAAAGTATTGAAGTAGCCACTACGTCATTACTGTTTTTAGCTAAGTTAAATGCAAAAATATGGGCTGCATCATCGAATACGAGAGATTCAATGTCTGTATTATTTGCATTAATTATATTAATCGCAGCGTTTTTAGATGCTGTCTCATTGATATAATCAAAATCTGCAAACCCTGTTATTGTTAAACTACGCTGTTTATTTTGCCAAGCCGGAAGCGTTTGCTGTGTAAACAAGGCGGGTTTGTAATAAGCGGGTAAGCCATAAATCAAGCTAAATAAAGTATCTTGGGTATTTACTGGCTGTAGAAATTGCTCTGTTTGATGTAAATTACCGTGTTGCTTAGCAAAGCGAGTTAATAGTTCAGTATCATTAAATACTAAAATTGTAATGTTAGCCGCGTCATTGGCTTCACAACGCGGGAGCGGTGTGGGCAAAACATAATTAATGTTTTGATTAGACAGCTTCACGTTATGTGCTTGTTTATAGCTTTCAATATCGAGTAAATCATTTTTTGCCAGTAAGCTTTTGGCGGTAGTTGGGTATGACAATGGTAAAACGTTATCTTGTTTTGTTATGTCAAACTCTAGGTTTGCATCAGCCCAAATATGGATACTGTGGCTTAGTGCAAAACAAGTAACCAACACAGATGTAGCATAACGACCAAACTTATATTGTTTTAAGCGTGCTAAATGATGCCACGTATAATTACTGACGAGTAGTTGGAACGCTAAAATTAATATAACAATCCCGCCTGCCAACAGTGTAGTAAGCGCTGGTGAGCTTGTTAAACGATGCCACAACAGAGAGACGATTTCAGGCAGCGCTGAGCTACTTAGATGATACCCTAAATTAAAATATACATAGGCATCTAAGGTTAATAGCGATGCCCCTAAAGTTGCTAATACTGCTGCCATACCACGAATATGACGAGGATATGGAAACACTAAACTGAGCGGAAAAACCGTCAGCACAAATGCAATGAAGGTAATAAAGCTAGTGTGGCTAAGCCAGGTAACCAGCATGTACAGGGTACCCATTGCTGTTGTCGGTGGCGAGTCAGCAAATAAATAGCTTAAACTAATAAATAATACTAAACCGATGTTAGCAAAGGTAAACCAATGCCCCCAGCTTAGTAATTGACTCGCTTTAGACGAAAACTGATTGTGCTGCGATAAATTCATATATGTTATTTAACCGATTGCGCTAATGCTTTTGCAAAGTTATCAGCAACGGCTTGTCTTTTCCCTGTTGGTACATGCTCTTTTAGGATATGCGTGATAGAATTTCCTAAACACATAAGACTTAAATCAACCGGCGCATTGTGCTCAGTTAACACATCAATGAGCTGATCGACGATTTGTTCTACTTCATCATTAGAATATTTTGATAAGATTGGCATCAGTTGGTTCAATAAAAGAGTTATATTCTCGTATTTTAACACCAGAGGCGTGAAAAACAAAGATGACAATAGATGTTAAAAAGTTAGTCGTTCATTATGTAGACAAAAAAGACGACGATACGCAGATCCATTTACGCAACGATGAAATGGCAGTTAATGATAAAGTTGCCGTTTTTATTGAGCAATTACATCACGCATACAACGGCAAACCAGGTAAAGGCTATTGTGCTTTCAGTGGCGATAAAAATAGTGTTGTTGCATCAGCAATGCAAAGCTATCGTAATGACGAGCTTGGTTTTTGGCACATGACAGAGCAAGCGACAACAGTACTGAAAGAAGAGTTAAATAAGTACGCGTTTAATGAAACCGGTTATTTGATTTTTTGTCATTACCAGTATGTTGCCACTGATTATATGTTGATTGCCATGATCAATATTAAAGAGCATTACTCAATTACCTCTGAGCTTGATTTAGCCTCATCACGCCATTTAGATATTTCTCGTATGCAGTTAGCAGCGCGAATTGATCTAACAGGTTGGGATACTCAAGCCGATGACAACCGTTATATCTCTTTTATAAAAGGACGTGCTGGGCGTAAAGTGGCAGACTTTTTCTTAGACTTCTTAGGCTGTGAAGAAGGTATTGATCCAAAACAGCAAAGCCAAGCAATGCTTAACGCCGTTGAAGATTACTTATCTGAGCAGCAATTTGATAAGTCAGAGAAAGATGACTTACGCAAACAAGTGTTTGATTACTGTAATGACTGTGTAACCACAGGGGAAGATGCCAATGTCAGTGAGTTATCACAAGCTCTCACAAAAGGCGATGACAACCCATTTGACAGCTTTTGCAAAGAGCAAAGTTACGATTTAGAAGAGTCATTTCCGGTAGATAAAAAAACCGTCACTAGCATGGTGAAGTTTTCCGGCCTTGGCGGCGGTGTGAGTATCAGCTTTGAGCGCAAACATTTAGGTGAGCGCGTAACCTACAATGAAGCAACAGATACCCTGGTTATTAAAGGCATCCCGCCTAACTTAAAAGATCAGCTGCAACGGTTTATGGAAAGTGAAGATTAGATTTTAGTTTTCAGTCATAGCTTTATGCCACATGCGGTACGTATTAAGCAAATTTGAGTTAGTTGAAAGCGAAGTGCTTGCACTTCGCTTTTTTTTTGAGTTTAAATTGGGTGTAACGAATATTAAAAAGCCGCGTTAATTTTCATTAACGCGGCTTTTTATTTTACTTTTGGCTAAAGCCAGAGTGTTAGTCAACACTCATGGTTTTAGTCATTGCAGCGCTTGCGCGACCAGCAGGCTTGATAGAGCCGGCACGTAAACCGCTATCAGGGATAGCTTCACGTTGGTCATGAGCCATCGCTTGTGGCGTGTGAGTAACTTCGCTGTCTGCAACAGGTGTTGGCTGCGCCATTGGGGCACTTGCATGGCCCGCTGCAATCACTGTTTTGGTGTTTGCAGAAACGGTTTGGGCAACAGGTGCTGTTTTAGCTTCAACAGGCGTTTCTACTGTAGCTACTGGCGCTACTTCGGCTTCAACCGGTGCTTCTTCAGTTGCAGCAGGTGCGTCTTCAATTGCAGCAGGTGCTTCTTCAGTTGCAGTAGGTGCTTCTTCAGTTACAGCAGGCGCTTCTTCAGTTGCAGCAGGCGCTTCTTCAGTTGCAGCAGGCGCTTCTTCAGTTGCAGCAGGTGCTTCTTCAGTTACAACAGTTGTCTCTTCAGTTGCAGCAGGTGCTTCTTCAGTTGCAGTAGGTGTTTCTTCAGATACAGCAGGTGCTTCTTCAGTTGCAGCAGGTGCGTCTTCAGTTGCAGCAGGTGCTTCTTCAGCTGCAGCAGGTGCATCTTCAGTTACCGCAGGTGCATCTTCAGTTACCGCAGGTGCATCTTCAGTTGCAGCAGGTGCGTCTTCAGTTGCAGCAGGGGCTTCTTGAGTTACTTCAACCTTTGCTAAATCTTCAGTCGCAAGTGCTTGCTCTACTTGCTCTGATGCATCAGTCGCTGCTTCTTCTGATTTCGCTTTTAGTTCTGCTTCATATTCTGCAGCGGCTTGATCCGCAACTGGAATAAACGCAGGTGGTTGAGTACTTTGTGTTTCACTGCCTTCTTCACCTTGTTCAGGACGACGGCGACGTTGACCTGCTGCGCGTAAATGGCGAGGTGAACGGCGTGAGCGAGTACGTGTTTGACCTTGCTCTTCATCAGCTGATGAATCTTGCTCAGGAGCAACAGTTTGCACTGGCTCTGATTTTGCTGTTTCAGCTGCTTTCTCCGCAGTTGCATTTGTTTGTGCTTCAACTTTTTCAGTTTCAACAACAGGTTTAGCCTCAGGCTTTTCTTCAGCGGCTTTTACAGGCTGTTGTACTGGCGTTTGTTCAGTTGTTGAATCTACAGCGGTAGTTTCGTCATTTTGCACACGAACTTTCTTGCGAATATTACGACGTTGACGACGTGCTTTTGGCTTTTGCTCAGTTTTTTCAACGTTAGCGTCTTTATTTTCTACAGACTCTTTAACGTCAGTTGCTGGCTTTTTGTCATCATTGCGGTTTTCATTGCGTTTACGAGAGTTCGGATTACGACGGCGCTTATTGCGGTTCTCGTTTCTGTTCTCTTTTTGCTCAGTGTTGCTGCTATCAACTGCAGTAACTTCCTCTGTAGAGCGTTCATTGCGCTCATTTTGTGGTTTGTTACGTGAGTTGTTATTACGACGACGTTGGTTATTACGACGGCGGTTATCCCCCTCGTTGTTACGATTACGGTTATTACGCGTATTTGGTTTGTTACTTTGTTCTTTTTTCTCTGGCTCTTGCTTTTCACTTGAGTCAGCGAATAAAGACTTAAACCAATTACCAATGCTTGCTAACAGGCCTACTTGCTCGGTAGCATTAGGTACAGCTGTTTGTTGCGTTGGAGCTGGTTTTTCAGCCGCTTGAGGAGCAGGGGTTGAAGGCATTACGACACCTTTCAATCTTGGCTCTTCACGTACTGCAACAGCAGGTGTTTTAGATGTCTCAAACACTTCTGGTTCAGGTGCTACAACTTGGTCATAGCTCACTGTTTCAAGTGTTTCATCTTTACGTAAGCGCATAACTTCGTAGTGCGGTGTTTCCATGTGTTGATTCGGAATGATCACTACATCACAGCTATGACGTTTTTCAATACGGTGTACGCTACGGCGCTGTTCGTTTAGTAAGTAAGCAGCAACAGCAACAGGCACTTGTGCATTAACTTGTGCCGTATTGTCCTTAATGGCTTCTTCTTCGATTAAACGCAGAATTGATAATGCAATTGACTCGTTTGAACGAATAGTGCCTTGACCGCTACAGCGAGGACATGGTCCTTGACTTGCTTCACCTAGTGAAGGGCGAAGACGTTGACGCGACATTTCAAGTAAACCGAAGCGTGAAATTTTACCAATTTGTACACGGGCACGATCTGGGCGAACAGCATCTTTTAAGCGGTTTTCTACTTCACGCTGATGACGCGGTGGTGTCATATCGATAAAGTCGATAACAATTAAACCACCTAAATCACGTAAACGTAATTGGCGAGCAATTTCGTCTGCGGCTTCTAAGTTTGTGTTTAGTGCGGTCTCTTCGATATCACCGCCTTTAGTGGCTTTTGAAGAGTTGATATCGATAGAAGTAAGCGCTTCAGTAGGGTCAATCACAATTGAGCCACCAGAAGGCAGACGTACTTCACGTTGGAACGCAGATTCGATTTGGCTTTCAATCTGATAATGTGTAAACAATGGCACTTCGCCAGAGTAAAGTTTTACACGGCTCATAAAATCAGGGCGAAAACGCTCGATATGAGCTTTAGCTTCTTCAAATACACGTGGCTTATCAATTAAGATTTCGCCAATATCGCGGCGTAAATAATCACGAATAGCACGGAAAATCACGTTGCTTTCTTGGTGGATTAAAAACGGCGCTTTGCCACTGTTTGATGCTTGTTGAATCGCATCCCAGTGTACAAGTAGTGCTTTTAAATCGTAGTTTAGTTCTTCAAACGATTTACCTACACCTGCTGTACGAACAATTAAGCCCATGCCTTTAGGCAACTCTAAACGGCTCAATGCTTCTTTTAGTTCAGTACGTTCATCACCTTCGATACGACGTGAAATACCGCCAGCACGAGGGTTATTCGGCATAAGTACTAAGTAGCTTCCGGCAACACTGATAAAGGTAGTAAGTGCCGCGCCTTTTTGGCCGCGTTCTTCTTTATCAACTTGTACGATAACTTCTTGGCCTTCTTTTATTACGTCACGAATGTTCGGACGACCTTGGAAGGTGTAACCTTGCGGAAAGTAAGTACGAGCGATTTCTTTTAAAGGAAGGAAACCGTGTCGTTCAGCGCCGTAATCTACAAAGGCAGCTTCTAATGACGGTTCAATACGTGTGATTTTGCCTTTATAAATATTGGCTTTTTTTTGTTCGTGACCCGGGCTTTCGATATCTAAATCATACAGGCGCTGGCCATCAACCAGTGCTACGCGCATTTCTTCTTGCTGCGTCGCATTGATTAGCATACGTTTCATATTGTTACTCTACTGTGTTATGTCGCTGACATGACGAAACTTTTCGCCTGTTCAGTTGCCCCTTTCGCTTCTTTTTATGCAGTCTCACGACTGGAACTGTGGCGGAGCTTGGTGCTGTATTTAAATACAAGTATCTTTATGGTGCTGGCTGACAATAACGTGTTGTCACGTTATTAGATTCATAATGGCGACAAAACTAGCGGCTGTTTTACAGCATCGTATTAGTGTTTTGTCCAGAGTCGACCATTTATTAAATAAACTTGTGTATTTACAGCACATCTGCTGAACGGCGTTTAACGCCGTCACGATCAGACAAATTATCTGTTCAAATTGCTTTTATTTCTGCAATTAAGGCTGTTCATGCTCAAACTTAACTTACGATATATTACGCGCACCGTAGTTAATTGAACGCACGTGTAAACTAGGTCTGTATAAAAGCTTTGGAAAACTTATCTCGGATCTGTATGATCAATTACCTAGAATGTGCATCACGAATGTCTTAATGTGTTAAAAAGCACCGTTGTTATTGCAAATTTAAATTTGCAATGGTGATTATCCCACTATTATAACCGTGTTAGCAACTAAATTATTTTACTTAAATCAGTGATTAGGCAATGTCAGAAAAAACCGGCTTACAAGTATCTTTCGTCACGATTACCGAAGACCACCTAGGTCAACGGATTGATAACTTTCTTATTACCCATTTAAAAGGGGTGCCTAAAAGCGCTGTTTATAAGATTTTACGCAAAGGTGAAGTGCGAGTTAACAAAAAACGCATTAAACCAGTATATAAACTCGAGCTTGATGATGTGGTACGTATACCTCCGATTAAAATTGCAGAGCGTCAAGACGACTTTGTACCAAGCAAACTTGAAAAAGTTAAGCAGCTTGAAGATGCCATTTTATTTGAAGACAAATACCTTATTGTTATCAACAAGCCTTCGGGTATGGCTGTGCATGGTGGTAGTGGTTTAAGTTATGGCTTAATTGAGGCGTTACGTTCATTGCGCCCAGATGAGCGTAGCCTTGAACTCGTTCACCGACTTGACCGTGACACTTCTGGCTGCCTATTAATTGCAAAACGCCGCTCTGTACTAACAGCTTTACATGAGCAATTGCGTGAAAAAACCATGGAAAAAAACTATTGGGCACTTGTCGATGGGCAATGGGAGTCTAAAACTAAAAATGTGAAAGAGGGCTTACGCAAAAATACGTTGCAATCCGGCGAGCGCATTGTCAGGGTAGATAATAGCGATGAAGGCAAGCCGTCACATACCCGTTTTAAAGTACTTGAACGCTTTGATGAATGTTCGTTAGTACAAGCATCACCCGTAACAGGGCGCACTCACCAAATTAGGGTCCATACTCAGTGCCAAGGTCACCCAATTGCCTGTGATGATAAATACGGCGATCAGGCATTTGATGCCGGCATGCGTAAAATTGGTTTGAATCGATTATTTTTACATGCCCATGATTTGAGTTTTTATCACCCTAAAAACGAAACCACTATGCGTGTTGAAGCGCCACTTGATAAAACGTTAACTAATTGCATAAAAACATTACGCGCAGCTAAATCGTGAAAAATTATAAGTTAGTGATATTTGATTGGGATGGCACCGTAATGGATTCGGTGACTAAAATCGTCAATTGTATGCGCGAATCTGCATTAGTATGTGGCTTAGTGCCGCCAAGTGATGAGGCAATAAAAATATTATTGGCTTATCACTTGAGCATGCTGTAGCGACTTTATTTCCTGATAACGCCAATTTATATGCCGATTTGATTGCACAATATAAGCATCAGTATAAATATATTGATGTAACACCTACGCCTTTATTTGCAGGTGTAGCAGAGACATTGGCAAGTTTAAAAGCCAAAGGCGTTATGTTAGCGGTAGCGACAGGGAAGAGCCGAGTAGGGCTTGAGCGTTTATTGGAAGAAACAAGGCTTGGTCATTATTTTTCGGCCACACGCACTAGTGATGATGCTCAATCTAAACCATCACCAGAGATGTTGCTTCAGCTACTTAATGAGTTTGATGTAAGTGCCAATGAAGCGCTGATGATTGGTGATACTAAAATTGATATGGCGATGGCTCAGGCTGCACATATTGACCGAATTGGTGTCACCATGGGGGTGCATAATGAAGCGCAACTAAATGAATTTGAGCCAATTGCTACGATTGGCTCATATCAGCAATTATCTGCGCTTTTACTCGATTAGCGGGCTTGGTTGTCTAGTACATCTAAACCAAACTCAGTCAACATTTGGCTGAGTTTAATGAGTGGTAGTCCAATTAAGCTATTTGGATCATCGCCGCTTAGCTTTTCAAATAAACAAATACCGAGCCCTTCACTTTTAAAGCTCCCCGCGCAGTTATACGGTTGTTCAGCATCACAGTAAGCACTTATCTGTGCTGATGTGAGTGTTCTGAATGTGACCTCAAAAGGCTCTACAATGGTTTTTGACCTGTCGGTATTTAAATCGTATACAGTTAAACCTGTTAGAAACGTAACCGTATTTGCACTAAATAAGCTGAGCTGTTTAATGGCGTTTTCTTTATTATGTGGTTTACCTAATATTTGACCATTAAAAACCGCGACTTGATCTGAACCAATGACCAGCCCGTTGTCAAATTGACCTTTTGCGGCTTGGGCTTTTAATGCACTTAAGCGCATAACTAACTGGCTGGATGATTCGTTGGCGATGGGTGTTTCGTCAACATCAGGGGAAAAACTGGCAAATGGAAGATTAAATTTTTGCAATAAAGACTGACGAAAGGGTGAACTTGAAGCTAAAATAAGTGAGTGCTGCATGGATTATTTTCCTAATGAAAATCAGATTGAGTTAGGATAAATCAGATCCGTTGGCAAAACAAAGAAATGAATAAGGAAAAACCAGCTAAAAATGGTTTTTTACTTTGACTAACCAAGTAACTATCTATATGATGCAGCCCCTATGCAAAAGGTGAAAATTCCCATCACTCTTCATCCAGGTAAAGCAGCTCAGCACCGTTTAAGTTATGACGGTATTGTACAGCTTGAAAAACTGACTCGTTTACGAGAAGTTATCCAGGAAGAAGTAGGTGAAATAGCGGTAAAAATTCATTGCAAGAATGATGAGCAAGGTTTAGTTGTGATCCGTGGCAATTTGTCCACACACGTAACTGTAACTTGTCAACGTTGTAATGGTGATTTAGGGTTGGATTTGGAACAAGACTTTGTGTATTCGCCAGTCGGTTTGGATGCAGAGTCAGATGATCTTCCAGAAGACTACGATGAAGTAGCACTTGATGAAAATGGTGAAATAGACGTTTTTGATTTAATCGAAGACGAACTATTATTAGCAGTTCCATTAGTGCCTACACACAACGAAGCTTCATGCAGTTATTCAGCAAAGCCTGCCAGCTTTGGTGTATTAAAGGCGGAAGATGATAAACCAAATCCATTTGATATTTTGAAACAACTTAAGAAAGATTCTTAGGAGAAGACTATGGCTGTACAAAAAAGCAAAAAGTCTCGTGCAAGACGCGGCATGCGCCGTTCACACGATGCGATCAGTGGTCCAACTTTAACTGTAGACCAAACATCTGGTGAGACTCATCGTCGTCACCATGTGACTGCAGATGGTTACTACAAAGGCGTTCAAGTAATTTCTAACTAAGAGATTGCTTATATGCTGACCAATCTAACCATTGCGTTAGATATGATGGGGGGCGATTATGGCCCCCGTTCATCTATCCCCGCAGCCGTTAACGCGGTAAATGCCAATGCCAACTTAAGACTCATCTTATGTGGTAATGAGCAAGTAATATCTAAAGAACTTGAATCCCTCGATTCTTTATCTCATCCAAGATTAACTATTCGTCACTGCAGTGAAGTGGTTACTAATGGCTGTGAGCCTGCTTTAGCAGTACGTTCTAAAAAAGATTCTTCAATGCGCGTAGCCCTTGATTTGGTTAAATCAGGTGAGGCACAAGCGTGCGTAAGTGCTGGTAATACCGGTGCATTACTTTTTATGGCGCATTATGTGTTAAAAATGCTGCCGGGAGTAAAACGCCCTGCATTGATTTCAGCGGTTCCAACCGAGCAAAAACACCCAGTATATTTACTTGATTTAGGGGCAAACGTGCACTGTGATGCGCAAACCCTATATCAGTTTGGTATAATGGGTTCAGTGGTTGCAGGTCAAGCACTCGGTTGTGATAATCCGAAAGTCAGCTTATTAAATATTGGCTCAGAAGACATAAAAGGCCATGAAGATATTAAACAAGCCGCACAGCTCATGCAGCAATGTGATTACATTAATTACACGGGTTACAGTGAAGGCAGTGATATATTCACGGGTAAGTCAGATGTCATCGTGTGTGAAGGTTTTGTGGGTAATGTTGCGCTTAAAACCTGTGAAGGTATCGCAAAGCTGATTATGTTTAAGCTTACAAAAGCGCTGAGAAAACACTTTTTCTATAAATGCATGGCTTTTATGCTACGCCCTGTCATAAAAAAACTCTATAAAAGGGTGAACCCCGACCAGTATAATGGCGCTTCTCTGGTAGGATTGCGCGGTATTGTTGTAAAAAGCCATGGAAATGCATCAGCTAAAGCATTTCATGCTGCAATCGATGAAGCTGCCAGAGAAGTAGAACGCCAACTTCCAGAGAAAATAGCCGCTATCTTCGAGCAAACACATTCAACTAAAAAAGTAACGGCTGACGAGTAATTAATTATGTCAGGCGCTTACTTAAACATTTATTTATTTGTTTAATAAAAAAGAGCAAAGTATGGCACAAAAAATCGCACTTGTTTTTCCAGGTCAAGGCTCACAATCTGTGGGTATGTTAAGTGAATTACTTGCAGAGTCTGACATTGTAAAAGCAACATTTGCTGAGGCATCAGAAGCACTTGGTTATGACTTAGCAGCACTCGTACTGAATGGTCCAGAACAAGAATTAAACCAAACCCACCGTACCCAACCTGCTTTATTAACCGCTTCGGTTGCTATTTATCGTCAGTGGTTAGCTGCTAACCCAGACGCAGAGGTTACTATGGCTGGTCACAGTTTAGGTGAATACTCTGCACTAGTGTGTGCAGACGTACTGAGCCTTGCGCAGGCTGTTAAGCTTGTAGAAAATCGTGGTTTATATATGCAAGAAGCAGTACCTGCAGGTGTGGGATCTATGGCTGCAATCATCGGTCTTGGCGATGATGAAATAAAAGCAGCTTGTAGCGCATCAGCGCAAGATGAAGTTGTAGCACCGGTAAATTATAACTCGCCAGGTCAAGTTGTTATAGCTGGACATAAAGCGGCCGTAGATAGAGCTTCAGAAGCGTGTAAAGAGGCAGGTGCCAAACGTGCATTGCCACTGTCAGTAAGCGTACCTTCGCATTGTGAGCTTATGAAGCCTGCTGCAGAGAAACTAGCAGCTGATTTAGCCGCTTTAACATTTAATACACCTAAATGTGATGTAATTAATAACGTTGACGTTAGTGCAGAAAATGCAGCTGATGCAATTAAAGATGCATTAGTACGTCAATTATATAGCCCAGTTCGCTGGACCGAAACAGTACAAGCATTGGTAGCCCAAGGTATTACCCAAAGCTATGAATTTGGCCCAGGTAAAGTATTGACTGGGTTAGCAAAACGTATTGATAAAGCAATGGTATGTGGTTCGGTAAATAGCCAAGCTGCCATTGATGAAGCTAAATAAGAGTAGGATAATAATGGCAAATTTATTTTCACTAGAGGGCAAAGTTGTCCTTATTACTGGCGCGAGCCGTGGTATCGGTAAAGCAATTGCAACGACCTTAGTGGCACAAGGTGCTAAAGTTGCAGGTACTGCAACGAGTGAATCAGGCGCTGCTAAAATCAGTGAATATTTAGGTGATAATGGTAAAGGTTATGCGTTAAACGTAACCGATCCTGCATCGATTGAGGCGACACTTGCTGCAATAAAAGCAGATTTAGGCGATATTGATGTATTAGTCAATAATGCCGGTATTACCCGTGATAACTTATTGATGCGTATGAAAGACGGTGAGTGGGATGATATCATCGACACCAACTTAAGCTCTATATTCCGTTTATCTAAAGCGGTATTACGCCCAATGATGAAGAAAAAGAATGGCCGTATCATTAACATTGGCTCAGTAGTGGGCACTATGGGTAATGCTGGGCAAGCTAACTACGCTGCGGCAAAAGCGGGTGTGATTGGTTTTTCTAAATCATTGGCGCGTGAAGTAGCGTCGCGCGGTATTACCGTGAATGTTGTTGCGCCTGGTTTTATTCAAACAGACATGACAGATGAGTTGACAGAAGAGCAAAAAGCAGCAACGCTTGCTAATGTGCCTGCAGGTCGTTTAGGCCAACCAGACGAAATTGCGGCTGCTGTTTGTTACTTAGCATCAGATGCTGCTGCGTACGTTTCGGGCGAAACGCTGCACGTTAACGGCGCGATGTATATGGTTTAAGGAACTTTGTTCCTAATTTGTTTTAAGCGAGTTTGTCGAAAAATGTTGAATTTTTTGTGATCTTGCTTTAAACATACTTGAATTCGCTGTGAAAATAAGCGATAAAAGACACAAATAACCCTCAAGAGGTTTGACCAGATAAATAATTATCAGCAAATCCTTGAATCACAGAATTATGCGCCGTAAACTACGCCGCAATCTGAAAATAACGCATTGGCGTTTTTAATAAAGGAAAGAAGAATGAGCGACATCCAAGAACGCGTAAAGAAAATCATCATTGAGCAACTAGGTGTTAAAGAAGAAGAAGTAAAGCACGAAGCTTCTTTCGTTGATGACTTAGGCGCAGATTCACTTGATACTGTTGAATTAGTAATGGCTCTTGAAGAAGAGTTTGACACTGAGATCCCAGACGAAGAAGCTGAAAAGATCACAACAGTACAAGCTGCAATCGATTACGTTACAGCTCACGCTGAGTAATCAATCGCAAATTAAGGGCAGCATTCGCTGCCCTTAATCTATCCGTAATATGATACTAATTAATTTAGTACACACCCCACCTAAAATAATAATTCCCTTATTGGAGGCAACCCGTGGCTAAACGTCGAGTAGTCGTAACTGGCTTAGGAATGTTGACACCGCTAGGTAACGATGTTGAATCAACCTGGCAAGGCTTGTTAAACGGCAAAAGTGGTATTCAAACTATCACGCATTTCGATACTTCAAGTTTTGGCACCAAATTCGCAGGCTTGCTGAATGATTTTAATGCGTCTGACTTTAATATGTCGCCTAAAGATGCTAAAAAAATGGATTTGTTTATCCAATATGGCATAGCAGCGGGTGTTCAGGCACTACAAGATTCTGGCCTTGAAATCACAGAGCAAAACGCACCGCGCGTTGGTGTTGCTGTTGGTTCAGGCATTGGTGGTTTAACGTTAATCGAAGAAAACCACATAAAACTATTAAACAGTGGCCCACGTAAGCTTTCTCCTTTTTACGTGCCATCGACTATTATCAATATGATCTCGGGTCATTTATCGATAATGCACGGTCTACGTGGTCCAAATATTTCGATTGTCACAGCCTGTACTACAGGTTTGCACAACATCGGCCATGCAGCTCGTATGATTGCATACGGTGATGCTGATGCCATGGTAGCAGGGGGCGCTGAAAAAGCCTCGACACCAATTGGTATGGGTGGCTTTAATGCGGCTCGCGCGCTTTCAACTCGTAACGATGACCCACAAGCAGCTTCGCGCCCTTGGGATAAAGACCGTGATGGGTTTGTACTTGCAGACGGCGCCGGTGTTATTGTACTTGAAGAATATGAGCACGCTAAAGCACGTGGCGCTAAAATTTACTCAGAGCTCGTTGGCTTTGGCATGAGTGGTGATGCATACCATATGACTTCGCCTCCTGAAGATGGTGCAGGTGCAGCCCTTGCGATGGAAAATGCGTTAAACGATGCAGGCGTAAATGCTGATCAGGTGGGTTATATTAACGCTCACGGTACTTCTACCAACGCAGGTGATAAAGCAGAAACCTCAGCGGTTAAATCTATCTTTGGTGATGCTGCTAAAGATGTGATGGTCAGTTCATCTAAATCAATGATGGGCCACTTACTCGGTGCTGCAGGTTCAGTTGAATCAATCATTACTATTTTGTCGTTACAAGATCAAAAAGTAAGTCCAACAATTAACCTTGATAACCCTGATGAAGGCTGTGATTTGGATTATGTTCCTCACACAGCACGTGATGCGAAATTAGACTACGCATTATGTAACTCGTTTGGTTTTGGTGGTACTAATGGCTCGTTGCTGTTTAAAAAGGTATAATATTTTTAAACAACGAGACAGAATAATAGCCCAGTTGTGACTGGGCTTTTTTATATGCAGAATACACAACAAATACAACAAAATATAATCACTGAACAGCCTAGTGTTGTTAGTAACCGTGATCGCGGCTTAAACTATGGTGATGGCTTTTTTACTACAGCAAAGGTTGTTGACGGCAATGTTGAGCATTGGTCATTACATCGTGCGAGGTTAATTGAGTGCGCAAGCCGTTTAGCATTTCCTGAAATAGACTTTATTGAACTCGAAGCTGCAATCAGCCAACTTATTGCAACACAAAAATGTGCAGTCCTTAAAGTGCTCGTTACGCGCGGCGAAGGTGGGCGTGGGTACGGTTTACCTGAGCAACCGTTATTAAACATTGTGCTCAGCGTTGTTGATTTTCCACCTCATTATGAAGCATTGGCTACAAAAGGTCTTAGCTTAGCTGTAAGCCCCATTAAATTGGCATCTCAACCATTACTTGCTGGCCTAAAAACACTAAACAGGTTAGAGCAAGTCATGATCAAGCAAGCCATGCAAACACAAGATAGTGATGATGTACTGGTTCTTGATTATCAAAACAATGTTATAGAAACCTCTACAGCCAATGTATTTGCAATTAAAGACGGACGACTCTTTAGCCCTTTACTTAATGAGTGTGGAATTAAAGGGGTTTACCTGCAATCGTTATGTGCTAAATTGCCTATAGAGTTTGTGAATTTAACATTAAAACAATTAAAACAAATGGATGCAGTATTTATTTGTAATAGCTTAATGGCTGTTATACCTGTAAAAACAATTGATAATGTTAACTTTGATATTGATAATAGTTTAAGCGTATTAAATGGTTTAATCGCCAAGGAGTTTACGTGTTAAAAGTGATAATGGGCATTATAGTCCTAGCCTTGCTAACGACAGCAATTGGCTATCAGCAATTAAAAGCTACTATTAACAGCACCTTAGCCGTTCCCGCTAATACTCAATTTGAAGTAAAAAATGGTACAGGGTTTAATCAGCTATGCCAGCAGTGGCAGGCAAAAAAATGGCTTAATAGCTGTTTTAAGTATCAGATAGTGGCAAAGTTAGACCCTAGTCTCACTGATTTAAAAGCAGGCCTTTACGAGCTAAACCAAGGCACAGTACTTGATAATATTCGTCGTATTAATGAAGGTGAACAAGTTAGCTTTAGTTTTACCATTATCGAAGGGCAGACAGTAAGGGATGTGCTAGCGGCAATTCAAAATGCAGCTAATTTAAACCAAGATTTAACTCAGGATAACTTAAGTCAACAAATCTTAGGCTCAGATCAGCATTTAGAAGGCTGGTTATACCCAGATACATATCACTACCATGCTGGCGATAGTGCAAGCTTATTGCTCAAGCGTGCGCACACTTTAATGAAACAGATTTTAGCTGATGCTTGGCAGCAACGTGCCGATAATTTGCCAATTAATTCTGCGTACGAGGCGTTGATCATGGCATCAATCATCGAAAAAGAAACCGGCCTTGCCAGCGAGCGACCTATGATAGCGTCTGTGTTTACTAATCGACTTAATTCAAAAATGCGTTTACAAACCGATCCTACCGTCATTTATGGTCTAGGGACTGATTATGATGGCGATATTAAACGCAAAGACTTAACCAGTTACACACCGTATAATACCTATAAAATAAATGGTTTACCGCCAACGCCAATCGCAATGCCCTCGAAGGCGGCGATTTTAGCAGCGGTCAACCCACCAAAATCTGATTATGTGTATTTTGTTGCGAAAGGAGATGGTAGCCATCAATTTTCAAAAACACTTAAAGCACATAACAAAGCTGTGCAAGATTACTTACGTTATCAAAAACAATTAAGTAACTAGCCAGTCGCAATCTGAATTACTAAAAGAGATACCATGACAGCAAAATTTATTGTGATCGAAGGGCTAGAAGGAGCGGGTAAATCAACTGCTATTTCAATTTGTCAGCAGTTTTTAACCCAGCATAATGTTGATTTTGTCAATGTAAGAGAGCCCGGTGGTACACCGCTTGCTGAGCAACTTCGCAGTTTGGTAAAAGCAAACCACCAAGAGGCGATAGCCAGCGAAACTGAATTGTTGATCATGTACGCGGCGCGTTCTCAATTAGTTAATAATGTTATTCGTCCTGCGCTGAATAATGGTCAGTGGGTGCTTGGTGATCGCCATGATTTATCATCGCAAGCATACCAAGGTGGTGGGCGAGAAATCGAGCACACAACTTTAAAAGCACTTTCTGATATTGTATTAAAAGGGCTTAAGCCTGATTTAACAATTTACTTAGATATTGAGCCGTCAATCGGCTTAGCCCGAGCGAAAGGCCGTGGCGAGTTAGATAGAATTGAGCAAGAAGCGCTGAGTTTTTTTGAGCGCACTCGTGCACGCTATTTAGCGCTTGCTAATACCGATGACTCTATTAAAACGGTCAATGCAAATCAAACGATGACGCAAGTTCATAATGATATTATTGCGGTGTTAGAGCAGTTTTTACAAAGTAATAATTAACATGACTTACCCATGGCTCAAAGATATTGAACAACAACTCAGCACCAGCTTTGCAGCTGGGCGGTTTCATCATGGTCAATTATTTAATGGTCAGCAAGGTGTTGGTAAATCAGCCTTAGTTGAGCAACTTGCCAATGCGTTATTGTGCCAACAACCAAACGGTGTTCAGCCTTGTGGGCAATGTAAGAGTTGTCAGTTAAATCAAGCGGGTACACACCCAGATAAATTTAATGTCGCAATTGAAGGACAAAGTATCGGGGTTGATGATATTCGTACGGTGAGTCACTTTATGAGTCATTCAGCGGCGCAAAACGGCAATAAGGTGGTGATCATAAAAGACTGCCACAAAATGACCACAGCTGCGGCAAATGCACTGTTAAAAACACTCGAAGAACCAAGCCCTGAGCGATTTTTATTACTTACCAGCACGGCAACAACGCAATTGCCCGCAACCATATTAAGCCGTTGTTCGCGTACAGATGTACAAGTGTCAGATCAAATGAGTGCTCAACAATGGCTCGCATCATTACAAATAATTGACTACCCTTGGCTTAGTTTGTTTTATAAACAGCCCTTATTAATCCAAGCTTGGCAAGAAGCAGAACAATTAGAGAGCGTTGATCAACTCTATAAGTTTGCAACTGAATTAAAACAAGGCCATAATTTCAGTGCGTTAGTAGATATAATAAATAAAGACAGTGAACTAGTACGGGTTTTTTGTTTATTTATTAGTGAGCAGTTAAAGCAGCAACTTGTGTCTGGCATGGATTTTGATACTTATCAGCAGTCACAACAGGCTTTAACGGAATTTTATCAAAATAGTACGCAAGTGCTGGGGCTCAATCTGCCTTTAGCTATTTCTCGTTTGGCGTACTCACTACGTAAATAACAATAATTAGGATTTTTATGCAAGAACTACTTGTTGATTTAGAAGACTTAGATGAGCTATATCGCAGCTATATGCCGTATTTAAAAACCGGTGGTTTATTTGTACGGACAAATATGCGTTACGAAATGGGCCATTCACTGGCATTAAAAGTAACCTTACCAGATGCCCTTGAGGACGATGTTGTAACAGGTAAAGTAACCTGGATCACACCGCAAGGTGCGCAAAGTTCAAACCCACCGGGTATAGGTATCAGCTTTTTAGATGATAAAACTAACCTTAATGCGAAGATCGAAAAACTACTAGGGACTATGTTAAACTCTGGTAATCCAACTTATACCATGTAGTAAGCAGTAACCGTGATTGTAGATTCTCATTGCCATTTAGATCGACTCGATTTTGACAAACTTGATTTAAACCTAGACCAAGTACTTGATAGCGCACGTGCAAAACAAGTAGAGCACTTTTTATGTGTGAGCGTCACGTTAGATCAATTCCCGAGTATGCTTGATAAAATTAAAGACTATAATGATGTATCGGCCTCGTGCGGCGTACACCCACTTGATCAAAAAGATGCCCTTGATAAACAGCGCTTAATAGATTTAGCAAGCCACGATAAAGTGGTTGCGATTGGCGAAACAGGCCTTGATTATTACTATTCAAAAGACACCCATACAATTCAGCAAGAGAGTTTTGTTGGTCATATTGAAGTGGCAAACCAATTACAAAAGCCGTTAATTATTCATACCCGTGATGCCCGCGCCGACACGATTAATTTAATGCGCGAGCACAACGCTGAAAAATGCGGTGGTGTATTACATTGCTTTACTGAAGACTGGGACATGGCTAAAAAAGCCATCGATTTGGGTTTTTATATTTCTATCTCTGGTATTGTTACATTCAAAAATGCTACAGAGCTTAAAGACGTCGTTAAACAAATTCCACTCGATAGACTACTTATCGAAACCGACTCGCCTTATTTAGCACCCGTGCCTTATCGTGGTAAAACAAATCAGCCAGCGTATGTGCAAGATGTGGCTTATTATATCAGTGAACTTAAAGGCATTAGTTATAAAGAGCTTGCTACGGCGACCACAGCTAACTTTTATTCCTTATTTAATTTAGCAAAGCAGGGTTAACACTTTATGAGCCAAGCACCACTTCCTCTAATTTTAATGGGGCCAATGGTGCGCCGAGCTGATATAAACGAGGTTTGCATTCAATTTGCAACCTCAAGCCCAATTAACTGTCGTATTGAACTTGCTCATTATGATACCTATTGTGAGCATGAGCCGATTCGTTTAGGTGAGCAACTATTCTTACACTTCGTTATTATTAAGCCTATCGGTGTTGAATTTCCCCTTGATGAATTAATAAGTTACCGGTTGTTTAATAACGACAAAGAAATTGATCTCAACGCATTTTGTTACCCGAATAAACATACCCCAGAATTTGCAATACCCAACACGCTAAGGCGAATTTTACACGGTTCGTGTCGAAACCCACATCATCCTGCAAAAGATAGTTTGGTTGCTGCTAATCACTTTGTACAAGCAAAGCGCAGTGATAATGAAATAGGCGCTGATATTTTGCTGCTATCGGGGGATCAAGTTTATGCCGATGATGTCGCCGGTGCCATGCTAATCGCGATTTCGCGCTTAATCGATGTACTGGGTATTTATAAAGAACAACCGCTTGATATAGACTTACCCCAAAATTTACAACAACAGCTGTATCAGCGCCATTTGTATTTACCCAAAGTACCTTGGCAAAAGCGAAATAAAATTGGGATAGGGTATTGGCTGAAAAAAGACGTACCACATTTTTCAAGTTTAAAAGCCGATAACCACTTAGTGTTTTTTGAAGAGTTTATTGCCCTTTATTTATTAAACTTCAGCCCATCGGTTTGGCAGTTAATCGATTTTGACAGCACTGACTATCAAGCTAGCACAGCTAAATGCCAGCAAATATTTGATAATGAAAAAGCGGCCTTATCAGGTTTTAAAGATGGCCTAAAAGACGCACAAGTTTTATTTGCCAATGTACCCAGCTTTATGATGTTTGACGATCACGATGTGACCGATGACTGGAATTTAACCGCAGGGTGGGAGAAAGTTATCTATCAGCACCCAGTTAGTAGGCGAATCGTTAATAATGGTTTAATTAGTTATTGGCTATTTCAAGGGTTTGGCAATGATGCAGGGCATAAAACCAAGAGCCTTCTAAAACCATTTCAACAAAGCTTTACTAATGACAAGCAATGGCAATTTAAGCCCTTTGATAAAACCATTTTAGAGTTTAATCATTGGCATTATGAGCTTAATACCGTGCCTAAAGTGGTGGTGCTTGATACACGCACCCATCGTTGGCGCAACGAGCAAAACTTTAATGAACCATCAGGTTTATTAGATTGGGAGCGCCTAACAGAGCTTGAAGACAGCTTATTAACTCATGAGCAAGTTATTATCGTGTCGCCTGCACCGGTTTTTGGTGTTAAATCGATAGAAGCTATCCAAGCAATGTTTAATATTTGCGGCCAACCATTGTTGGTTGATGTTGAGAACTGGATGGCACATGAAGGCTCTGCAAAAAAATTACTCGATACCTTCCGCCGTGAAGACACTCCCAAAGAAACGCTTATTTTATCCGGCGACGTGCATTACTCATTTTGTTTTTCTGTGCAAAAACGTTTTGGCAAACACCCTAACCGTATATGGCAACTCACCGCCAGCGGGATTAAAAATGAATTCCCGCGTAAGTTAATTAATATTCTTGATAAGCTTGATTCAATTTTATATGCCCCTAAAAGTCCATTAAACTTTTTTACCAAACGCTGGCAAATGGAAGTTGATAAACACCAAACAGTAGGCGAAGGTCAAAAATACTTAGTAAGCGACTCCGCAATAAGCTTAATTAGCTTAGAACAAGGTAACCTTACTAAATATGAGCTAATTCATGGTGATGGGCGCACCACTGAGTTTGATTTAGAGCATTAAATCTCATCTCTACGGTGTTTAATATAATCCGCAACTTCACTCACAGTGCCTAGCCAGTATCCATTTTTCGGATCTTTAATATAGCTAATTAGTTGCTCAAGTACTTTTTCATCGGTGGTAAATTGGTCGCCTTTTCCTATCTCATGGCCAGCTAAGATCAGCCAACTATTATTACCACGAAGTTGATCTAGCATGCTTATGATTTCATCGAAACTCATGCCGTCGATTCTAAGGCCCGTTAATTGGGAAAAATCAGTGAAATTCGGGTTGTTTGCTGTCTCGTCTAGCCAAGTACGGCCGGTATCAAAATGTTTGGCAATTAACGGCACATAGCTTTGCGTATTTATACCCCGACCAACAAAGGTATTACCGCAAGGGTAGGCAAACGCGCGAGGAGTAACCCCTAAATTAGCTTTTATATACACTTGCGCATCTAAAATGTCTTTTTCTAGCCACTTCAAGGTTGTTTCTTCAAGCGATAGATCTAGTTGGCGCAGCCATTCAAAGTTACCTGTGCATACATGCGAACTTGTGTGGTTGGCAATTTCGTGATCAGCAGCCACTGCTTTTTTCCATTTAGCGAGTCGCTCTTTAACATTAAAAGGTGATACATAAAATGTGGCCTTAACATTATGTTTATCTAAAATTGCTAAACCGGTATCAACTTGGCTGTGGCGGGCATCATCAAACGTAATGCTAATAGCGTTTTGAGCTTGATCAGGGTAACCAAAGCCAACGTATTTATTCGTAGCTGCTACATTTTGGGCACAAAAAAGTGCAGTAGAAATTAACAGTAATTGTTTGAACATACTTGTTTCCTTTTTCTTTTATGGAAACAAATTAAGCAAGTGAAATATATGCTACTTAAGCATATTAAAGATAAAAAATGCCCAGAACGAATCCGCATTGTTCTGGGCTTAGGGGTGGCTCTTGGCGAGCCTGCGCTAACTTTAAAAAACACCTTCTATTCGTTAAGGGAGAAGTAGAAAGTAATATTAAGTGTAGTTAACAAACGTAAAAACGCCCAATAATTGTTGTTTTTTTATACTACATTAAAACAAGCGGTTGCATAATTAATTCATAAAAAGTGTGATTTTTATACAGGGTTTATTTGCAACTTACCCACAGTTTATGCTTGCCACGTGATTAGTTGACTATTTTGTACCAAATCTCGTGGTAGTGAGTTCTTAATTTTGTTTTTTTGCCATTTACCTAAGCCAATAGGGCAACCACATAAAGTTAATACCACCTCATCGGTTGCATTTGTTACCTCAGCTAAGCGGATATCTTTGCCTTGAAAGTAATCGTTTGCTTGCTGATCAGATAAGGCATAGGTATTTTTTACACAATGCCCACCGAATACAGTGGCAAATTCGTGCGTTAGCCGTACACCGTTCTTATGGATCATACCTAGCTGAATCCCCAACCGCGCATATTTAATTTTATTTTCAATTGCGTTAAACCCATCGGGGAATAACCAAAGCTCTTTATCACGCTGCATCAAGGTCCCTGATAGTGAGCTTAAACCAAACTGTTTTTTTATAGTCGCGCTAAAAATCTGGCTGGCTTTTTTATCAAATGGTTGAAAAGGGAAGGCCCCTTTTTTGATCTTTTGATTAGGATTATCAGCACTTGCAACTTTTTTAAACTTGGCGATAAAAAAGCCTTCACTATCGAATGTTTGCGGCCAAACGTGTAAATAACCTTCGTCAGTGGTTGCTTGCTCTGCATTTGGAAATAAGTTGGCTAAGCTTTGAGCTTCAATACAGTCAGGGAATTGCTCAAGCAAATAATCACACACTTGTTGGTTTTCAAGCGGTGTTAAAGTACAGGTTGAATACACTAAGGTGCCACCGGGTTTTAACGCATAAAAGGCGCTTTTAATTAAGCTTTTTTGTACTTTAGCAATATCTATATTCGACTCAATCGACCAGTTTTTTAGGGCGTCAGCGTCTTTACGTACTGTGCCTTCACCCGAGCAAGGCGCATCGAGCAATATGCTGTCAAAGCACTCGAACATGTAATCACCAAATACGACGCCATCAAAATGCGAGAGTGCACAATTACCGACACCCATTCGCTTTAACGTAGCACTAAGCACCTTTAAACGAGATGACGATAACTCATTGGCAACGAGCACACCTTGATTGTTCATCAATGCTGCTAATTGTGATGTTTTTGAGCCAGGTGCTGACGCCATATCGAGCACATGCGTAGCATCAAGGAGTGACTCTTTAAGTGCCATGGGTGGTAGCATTGAGCTTGCTTCTTGAACATACATTGCGCCACTTAAATGTAAGTCGGTATTACCGAGGGCCAGGGCATTTTCTTCATCTGCAGGACGCTCTAGCCAAAAACCATCTTCACACCAAGGAATTTGTGTTAACTGCCAGTCTTTTTGTTTTGCCGCAAGTTTAAACTCTTCAACTGACATTTTTAATGTATTTACACGTACGGACTTACGAAGTGGCTGGCGACACGCATTAATAAAGTCATCTAATGTTAGGTGCGCAGGTAAGTAGCTGGCTACATCATTTATAAAGTGTTGAGGAATATACGTGTTGGCGTTCAAGGCTGTGCTCACGAAGAAGAATAAAAGCGTATTCTATCATTTTCAATGTGTACTCATAAACATAAATTTGATGATATGACCTGTCGACACTTAAAGGGGGACTAACTAGTTATTAGAGATGTTAACTAGTATTTACTTAGTTTATGTCGACAATAATTCGTTTTAAGCTCCATTTTTGTCGATTTAAGGTTGACACAATTTCACATAAAGACCATAGTGTAACCATAAATTGTCGACAATCTTAAAGAAGTAAATAATGACACAAGACGCTTTTAGCAAAACGCTTATTACTACCGCATCGGATCAGGTGTTTGTCGATATGCGCCGTGAGATTGTTGAGGGTAGTATTGAGCAAGGCAGTAAAATTTCAGAGCCTGAGCTGGCAAAGCGTTATGGTGTAAGCCGCGCAACGCTTCGGGAAGCGCTGAACCGCCTTGAAAGTTGCTATCTAATTGAACGAAAGGCGAATGTAGGGTGTAGAGTAGTTGCACTTACCGCGGAGCGATTAATCGAAGTGTATCAAGTTCGCAGTGCTCTTGAAGGTTTAGCATGCCGCTTGGCTGCCGACAATATGGCAGCTGATGAAGTGCAAAGCTTAAAACAATTACTCAACCAGCATTTGCAAACACAACGAGTAAAAGAAGGCGAGTCTTATTACCAAGAAGCGGGTGATTTAGACTTTCATTATCGAATTATCAAAGCCAGTAAAAATGAGCACCTTATTCATTTATTAAGCAACGGTTTATATCAGTTAATTCGCATGTACCGTGTGCAAATGGGCATGGTAGGGCCGCGGGTATCTAAAGCGTTTGATGAGCACTTAGCCATTATTAACGCGATTGAAAACCATGATGGTGAATTAGCAGAGTTATTGATGAAGCGCCACATAAGTGCCTCGCAAGCAAACATCCAAACAAAGTTCGACTTGTTAGCAGCACAAAAGAAGGCTGCACAGTAATTTAAGACAGTCACACTGTCATAGTAAGTATTTAAAAATAAACGCTGCCTCGAGCAGTGACCGTTCAAAGGAGACAGCAATGTCAGCAGGATCAAAGTTTAAACAGGCGATAGCAAACAACCAGCCATTGCAAGTGGTGGGGACTATCAACGCTTATACAGCCATGATGGCTGAAAAAATGGGTCACCAAGCAATTTATTTATCTGGCGCCGGTGTCGCGAATGCCTCTTTCGGCATGCCTGATTTAGGTATGACCAGCCTTGATAACGTACTTGAAGATATCCGCCGTATCACCGGTGCCAGTGACTTACCTTTATTGGTTGACGCAGACACAGGCTGGGGCGGGGCATTTAACATTGCGCGCACAGTAAAAGAAATGACTAAAGCTGGCGCGGCAGGTTTTCATATTGAAGACCAAGTTGCGCAAAAGCGTTGTGGTCATCGTCCAAACAAAGAAATCGTAAGCCAAAGTGAAATGGTTGACCGTATAAAAGCCGCAGTTGATGCTAAAACTGACAGCGACTTTTACATTATGGCGCGTACTGATGCGTTTCAAAAAGAAGGCTTAAACGCGGCGATTGACCGTGCTGCGGCCTGTGTTGAAGCGGGCGCTGATGCCATTTTTGCTGAAGCCGTGCATGACCTTGCTGATTATCAAGCATTCACTAAAGCGTTAAATGTGCCAATTTTGGCAAACATCACCGAATTTGGCCAAACACCAATTTATACTAAAGAGCAGTTAAGTGATGTTGGCGTGCAAATGGTACTTTACCCGTTAAGTGCGTTTAGAGCGATGAATAAAGCAGCGTTAAACGTGTATTCAGCTATTTTGAATGAAGGCTCACAACAAAGCCAAATCGAGAACATGCAAACACGTGCTGAACTCTATGACTTTTTAGATTATCACACGTATGAAAACACCCTTGATAACCTTTTTTCAGCAAATAAATAATAACAATAAAAAATAGTAGGAGAATACTCATGGTCGATAAAGTATTAGGTGGCGCAGGACTTCGCGGGCAAGTAGCAGGTCAAACAGCATTATGTACAGTAGGGCAAACAGGCTCAGGTTTAACATATTGTGGTTACGATATTAGCGAGCTTGCAGACAAAGCACAATTTGAAGAAGTATCATTTTTACTTTCACGTGGCGAGTTGCCAACTACCTCAGAACTTGCAGAATATAAAGCTAAACTTAAAAGCCTACGTAGTTTGCCAGATGCACTTAAAACAGTGCTTGAGAATATTCCAAAAGATGCTCACCCAATGGATGTAATGCGAACAGGCTGTTCAATGCTGGGCAACCTTGAAATGGAAAACGACTTTAGTGGCGCAGATGATGCAATTGACCGTATGGTTGCAATATTCCCAAGTGTTATTTGTTATTGGTACCGCTTTACTCATGATGGTGTGCGTATTGAAACACAAACGGATGATGACTCTGTCGGCGCGCATTTTTTGACAATGCTGCATGATGAAGCGCCATCTGAGCTTTTTGCTCAAGTCATGAATGTATCGCTTATTTTATATGCCGAGCATGAATTTAATGCATCAACCTTTACAGGGCGTGTATGTGCGTCAACCTTGTCTGATATTCATTCATGTGTAACGGGCGCAATTGGTACTTTACGTGGTCCATTACACGGTGGTGCTAATGAAGCTGCAATGGACATGATCCAAGGGTTTACGAGTGCAGAACATGCTGAGCAAGAAATTATGGGTATGCTTGAGCGTAAAGACAAAATTATGGGCTTTGGTCATGCGATTTACCGTGAGTCGGATCCGCGTAATGTGATCATTAAAAAATGGTCTGAAAAATTAGCGGCAGAAGTAGGTGACGATGTGCTTTACCCGGTATCAGTACGTTGTGAAGACGTTATGTGGCGTGAGAAAAAACTATTCTGTAATGCTGATTTTTTCCATGCATCGGCTTATCACTTTATGGGTATTCCGACCAAACTGTTTACGCCTATTTTTGTTATGAGCCGTGTAACAGGCTGGACAGCACACGTTAAAGAGCAGCGTGCGAATAACCGTATCATTCGCCCAAGTGCTGACTATACTGGCCCAGAAGCACGTAGCTATACACCAATCGAATCACGTTAAAAGACTCAGTGAGCACAGCAACACAGTGCTCACTTTTTCTATTGCACATAGCTATTAGCTGATAGTTTTTCAAACTCTCCTTAAACACGCTACCTGTGTGCAAACACCGTCACCCAATTAGCGAGTCTCATCATGACTATTATTAATAATACCCAATTTCGAAAACCGCTGCCGAACAGCAATGTCGATTACTTTGACACGCAAGCCGCCGTTGATGCCATTAAACCGGGCGCTTATGCAACACTGCCTTATACTTCGCGTGTATTAGCAGAGAACTTAGTTCGCCGCTGTGAGCCTGATATGCTCAATGCTGCCTTGTCACAATTGATTGAACGTAAGCAAGATTTAGATTTTCCGTGGTACCCAGCACGCGTTGTTTGCCACGATATTTTAGGACAAACAGCCCTTGTTGATTTAGCAGGTCTACGGGATGCAATTGCTGAGAGAGGGGGCGATCCGGCTAAAGTAAACCCTGTGGTGCCTACTCAGTTAATTGTCGACCATTCATTAGCTGTGGAGCATGCAGGTTTTGATCCTGACGCATTTGAGAAAAACCGCGCCATTGAAGATAGACGTAACGATGACCGTTTCCATTTTATTAATTGGACCAAAACTGCTTTTAAAAATATTGATGTGATCCCGCCGGGTAATGGCATCATGCATCAAATCAATCTTGAAAAAATGTCGCCAGTGATCCAAAACCGTGATGGTATTGCTTTCCCAGACACCTTAGTGGGTACTGATAGCCACACGCCTCATGTTGATGCATTAGGCGTGATTGCCGTTGGTGTGGGTGGCCTTGAGGCCGAAAGCGTTATGCTCGGGCGTGCATCATACATGCGCTTGCCTGATATCGTCGGTGTTGAACTTACAGGTAAACGCCAGCCTGGTATTACCGCAACAGATATTGTATTGGCGATCACCGAGTTTTTACGTGAGCAACGCGTAGTATCAACGTATTTAGAGTTTTACGGTGAAGGCGCAGACGCGCTTACATTAGGTGATCGTGCAACTATCTCAAATATGACGCCAGAATTTGGTGCAACAGCTGCCATGTTTTACATCGACCAGATGACCATAGACTATTTGCGTCTGACAGGGCGTGATGAAGAGCAAATAGCCCTTGTTGAAAACTATGCAAAAACCACAGGTCTGTGGAGCGACAGCTTAAAAACAGCTCAGTATGAGCGTGTGCTTAAATTTGATTTATCCAGTGTTGGCCGTAATATTGCAGGCCCTTCTAATCCTCATCGTCGTGTTGCCACTAAAGATTTAGCGACAACGGGGATCTCAGGTGTTGTTGAGAATGAACAAGGCTTGATGCCCGATGGTGCATGTATTATCGCCGCTATTACAAGTTGTACCAATACCAGTAATCCGCGTAATGTGATTGCTGCGGGCCTTATTGCACGTAATGCAAACGCAAAAGGGTTAAGCCGTAAACCTTGGGTTAAAACATCCCTCGCACCGGGCTCAAAAGCTGTGCAATCTTACCTTGAAGATGCCAAATTATTGCCTGAATTAGAACAGCTCGGCTTTGGTATTGTAGGTTTTGCATGCACTACCTGTAATGGGATGAGTGGCGCGCTTGACCCCGTTATTCAACAAGAAGTGATCGACCGTGATTTATACGCGACCGCGGTGTTATCAGGTAATCGTAACTTTGATGGTCGTATTCACCCTTATGCAAAACAAGCCTTCTTGGCATCTCCGCCGCTTGTTGTGGCTTATGCCATTGCAGGCACTATTCGGTTCGATATTGAAAAAGATGTCCTCGGGCAAGATCAACAAGGTAACGACATTACCCTTAAAGATATTTGGCCATCAGATGAAGAAATTGATGCAGTAATAGCACAAAGCGTTAAACCTGAGCAGTTTAGAAAAGTATATGAGCCAATGTTTAATTTAACCGTTGATTATGGTGAAGATAACGACCCACTTTATGATTGGCGTGAGCAAAGTACCTATATACGCCGTCCACCGTATTGGCAAGGTGCACTTGCCGGTGAGCGCACCATGAAAGGGATGCGTGCGTTGGCTGTGCTTGGCGATAATATTACCACTGATCATTTATCACCTTCTAACGCGATTTTAGCCAGCAGTGCGGCAGGTGAGTACCTTACAAAAATGAAGGTGCCAGAAGAAGACTTTAACTCTTATGCAACACACCGTGGCGATCACTTAACGGCGCAGCGCGCGACGTTTGCAAACCCTAAATTACTCAACGAAATGGTCATTGAAAACGGCGAAGTTAAACAAGGCTCTTACGCACGAATTGAACCTGAAGGCCAAGTTACCCGCATGTGGGAAGCAATAGAGACTTATATGGAGCGTAAACAACCACTGATTATTGTAGCGGGGGCTGATTACGGCCAAGGTTCGTCACGAGATTGGGCCGCAAAAGGTGTACGCTTAGCTGGCGTTGAAGTTATTGCAGCTGAAGGGTTTGAACGTATTCACCGTACTAACTTAATTGGTATGGGGGTGTTGCCCCTTGAATTTAAATCTGGCACTACACGTAAAACGCTCAAACTGGATGGTAGCGAAAGCTATGATGTTGAAGGTGAGTTATCACCCGGGGGCGATGTTAACCTAACGATTACTCGTGCAAATGGCGATGTAGTTACCGTTGCAACTAAGTGTCGAATTGATACACAAGAAGAGCTGTCTATTTATGCTGCTGGGGGCGTATTACAACGCTTTGCACAAGACTTTTTAGAAGCTAGCCAAAGCGCGTAAGGAGCAATCATGACATTTAAACCACAAATTAAAGTGCCCGCAACCTATATGCGCGGTGGTACTAGCAAAGGCGTTTTTTTTAATTTAACGGATTTACCAGAGGCCGCCCAAGTAGCGGGCTCTGCCCGTGATGAGTTACTACTTCGTGTTATTGGCAGCCCTGATCCTTATGGCAAACAAACAGATGGCATGGGCGGGGCGACATCAAGTACCAGTAAAACGGTTATCTTAAGTAAAAGTGAGCAGCCCGAACACGATGTTGATTACTTATTTGGCCAAGTGGCGATTGATAAGCCTTTTGTAGATTTCAGTGGTAATTGCGGCAATCTCACCTCAGCTGTCGGTGCTTTTGCAATAAGTAACGGACTAGTTGATAGCGCACGTATTCCAGAAAACGGGATAGCTATAGTACGAGTGTGGCAAGCTAATATTAAAAAAACTATCTTAGTGCATGTGCCAATTACACAAGGCGAAGTACAAGAAACCGGAGATTTTGAACTCGATGGTGTGACATTTCCAGCAGCTGAAGTAAAGCTTGAGTTTATGAACCCAGCAGACGGTGATGGTGCATTATTCCCAACAGGAAATGTCGTTGATGAGCTTGAAGTGCCAGAGTTTGGTTCACTCAAAGCGACGATGATCAACGCAGGTATTCCTACTGTGTTTGTGAACGCACAAGATATTGGCTATACCGGTACAGAGCTACAGGACGATATAAATAACGACGAGCAAGCCCTAGCTAAGCTTGAGTCTATCCGTGCCCATGGCGCCGTTAAGATGGGGTTAATCAGCAATATAAATGAAGCCGTAGGTCGCCAACACACACCTAAGGTGGCATTTGTTAATAAGCCTACTTCTTACACAGCATCAAGCGCAAAAGAGATAACTGATTCCAGTATTGATTTAGTAGTACGCGCAATGTCGATGGGTAAGCTGCATCACGCCATGATGGGCACAGCGGCGGTTGCAATAGGCACCGCTGCTGCAATACAAGGCACTTTAGTGAATTTAGCTGCGGGTGGCGGTGAGTTAAGCGAAATAAATTTTGGTCATCCATCAGGCACCTTAAAAGTCGGCGCGCAGGCTAAGTTAGTCAATGGTAATTGGCAAGTAACAAAAGCCAGTATGAGCCGCAGCGCAAGGGTATTGATGGAAGGGGTTGTGCGTGTACCTTACGATCTCAATGGAGCAAATCACTAAAATAACTGCAAAGTGATTTTACATATGTGAAAGAATGTAAATAGTCCAACAAAGGGGGGGAATCCCCCCAATCTACAGTAAAAAGAATCTATTAAATTAGATCGACAAATTATACTAGCTAGAGTTTGAATACATCTCCTTGTTTTTATTTACTTTTATTTATCCCTGCAATGGTGTTGAAGAGCTTAAAAGAGATTGAATTTTAAATTAGTAATTACCGCAAATTGTCATAAATCAATGCTAAATTAGAAAACTCATAAGAATTAATGGCTCATTACATAAGTATGTACAGCCTGATACAAAATTTTAACTTAATAGTTCAATCATATTGATGTAGTCTTATCTTAAATAGTACTATTTAATAACAAGCGCTCAAGGAGATTTACATGGCGACTAAAATAATAAAATTTACTCCAATCGCAGCCTCGGTTGCACTGACACTCGGCCTAACAGGTTGTGGTTCGGATAATGACAACAATAAATATGTTAAACCGGATCCTGTCACAGTATATAACGCCGAAGTATCTACTAACTTTAATACGCAAGTATCTGGTAAAGCGGTAAAAGGTGCTTTAAGTAAAGCACAACTGAGCGTAACAACGCTTAACGATGCTGGCGAAGAAATCCCCGTCGCTTTTCGTTTACAAGCCGCAGATGAAAGCTTTACTGCTGAATCAACGACATCTCAAGCTGATGCCGATGCAAGCGCACAAGCTAAAGTTTTAGAATCTAACCCTGAGTCGGTGATGACCGCGGTAAATGGTGCGTATAGTATCTTTATCGAAGATGATTTTACCGGACCTCTTACTATTACAGTAACCGCTGCAAAAGAAGGCGATGAGAGCTACGTTAAGTGTGACTCTTTTGTTGGTTGTGGTGATTACGCAGAAACGCCAGCAGCATCTGAAGAAGCAGGAATGGTAAATAATGGCGATGCAAGCATTGATTTTGGCGAGTGGTATAAAGATGATTTAACACTGCAAGTTGTTAAATATATTAAAGCACCGGAAACAGCGGCTAGTAATGTACGAAACGCAAATTTTGCCGAAGGGGATGCATCAGTCAACTCATATTTTGCAAACGTGACTTTATACACAAGTATTGCTGCGAAAATGCTACTTGATTCAGCAAAAGAAGGAACGGCTGTATCAGATGACACAATTGCAACAGCGAGCCTTAAAACTTTAGTGCAAGTACTCGGCCCAGATACGGCAATAAAGGCATCTGCTTTACTTGCAGATATTTCACTGGGCGGTGCAGTCGATTTTACCGATATTAGCGAAGGCGATGCGTTAGATGCTGGAACATTAGCACTTGTTCAAACTGCCGTATCATTGCAGTCACTTGCAGGGACCGAGGAAAATGGCTCGTTGAGCGATGTTATTGCTAACCTTTCAACCGCGGTGCAAGAAGGTAAAGTAGCAAATAATGATAATGACGCGATAAAACATATTGCGGCTGAGCTACAAAAAGCCGTTGAGAATACAAGCTTAATTTTTGCTGCCGTAATTACAGGTGAAGGTATTGATGAAGCGTTTGCCAAAGTTGCAGAGAATATGGGGATCACTGACCCTGAAGCGATTGCAAAATTAAAAAGCAATGCAACCGCTGCCGTTGAAAATGTAAAAGCGAAAGCAACTGAAGCCGGTGTTGGCGAAGATTTAATTGAGACTGCGAAAGAAGTTAAAGATGCGCTTGAAGAAATTGGCTGTACAGACAACTGTGATGTAGGAGAAGACTTTGATGCTCAAGTTGCTGGCGAAGTAACAGCACAAATTATGGCTACCCAAGGTTTTATTGAGTTAGTTGCTCCGCAAGTAGAAGGTGCAGAAACAGCATTAGAGACAGTTGTCGAATTAGGTGATGCTGGCCTTGAAACATCAGAGCAAGTTTTAGCCTTTAATGATGCTGTCTTTGCTTTGTCTACTAACCTACCACAATACAATGAGTGGCAACTTGCAATTCAAACAGCCTTAACGAAAGCAAATGGTTTGGTAGCCACTGCGCAAATCCTTGCGGATAAAGATGATAACTATGATCAGCTACTTGCTACCGCACAAACCCTTGAAACTGATTTAACATCGGGTCTTGCAGAAGTAAACGCGATAATTGCAGGTGTTGAGGCGCAAGTAACTCGTGCCAGCGATGCGGTTACCGCTTTGGGCCTAGAGCTCGATGTAGCTATTGCAAATGCGACAGCCGCATCAACGAGCATCGCTACAGCGCAAAGTACAGTTGAGACTTCTGCTGCAGCATTAGAAACCGCGATGATAGCCGTGGATGCTGCTATGCTCGCTAATTCTGAGATAGCCGCATCTGCAATTGAAGTTGCTAACACTGCGATTATAGCGGCACAACAGCTAGCAGCTGATGCTCAGCAGCTTGAGCTTGCTGCTACAGCAGGCTCATCAGCAGCAGTTGCCTTAGAAGCGCTGGCAGAAGAAGAGGCTGATAAAAATTTAGCAACAGAACTTGCTGCATCAGCAACGAGTGCGATGACTTCGTCAACAGAACTTGTAAGCCAAGCGGCAACTGCTTTATCAACAGCACAAACATTACTTAATGATGCAACCATGGCCGTTGCTAAGTTTGAGTTCCTTACTCAAGTTAAAGCGGATACAGCAACTATAAGCGACGTTTCACTTGTGACTAAAACAGGTGGTAAAGCGGCATTTGATGTAGGTGAAATGGTGTATGACGTTTTAGATGAGGCTTATGACTTAGGTGATGAAGCCACTGATGTTGTATCAACTCGTTACCCACAATGGACATATAGCTTTAATAAGACAAACCAAGGTGACCAACGTCTGTTTTTAACACTTAGCCACGAAGATGGTGAGCAATTTGTTGAATTAAAAGGTGAGTATATCTATGACTCAAGTAAAACCGAGGCACCTGCGCGTTTAGCGTTAGCCTATAAAGGTTACCTTGCAGTTGATGTGCTTGATGACAACGATGAAGTTACTCACACAGTAATGGCATCCTTAGGTAATTCAAACGATGACTTATCAATAGTTGCATCAGCGTGTTTAGCTGGTAATGCAGAGCCAGGTGATACATGCGCTGTGTTTGATTTTAGTGGTGATGTTTCATTTGATGATATTTTTGACAGCTCTTTAGTTAACATGGAATCGGGGAATCAGTTAAGCTTCACTGATGGCGATGTCGGTTTCATTGGTACTGTTAATATCAGTGGTAATGATATGACTGAAATGGTAAATATTACTGCTTCAGGTGTGGCGAGTGAGCTTGATTTCACAGCTATGCTTTGGCTAGATGATTCAGAAGAAGATGATACTTATGGTGTTGACGTTAAACTCCATAATGAAATTAACTACAGTATTTCAATGTCAGCTTCTGATAGTGATGAAGAGTTTAAAGGCTCTGTAGAAGCGACATATAACGACATGATGATGCAGTTTGGTACTGTAACTGAAATCACAAATGGTATTTCAGTAGAGTACATTGATGGTACAGTGATTGATTATACCGATATTACATTCTTAGACGAATCTAAGTAATGTAACGATAAGAGGGAGAAATACTCTCCCTCTTAACTACAATAATAACAAGTGATAAAAGTATGAAAAAAAAAATTCTTACGTTAGGATTTTCCACACTACTAATTTCCCCATTTAGCTACGCAGATAGCGATTTTCAAATTTTCTCAACGTTTGATTCTGAAGTTTATACCGAAGCACAACCCGTTAAAGCATTTATTGATGATTTTGATGCACCGCTAACCTCCGGTGATAGCGCATTCACTTATAATGTATTTGAACTTGGTGTTGGTTACGGTAATTTTAAAATTGGTTATCAAAGCCGTTTTGATTATGTATTAAGTTTTGATCCTGACACGGCTAAATACTTGCATACCGAAAAAAATGACCTGCCATTTGAAGAGCGCGATTATGTTTATTATTTAGATGGTAAACAATCGACTACCAATGGTTTATTTATCTCTTATGATTTTAAATTTTTAGAGTCAGATGCGCTTACAATCACGCCTAAACTTACTGTGTTCGCCAGTACTCATTTTCAAGATGCAAATGTAGAGGGCACAGTATACAGTGATGAAATCCAAGGGGCGTTAGAGGTTGATTATTATTTTTCAAAAGATGTGTTATTTAAGCGTTTTACTCCCGATGAAAATCCATCAGGCATAGGTTACAGCTTTGATTTAGCCGCTGATTGGAAGATAAATCAAGATTTAACTCTAGGTTTCTTGGCACAGGATTTATTTTACGAAACAGAATATAAAGACAGCGGCTTTGTTAATGGTTATACCACTGAGGTACCATTTACAGAGACTTCAGACGGTGGCATTGCTACAGAACCGACTATACGCCTAGCCACATCTGAACTGGGCCACGAAAAAACGCACACTTATGAAATGCCTGTCCGGTTAAAAGCCTATGTGGATTATCGTATTAATTCACAGTTCTCTAGCGAAATAATGATAAAGCGTTACGATAAAGATACTTTCTCACAAGTAAAAGGGCGTTTTCACTTTTGGGATCATTGGGCTTTAATTGGTGGTTATGAAACTAATAGTGAATCATTTTTAGTTGGTATAGAAAATGATTATTTTGGGTTAAATGTACAAACAGATAATCTAAATATTGATAAAGCCTATTATGCCAATTTGAATTGGTATATGAAGTTAGCGTTTTAAGGATCACCTATGTTGAAAAAAATATTATCAAGCTGCTTCATTTTGGCGCTAACAGGATGTGGTAGTTCTTCTGATGACTCATCTAACACCGATTCAACTTCGCTTACTGTTGAAACATCATCGACGGTTAGCTTTTATATTGCACCTTGGCAAAGTTCAGCTGGAACGCTAATTATTAGTAGCGAAGACTCTTCTGAAGTTGAAACGCTCATTGTTGAAGACATTAATTCAGTGACATTGCAGATTGATAGTTTAAATTATCATCGCGTTGAGTTTATCTCTGAATCAACCAGTTTAACGTGTCCGAGCTTTGATGGTTGCGGCCGTACCCTTAGAGATAACGAAAATGATCTTAATGGCAATCGTGTTTTAGATTTTGAAGAAGTAATGCCGTTTTCTTTAAGTTATAAAGCTATATTCTTTACCGCGCCTGGGGAAAATAAAGTATACCTTTCACCTTTGAGCTCACTTGCTGTCGATGAAAGCTTAGATATGAGCCTTGCAAGCTTAAGTGCAACACCTTTCTATCATTTAACGCATAGTCAGCTGAATGATAACCTTGAAGCTGAAATTTTGACTAATGCACTAACTTATGGCGTGATTCTGCAAGCTGCAAAAGAGGTGGAAGCGAACCTTGGCACAGATATTGACCCGCAAACTTCCATCACGCCTGAATTATCAGGTATCGCAGATTATGCGCTCTATGCGCAGCAATACGCCACAGAAAACCTACTAAATATCAAAGGTAATCAATTGATCCAAGCCGTCATCGGGGATGTTAAACAACGTGTGTTTTCAATTGGCCAGCTTAGCCAAACACAACCTTTTGATACCAGTGATCAAGCTCTTGAATCAACAGCGTTGCTTGAAGATGTTCGTGATGTAATCGGTGTTATTCGACTACAAGAACAAAAGTATAGCGATGAACTTGAAGCGAAGTTAAATGAAGCTGAAATATTACTCGACTCTGACTCTCAGCAAACAGTTCTTGCACTGAGTAATGTAATTTATGATGTACTCTCAAATTTTTCACCTATTTCAGATGCAGGTTCTGGTACTTATAGTTTGGGTGATCTAAATATTGTTTATACAGATTCCCCTTATACATGGCAGATCACCGGACAATATAATAATCAGCAAATTGCTATTGATATGAATGTACCAAAATGGCAAATCAGCAGCGTGCTGGGCAATCAAATTATTGGTCAGTTGAATGCAAAAATTAGTAATGATTCAACAGTTCTGACTGTTGATGTAAGTGAACTTGTTATTAGTTTTGATGGCACAGATGATCCTTTTGAGCTTGAGCAAGATGAAGTCACAGGCATTGGCACGATTACTACTGATATTTTGCTTGAAAAAAGCAATAGTCAGCTGGTAGGTAAAATTACGGCATCTATTGATAGGTTTGTAAGTCCATTTGAAGAATTGTTAACTGTAGTGTCAGGCTTTGATTTTGATGGTGAAATAAATTCTGATTTGCAGACTACGGGAATAACTTTTCAGGCTATTGAAACTACGCCATTTATTAATGAAGTGAATGCCAATATCGATTTCTCATTACAACTAGATATGCCTTTGCAAGGGGCCCCTGGTTTTAAGCTAGCTTATGTTGGCGAGCTTGATGAGTTAGATAATATAAGTAACGCAGATTTATTTTTAACTCTGGAGCAACGAGCTCTTGAACTCACACTGCGTCAAGTGGGTGAAAATATCAATGCAGTCATCAAGGGACAACATGGTAGGTGGCTTGATATTAAACAAAAGGGTCGAAATTACAGCGGCGGTTTATATTTCGGTGATACCCAAATTGCTGATGTTACCGCAGTTAGAGGTGTTCCGGGGATATTATTTCCTGATGGCACATTTGAATCGTTGTTTTAAACCTATTTTGGCTGCCTCACTGAGGGAGGTGGCCATAAATTTTAGTAGTTAAACCTTATAACCACTGTTCATACCCTAAGCTTATTTTAAAGGCATATTTTACTCCAACAATAATTGCTTTTTCGCTTCTGATTATCGGCTTCATTAAACAACACACCGTCAGACGCTTGTCGTGTGACCTCAGGTAATAAAGCACTCTCTATTCGTGATCTTGCCCTGAGATTAAACTTGCCAAATTCAGGAATTAAATAACGCTCAAAGATCATAGACACATTTTTAATATGACTAATTTTCCAATGAATTTTACTTTCTTCTAGCCACTTATAATTGACCGTATCGAAATTAGGTATGCTCTGTAAAGTAACATCAGCTCTATTCGTTGCATTAGCTTTTATCTGGTCATCAAACAGTTTAAAAGCCTTGTAGCGGTTGCTATTCGGAAACATATCTCGGTAAACAAAACGCTCGAGCATAATTTGAATTTCAATATTTTCTAGAACTTTCTCAAGTTTGATACGATTAGCTTCTGTATCCTTGAGTAAGGTCTGCTCACGACATCGTATATTTTGATAATAAAAATCAAAAAACAACTTATCGTTTCGGCTTCTTACACTAGCCATAACATACACCTCCACTTGCGAGAGGAATGACAAATTCGCGTTCAGCTTTAGACGTGGTGTTGTACATTTCTTCCATTACACTTTCTAAAAGGTAAAGTATTTTTCTTGATCCAAAAGGTCTAATGTAATGCTCACCCTCAAAAAATATTGTCTTTCAACTTACGGTTAATGTAATCTGGGCTGAACTTAATAAGGCTTGAAAGTTCTTTAGCAGAAAGCAAAGTAAATTCATTTTTAATCATAAAAGCATCTTTACAAGAAACTAAAGTGATTGAATTATACATAAAGTATCCTGTAAAGAAATTTTTAAATAATTGGTTGTATTAAAATGATTGTTTATAACTTAAAGGAATTAATCGAAGCTAAGTCATTGAAAGAATGACGTAAAATTACGTTAGATGAAGTTGCAAATGCCGCAGGAGTAAATAAAGCCGCTATGTCAAAAATGGCTAATAACAATAATTACTCAACAACTACGCGTACTTTGGATGCATTATGTGCTTACTTCGATTGTAAAATAGAAGAAATAATTACTCAACAACTACGCGTACTTTGGATGCATTATGTGCTTACTTCGATTGTAAAATAGAAGAAATAATTACGTATGAAAAGTAATGAGATCAAAATAATTTCGTTGCTATATCAGTTTATGCACCAGATAGAATATCTTGATAAATACCCGGCTTGTTCATTGCCTCAATACCACGACATTCTAAAGTATTCTGGTTAAGTCCAACCGGACACTTCATTTTGTAATTTCTCATAATGAATTGGCGTTAAGTTACCAAGTGTTGTATGCAGTCTTTCATGGTTATAATATTTTATGTGCTCGTTAACTAGTCAGTAAACATTTAACACCGTGAGTAGCCTAATGAGTACTCAGCACAGTTGTAAACAAGCGGACTAATACAGCTGTAATGCTTATACACGCTGTTTATTAACTTTCTAGGCCATGAACACAACGTAACAAAGTAATTTCAGCCGTTTGTAAATGTTTCTCTAAACTTAAGATGGCCCCGGCATTATTATGGGTGACTAAATTATTCAATAAATCAATATGCTCATGGATGGCGATAGTAAAGCGCTCAAGCTCTCCAGTCTTATCCCATTGATAATGGTAGTGACAGACAAAGGACACAATATCAAAAAATTGCTTTGTAAAGCGGTTCTTTGCACTTTTAAGAATAATAAAGTGTAGCTCTCTATCAAGATCTGGAAATTCTAAATACCGATTTTTCATATCTAAGCTAACTTCCTGATGTTTAACTAAAAGCTCTCTTAATTCTTGCCAGACAGGATGGTCTTTAGGCTGCTTTAATAGCTCGGTGATAGCACGCATCTCCACCATTTCTCTAAATGAAATGAGTTCTCGGGCAAAGTCCTCGTCAAATTTAACCATTTTCCAGCGGCCACGCGGTATTTTCTCAATGAGACCATTATTAGAAAATTTAATCAGAAATTCCCTAACACTAATGGTGGTACAGCCGGAGTTCTTCGCTAGGCTTAGTTCAGAAAATCGATCTCCGGGTAGTAATTTTCCATGATGTATTAGGCTCATGAAATATTTTTCTATCTGCTTATCCTTCGTTGATGCTTTATCTTCAATATCAAAAAAGTCACTGTCTTGAGGTTGGCGCAATACAACTTTGTGAGATCCTTGTCGCTTAACTAAGCCATTTTCTATTAGATGCTCAACACAGGCTCTAACAGTCGTACGACTTATTTTTAGTTGCCTCGTTAATTCCATATCATTGGCCATAATATTCTGATCTTCAGGTAGTTCTTGGATATGGTCCAACATCAGGTTGATAGATTGTTTGAACAGATATGTTTTATTCGATTCCATTTTTATCTCGCTTGTTGTAAACGTCATCCATACTATTGAGAAATATCATTATTTAAGCAGAATTTTATAGTTAATTAGCACGTACTTTAACACCACTTTTAGTTTAAACTGGAGTTATTTATAAAACAATTGCTTTTGAGGTATTAGAAGGGGCGCGGCATTTCTATCGAAGTGGTTGTTTAAGTTACTGGTTTTTAGTTGAGCTTCTTTAATACCCATTGGCGATAACGTGTCATCCATTTTTAGAGCAGTTTAAGGTTAACGGCACTTTTACTGTCATGTTAGTTGCCGCTACGCCACCCGAACTAAGGGGTGGCGCAATGAATTATGGTTATTTATTTAGATGGGGAGCCGACCCATCTTGCGTTTTTATTTGTTCTAATAGCTGGCGTAACTGACGGGCTTTTTCTGGGTGCTTTTCAATGAGATTAAAGCGCTGCCCACTGTCATTTTGCATATCAAATAATTGGCCCTTTTCGTTATCGTCAGTTTGATAACCATGTTTTTTTTGCCAATTTTCATAATTGAAGCGTGCCAAATTACCATTTTGATTGCCCGAGGGGGCATCAATAAAGGTCCAATCATTGCTACGAATGGCAAATTTTCCTTTAGTTGTATTATGAACCAAAGCGTGACGAGGACTTTTAGCAGATTGACCTGTCCAGAGCCGCAATAAGTTAAAGGAGTCTTCGGCAGCATCGCCTGGTAGGCTAAAATCGATAATGGCAGCAATGGTGGCCATTAAATCAATTTGCGACACTAATTCATCGGTCTTGCTATTGGCTTGCACATGATTTGGCCAGCGCACTATCATCGGCACTCTATGGCCGCCTTCATAGGTATCTCGTTTTAAGCCGCGAAAAGGATAAGATGACCAGTGATCAAATTTTTGATCTCTAAGGTATGCGTAATTTTCAGGGCCGTTATCGGAGCTAAAAATAATTAGCGTATTGTCTGTAATGCCAGCTTTATCGATAGCACTAAGGAGTTGACCAATCGAATCATCGGTTTCCACTATCAGATCGCCATACGGCCCTGCCAGCGAAGTATTGTCAAACTCGTCATTTGGAATGATAGGGGCGTGAGGAGAAGGGTAGGCAAAGTATAAAAAGAAAGGTTGCTGATGTTTGGCTTTTTCAGTAATAAAATCGATGCCTTTTTGGGTGGTGGTGGGAATATTTTCATAAGGATCCCACCCGGTTATCATTGGGCCCTCTCGATAACGCATTTTTCCTTCTTTATTTTTCCATAAGGTACCATCGACCATCGTGTCGGGTATTTGGGTTACGCGGTTATTTTTGATCCAGACATAGGGCGGAAAGTTAATTACGTTGTCTCCAAAGTAATAGTCAAAGCCATGGGCGGTTGGCCCGTTTTCTATTGCTTTGTGCCAATCAAAATCGTTGGGCGCAACTGCGCTTAGCGGCGCATCTTGCTTTCTGATAGAGCTCCAATCCCAACCTAAATGCCACTTGCCAATGGCTGCCGTGGTGTAGCCTTTTTGTTGCAACATTTCTGGCAGAGTAAGTTGCTCAGGGTCAAAAACAGACTCTCCGAATGTCTTTACAATGTCGTGGAATTTACGCCAATGATATTGCCCAGTCAGTAATGCATATCGAGAAGGGGAACAGACACCCGATGACGAATGAGCATCGGTAAAGCTTAGCCCTTGCATCGCTAATTTATCTAAATTAGGGGTAGGTATTTTAGAGCTTTGATTAAAACTACCTAAATCGCCAGCCCCTAGATCATCGGCATATAAAATCACGATGTTAGGTAACTGCTTAGCACTGGGCTTTGCCTGGCTGACCGGGTTATCGTTTGAACATGCTGACGTGAATGCGATAGCGACGATTAATAGTAGCTTCTTTACAAACGGTACCGGTATTTTTCTATGTCTATTATTAAAAATCATATTGAGATATTCCTGCAGACTCACACTTCGGTTTATATTTAAATTAAAGTTTTACTGGTAAATTTAAAAGATAACAGCTTTAATTGGTTTTAACAAAGATTCAACACTGATATTAAACGAGTGATCACTTTTATAGTGGCAGTGAATAATAAAATGCCACTGTTAAGTTATCGCTGTATATAAAGGTAAATGTAAAATTACGATACCTTGTTTATATATAAAATATATTTTTACATACGAGATTATCTTGTGTTAATCTGATGTTATCTAGATCTTTCGTGATTTAAAGGATTGTAAAAACAAGTGAGCGAGCCGAATGTTTATATTGCTTAATCGAACGTTTCAACCCGCATTAAAGCTCGATGGATTAGATATAGTTACTGGGTGACAGATGAGTTGTCATCAGTTTAAAAATTTCACACACAAACAGTTAAATAAGGATGTCACCATGAAAAATGTTTTAAAAACAACATTATCAAGTGTAGTTGTCACAGCACTATTATTTGTAGTTTCTACAGAGGCACACGCTAAAAAAAGTCGCTTTAGTAAACTCGATACTAATTCTGATGGCGCATTGTCAGTAGAAGAGTTTTCCGCAAAAATTAAAAATCCTAAAAAAGGTCCTAAGCGTTTCGCTCGATTAGATGTGGATGGAAATGGTTCACTGACGCCAGAGGAATTTGCAGCCCAAGCAAAAAAGAAGAAAAAGAAAAAAAATAAGTAAGTTAAATAGCAGTCTTTGAACAGTTAAGGTCCTTGTTGTATGCAAAGGCCTTAACTTATCAGCTTAACTTCCTTAAAAGATGTAGGGGAATAGTAGTGACATTTAATAAAATAAAAATCTTTGTTGCGGTTGCAGGCATATTTATGGCTTCGGCGTCTTGTGCAGCTATTAAAGTTGACTCTGCGAAACAGACAGAAAAGCCAAATATCATTTTCATTTTCGCTGATGATTTAGGTTGGGGAGATATCAGTAAACATGGCCATCCAGATATTCGAACTCCAAACATTGATAGGTTAGCAAATGAAGGTTCTGAATTTTATCAATTTAGTGTGTCTAACCCTGTATGTTCTCCTAGTCGAGCAGCGGTTTTAACCGGTCAGTATCCGGCAAGAAACAGTGTTCATCGTCACTTTGCCACTTATGAGCACCACGATAATTATGCCATGCCAGATTGGCTAGATAAAAATGTTGTGACCATGCCAAGAGTTTTGCAACAGGCGGGCTATAAAACGGCTCACTTCGGAAAATGGCATTTAACCAATCGAAATATTAAAGATGCGCCATTACCCACTGAGTATGGGTACGACGAAGCGGCTGTATTTAATGGGCCGGGTCCACAAACCGATACCTTTAAATTATATGATGATGCGACCGATTTTATTAAACGTAATAAAGACGTCCCTTTTTTTATTAATTTATGGATCCACGAAACACATACGCCGCATTATCCGCCGCAGGATTCCATGGCAAAGTACACCCATTTAAACGAGCAAGATCAAGTTTATGCTGCGGTTGTAGATGGAGCCGATCAACGTATAGGCAAAATACTAAACCTGTTAGATGAATTAAATTTAGCTGAAAATACACTCATTGTGTTTTCAAGCGATAATGGCCCTGAAGTGACGGGGTCGAAAAATAAGCATTTTCACCATCATGACCCAGACGGAAAAGTAGAAGGTATTGACCCCTTAGGCACATATTTTAGTGTTGGTACAACTGCAGGATTACGCGGACAGAAACGTGACACTTATGAAGGTGGATTACGGGTTCCCTTTTTAGTGCGTTGGCCGACCACGGTACCAGCAGGGCGAGTAGATACTGAATCCGTTGTGACCGCGGTTGATTTATTACCTACTTTTGCAGACATTGCGGGTGCAAAATTACCTCAAAATTACCAACCTGACGGGCAAAGTATTCTGGCTTTATTAAAAGGTGGCACTTTGACGCGTGAAAAACCTTTGTACTGGCAATGGCAATATGGCAAAAAGTCGGGCAAAAAACCAATGCTTGCGGTGCGTGAAGGACCCTGGAAGTTATTCTATTTTCAACATGAAAACCGTATCGAACTCTACAACATTATGAGAGATCGCGGTGAAACGATGAATGTTGCCAGTCAGTATCCAGCAATTGTTAAAAAGTTAACTGGCTTAGCAATCGCTTGGAACGAGACATTACCTACATCGCCTAAGCCATCGACATTCTCAGAATTAAGACAGTAATTTATTCACAATTAAAAAAGTGGTTTCAACACTGCAGTCGAACACTGAATTTAGCACTTTTACTTTGGGTAAAAACAGTTTCGAGTGCAAAGAAACGACACGTACTAAATATATAGATTATAGGAATAGCAATGAAATTAATAAGACAAAAGCTTGCAGTCTCAATTGCCAGCGCATTACTTCTTTCTAGTGTGATGTCTATCCCCGTATACGCACAACAAAATAACGCAGAAGCAACGCAATCTATGGATGAGTTGTGGGGCGATAGCGCTATCGACAAGGCCAAGCATGCCAATGCAGAACGTGGCGAATGGTTTGCACAAGACAAATATTCAATGTTTATACATTGGGGATTGTTTTCTATTCCTGCGGGTGAGTGGCAAGGAAAGACGTACTATGGGATTTCTGAGTGGTTAATGTCGGGGCGCGTTGCTGATATTCCAAAACAAGAATATAAAGAATTAGCTAAACAATTTAACCCCACAGAGTTTGATGCAAAAGCCATTGTGCAATTGGCTGTTGATGCGGGAATGAAAAATATTGTAATTACCGCAAAACACCATGAAGGTTTTGCTATGTATCATTCGAAAAGCAGCACTTATGACATTGAAGATGCAAGCCCATATAAACGTGATCCGTTAAAAGAATTAGCGGATGCATGTGCTGAAGCGGGAATAGGGCTGGGCTTTTATTATTCGCAAATGCAGGATTGGTACGAACAAGGTAGCGCTAGTATTCCATGGTCATCTGAAAAGCAAGAAGGCGATTTTACGGAATACTTTGAGCGTAAAGTTATCCCTCAAGTAACTGAGTTATTGACTGAATATGGGCCTATTCGCACAGTTTGGTTCGATACCCCAGGGGATATGACAAAGGCGCAATCTCAGCAATTAGTTGATTTAACCCGTAGTTTACAACCCCAAGCTATGATTAATAGCCGTATCGGTAATGGGGTGGGCGACTTTTCTACCTTAGGGGATCATAGCTTGTCACAGGTAAATCACCCAGGCCTTTGGGAAACGATAGATACAACGAACAATAGTTGGGGCGACGCCTGGTATGATAAAAATTGGAAGTCGGGAACAGAAATATTACATCGTTTAATTTCAACCGTGGCGCGTGGCGGTAATTACATGCTCAATATTGGGCCGAGAGGAAACGGTGAAGTACCCGAAATGGCAGCTAAAGGTTTACGCCGAGCTGGACAATGGTTATCACATAGTGGTGAAACTATCTATGGAGCAAAAGGCTCACCGTGGGGACGAGCGCAAGCATGGGGAGATATTACAGTTAAGGGTAATAAGCTATATTTGCATGTGTTTGAATGGCCTGAAAACGATCAGATTCACTTAGCGGGTTTAAAAAACGAGATCAGCTCGGCTCGACTATTAAATGCGCAAGAGCCAGGGTTTATGGAAAGCTTATTTGATTCAGAGCAAAGGGAAGTTGGCTACACGCAGCAGGATAATGGCTGGACAAGCTTCACATTAACGATGGAAAAACCTGACTCTTTAGTTCCGGTTATTGTTGTTGAATTAACCGGTGAGCCGCAAGTAGATACCACGATTGGTATCGATCCCAGTATTAAAACAACGATTAATTCGGTTTTCGCAAGCTGTGATGGCTGTACTAAAAAAGAAATTCGTTGGATGCAAAAGTTTGGTGATTGGAATTACGCAAACAATTTATTAAATTGGCAAGATAATGGTAAAGGCGAATGGAAAGTCGATGTGGCTGAGCCGGGCGATTACTTTATAGAGGTGGAGTACTCAGCTGATGACATCGTTGACTTTAGTGAGTGGGTGTTCTCATTTAATGGTGAAATCTTAATGATGCAAGCGCTCGATACGGGTGAACGAAAAAATTCTAAGCGTCAAGGCAAAGGAAAAACTCTATATCGTTACCGCACTGATGAAGTAGGCGTGGTTACGCTTAAACAAGGTAAACAATCTATTACTGTTACCCCGAAAGGTCAGGTTGTCGGTGGTGGTATTAATCTTCGCGCTATTCATTTAACGCCTATTGTAGAATAAGGATTTCTGATGAAAAAAATACTACTGGCATCATTTAGCTTTTCAATGCTAATGAGTGTATCCGCGGGTGCCTTAGCCGGCACCGCGAAGGCAGAGAAATCTGAGCTTATAAAACCAAATATTATCGTTTTTTATGTGGATGATTTAGGCTGGCAAGATACCCCACTCAATGATATCGATGAGCCTACTCCGTGGGAAACTCCTAATATGGTAGAGCTTGCGAAGCAGGGCATGAACTTTACACAAGCTTATTCTTCGGCGCCAACATGTGCGCCATCAAGAGGCGGATTGTTATCGGGTCAGCACCCTGCAAAAACAAATCTGACCCACGTTTTAGGTGCTGGGCTGCCAGCCCCTCGAAATAAACGCACTCAACTTATCGAACCTTTCTATAACGATCATCTGGCGGATGATATTTTAACCTTGGCAGATGCGTTAAAAGCAAACGGTTATAAAACAGGTCATGTAGGTAAGTGGCATTTAGGGCATTACGCCAGTAATGCACCGAAAACGGCTGGTTTTGATTTTTCATTTGATAAACGCGGTGTGCACTCAAACAGCAAACAACGCCATAAAGATTTTGATAACGCGAAGTTTCCACTAAGCAAGGAAAAGTATCCGCCATACAGTGAAAAGCATCCAGATGGTATTGCTTACCCACTTGATTTGGTAACTGAAAATGCATTAAATTTTGTCCAAACAAATAAGGATCAACCTTTCTTTCTTTATTTAGCACATTGGATGGTACACACGCCAATCATTACTAAAAATAAAGCATTGCTTGAATACTATACCGATAAACTGGGTATCCCTTTCCCAACCACGGCAGATCCAGTTACAACAGCTGGTCAAACTAATCCGTATTATGGCGCGATGGTGACAACGGTTGATTGGAGTTTAGGTCGTTTGGTGTCGTTATTGGAGCAAACTGATGACCCGCGCAATCCAGGTAAAAAGTTAATAGAGACCACTTATATCTTCTTATCTTCGGATAACGGTGGAGCTGAGAAGTCAGGTAAAGAAATCATTACCGATAATTTTCCTTTAGACATGGGTAAAAAACATACTGAAGAAGGCGGGATCCGAGTGCCTATGGTGGTAGCGGGCCCAACGGTCAAGAAAAATGTTAGTCATCACGGGATCGTTAATCAGCTTGATTATTACCCAACTATTTTAGCACTCACGGATTCAACGATAGCTAAAAATGACAAAGAAAAGTTAAGCGGTGTTAACTTGTCGCCGGTACTGCAAGACGAAAATAAGCCAGCAACGTATGATAATGGTGAGGTTCGGGAAAATCTCTTTTGGCATTTTCCACACAATAGTGATCCGTCTATGCAAAGTGCTATTCGTGAAGGTGACTTTAAACTAACGTTACATCACATAGATAATAGCTATTCGTTATATCGCTTATACAAAGGTGGAAAACGCTTTGATATTGAAGAAAAGCACGATTTAGCAAAAATGCCTGAATATGCTGACGTAGTGCAGCAATTATCGAAAAATTTAGCGCAACTATTGGCTGAGAATAATGCTATTTTTCCAAAATTAAATCCGGAAAATGCAGCCAACGGCGTGACTAGATTATTGGTTCCTAAAGTTGCCTCAAGTACATTTAATCAAGCCGATCGCGTTGCACAAATTAAATTAGTGCCGGGTAAAACGAAGGTTAAAGAAGCGTATATGCTTTTAGAAATAGCAAAAACTAAAGGTAGCGACAAACGTGAAAAACGCGGAAAGCTAGTTATTACTTATAAAAAAGTACCTGTAGAGATTGATCAACAACAAATGACTGTTTCGGGTGTTGTTCCTAAAGAGCATGAAGCTTATGTATTTGTACTCATTGATGAGAATAACTTTTTAGTTAAATCGGATAGGTATCAATTGTAATTGTTAGGCTAGTAGGGGCATACGCTTAATTTAGGCTTATGCCCCAAGCCGTTACAGTTATTTTAAGCTCCCTGCTGGTTAGCTGATTTGTTAGTAGCCTTAAACGCAGCTGAGTAATGAACAAAAATAATGAAGGAAAGTCGATGAATCGCAATGCGTTAATATGTATAGGTATTTCGCTAGCACTGGGAATTACAGCGTGCAGCTCAAATAGTAATAACGGCAACAGCGTAAGTAATGATTTAGTGAGTAACCACGCCGATTCCGGCGCAGCTACACCGCCAAATGTGATTGTTATTTTAGCTGATGATATGCGTGCCGGGGTTACTGGATATGAAGGTCATCCGGTCATTCAAACCCCTAATATTGATAACTTAGCTGCCAATGGTACTGTGTTTGCCAAGAGCTTTGCTACCAGTGCTGTGTGTACGCCAAGCCGCACCAGTTTACTGACAGGCTTGTACGAGCGCCGTCATGGGATCAATTTTAACTCTAATAGTAGTATGACCGAGCAAGCATGGTCGCAAACGTATCCAATGTTATTAAAAGATGCCGGCTATTTTGTTGGCTGGATTGGTAAAAATCATACCCCAGTTGGTAAGAATGAGGCTGGTCAAACGGGTTATGACAGCGGCGTTATGGACAATAGCTTTGATTATTGGTACGCCAGTCATGGGCACTTAGGTTTTTATCCTAAAGAGAGAAAAAAGCACGCTATTTTCAAAAATGCCACCGCTGATACGCAAGTTGAGATTTTAGAGGAAGGTTTAGATAACTTCATGCAGCCCAATGAAGCGTTCCAGGCCGGTTATAACTTTCTTGACAGTAGACCAAAAGATAAACCATTTGCGCTGATGATTAATTTCAATGTGCCTCATGGTAATAGTACGTCTAGAATGAAGTTGCGTGAGAGTGATTTAGAGCTGTATAAATCCGCGTATAGAGATCAGATTGATGAAATAAATCTGCCCGATACTTACGTAGCACGAAAAGAAATAAAGTCGCCTAAAATTCCTAAAAATGTTTATAACGGCAAATTTAATAAAGGCTATGATTACGTTAAATCACCTGCGGCATTAAAAGAGCGAAAAATAAGAGAAATGCAAGCCATTTCGGGCATTGATAAGTTGATAGGTAAGCTCTTAAGTCACCTAGATGAACAAGGCATTGCAGAAAACACGGTGATTGTATTTACCTCTGATCACGGCTTAATGCATGGCCAGTTTGGTTTAGGTGGAAAAGTACACTTATATGAACCGTCAGTAAAAGTACCGCTGGTGGTTTATGATCCACGATTAAAAGATAACAAAGCGGATAAAAGTAATGAGTTGGTTGCCTTGGTTGATATTGCTCCTACCTTACTGGATTTAACCAACAACGACATTCCTGCACAAATGCAAGGACAGAGTTTAAAGCCGCTTATGCTAGCACAGAATAATGCGGATGCTAATAAGGATTGGCGTCAAGCACTGTTCCTCGAAAATATGATGACAATACAAAACTACCCGCGTATGGAAGGAGTTCGTACCCATAAATGGAAATACATTCGCTATTTTAATAAGAAAAAAGACCAGTCGTATGCAAAAATGAGCGTGGCTTCTATTAAGGGCGAAAAACCGGTGTATGAGGAATTGTTTGATTTGGAAAACGATCCGAATGAGATAAGCAACGTCATTAATGCGCCTGAAAACACCGAGGTTGTAGAGTTTTTACGCAGCAAAAATGCAATGCTAGTGAAAGAGCTTCGTGGTGATCAGCCCTACGCAAATTATGTCAGTAAAAAGAGAAAGAAACATTAAATTTATTTAATGTTTCTTGGTCTGGCAGTATAGGCAAAATTGCTTGTCAAACTGCTAAATTGCGAGATATAAGGATATACATGCTCAAAAAGCGCCACACAAGTTGGCGCTTTTTTATTGTAATATTACCTTTTCGAATTAGTCTGCATCATATCCACAGCGCATTATTTATTTTACACCTAGCTTATTAGGTAATCCTCACCGGAATAATAATAGATAGCTGAATACCCTCAATTGCAGCGACTTGCTCTGTTGTATGACAATAAAAAGTAGGTGGCTCTATAGCTGTACACATTATTCGTTAGCTGCTGGCCTGTTCTCCTGCATGACGTATGTAGCCGTTGCTGGTTGTAGTCCAGCAGCCTTTGCGTAGTGTTTCATGATTACGTTCTCCACGTCGTAAAGTAACCACTGTTGGTGGTTTATACGGTAACTTTGTCATTCAAGTGGCGGATGACTGGTGAGTCCAGTGTGCTTGGGCGCAAGTTAATGACCGATGTTTTAACTTAGCCGTTTTTTAATCGTGATACATACGCTACATAGGCAATGCTGTCGATGAATGACAACGAGCCTAATAGTAAGCCATGTGATATCAGCAACTCATTTGGATATAGGCTTAGGGATTGGCAGGGCGGCTATAAATAGCCTGGAGTTAGTTTAGGCTTTGTTATTGGTATGATATAATCACTTGAATGGCCCTAGATACATCGTATCGGGAGCACATCAGGGGTGCACTTAGTGTTGCATCAAAGCGCTTACTCTCCTTTAAGCGCTGTTGATTTTGTCGATAGGATTGCTGTGTAGTGCCACTGTTAATATCAGTCACATAATGTCGTTACGCTTAGCACTATGAGAGCGATGAAAAGCTTGTTTGCAGTACGGGTTTGTTGATGATTTAGTTTCTCTTTAACTAAGAGAGATTAAAGAGAAACTGACATCAGCAAAGTAATTTATTGAAGGCCCGCGATAGCTTTGATTTCAAACAATTTTAATGGACGTTGATGAATAATGACCTCATCCATTGCGCCGATAAAGCCTGAGCCAATTTCTACATTTATGCCTTTTCCATCAGTCGCTTCTGTGTCAAAAGTTGTTTGTGTTCCGCCAAGTGTTGTCGTTTCCAATTGACCGTCGACATATAATTTAGCGTTGGCTAGTTGATTATCGGGGGACACTACGGCGATATGATGCCATTGACCGTCATTAAGGTTGGTGGTGCCGGTTAGTGTGCCACCTGTCACGCTTAATCTCAGTGCATTGCCTTTTACCCGAACAACATACTGTTGGCCATCGACTACAGACGCATTACCCCATTTGGCAATAATGCCGTTGCCATTTTCAGCTCTTATCCACGCCATTGTTGTACGTGAGTCACTGCCGTTAACACCGTTATATCCTTTATTTGTCACTGTAGAGTCGCCGTCAAAGGCATATACTTCGCTGTCACGGAAACTGTCATACCCACCGACGATAACATTTTTGTTGGTAGCCGAACGTGCATAAATAGAACTATCTTCAGCAGTATTGCCGGCAGTTTCATTAAAGCGAAGGTGTAATGCATGTTCTAAGTCTAAATCAGCATCATCATCGAGAGCGATGTACTCTATTTCACTGACGGCTAAAGCTCGCTGGTGCACCGTGACTTTGTCGATCAAGCCTGTAAATTGTCCGCCTATTTCAACATTGCTGCTTAATTGGGTATTGAATGTGGCGGATGCGTCATTATTAACATTCACGTTTTCTAAAACCCCATCAATATATACGCGAATATTGTCAACAACATTATCAGCAGCAACGACTGCCAGGTGATGCCATTCATTGTCATTAAGTGCCGTGGTGCCAGTTACATCCGATCCTTCTAAGCTAAGCTTTAACTTGCCGTTGTCTAAACTTAATCCCCAATGTTCTGCGGTGGCATTTGCTCCCCAATTGATGATGCTGCCTTGAGCGCCTGATGTTTTTATCCATGCCATGGTGGTACGCGCGCTCTTGCCTGAAATACCTTTATAATTATCAAGGATTAACTGATCAGTTTGCGTAAAACTAGCGACTTTACCGCGTGCCCCATCATTAACAAAAGTGACCCCGTTTAGGGTTGCAGTATCTTGGTTTACCGAATCATCATAGGCCGTTGTACCGTCAGCCCCGTCTAAATTCAAATGTAATTGTTGTGCACGGTTAAATTGCATTCGTCTGAGTAATTTTGCTTGAGGTTCTGAAATTACTCTTGCTTCACCATTAGCTGTGCTACCTTCTTGGCTCAACGCCCATGTTAGCGCTCCACCAGCTTTTAAAGCTCTATTTAACCAATCAGAGCCTTTAGTTTCAGAAAACACCACTGTGCCGCCATTCCATGCTTGTTGCAGTGGCATAAACACATGTCCTAGAGAATCTGTATCGCCCTCAGAGCCGACAAACACGCCATTGGCAGTCGCTTCAATAGAGGTGAGCATGGGTAAGTTTTTATCATCAGACGACACGGAATTTACCAAAGGAGTTGGGTGACCAAAGGTGTAATCTTCCATGATATCAGGGTTATTGCTTAACGGTACTTTCTCCCCTTGATTGAATGAGACCGCAGCATCGCTATTTCCAGCTAAAGCGGCCGCGTGCAGTAAGTCAATATCGCCATAGGTTGCATGATCAAACCACCAGCCATCAATAAGATTTGCGTAACGCAGTGATAACGTTTCTACGATATTTACCATGGCTAATTCAAAACTGCGATGCAAGCTAGTTGCTGGGTAGTTTGCTAATACATGGTCTCGCCAGCGGTTCATATTCTCAGAGCAGTATACTTGTGTGTCAGGATCTGACACGGTGGGTCGTGTTGACTTACAATTGGCAATCGAATCATCGAGATCCATTGCTTTATCCGCGCCATGTTTCAGCATCGCTGGTCCTTGGGTGGCAATATAAGCAATCACTTTGATCCCTTTGTCTTGCAGTGCCAGCGCTATTTGGCCGAAGAGGTCAGAGCCGGGTAAAGTCGGATCATACAAATCATTTACGCTGTTAGGGGCTGACAGGGGGTTGACGGCTTCAACTTCAGCGACTGGTACAATAAAACGGTCACCAAAAGCACCATTTGTTAAGTTAAGCTGTACCCATTTCAGCCCTGGAAAAGAAGCAATTTTATCAACGGCAGCCGTTACTTGATAGTCAGCAACCACACTGCCAGAATAGGCTGTATCGCCACCTGGGATCCGGTAACTAATACCCCAGTGACCTTGCATCCAATGCGCTTTTATTATTGCTTGGCTCTGCTGAGCTCCGGGGTCTTCTTGGCCCTTATCAGCTTCAGGTTCTTCTTGAGTATCCTCAGTTTCGGGAGCTTCTTGGGTATCCTCAGTTTCGAGTTCTTCTTGGCTATTATCAGTCTTGATTTCTGTCTGGTTATTATCAGCGTTGGGCTCTGTATGACTATTACAAGACACAAGTCCTAAGGCTAACGCTGCGTAGCATACTGTGTAATAAGCTGTTCGTAATTTCATATCAGATCCTATTGTGTGTTTATCTGTTTTTTGTGTATGTGAAACAGTGTTTTATATACGGTATGTCGGAGCCTGTTAATTGTCAATAAAATGTTATATTTATTGCTTTTAGGGGGCTAGGACTTTTACTTCTTTGCAATTGTTATAGGCGGGGGTTGTTTGGTGGTCTTCAGCAACGGCGAACATATTCATAAATGTTAACAGCTCGACAGACAACGCTAGGACGATAAATTAAATGGCGCCTAGCGTTGCATATCAGCTATTACTTGCTGATATGCAAGAGAATGAGCGGGTATATTTTTAATAGCCTCTTTTTTTACTTTTTACTTTGCTCTTCTTGTAAATAGTGACAGGGACATCATTACTCCCTGTTTTCCCATCAACGCTGTAACCATTATAGACTGCTTGTTCTAATTGCTTTTTAAGCTGTGCCACTATTTCAGGTTTTTCGTTAAACAAATTAGTGGTTTCTGCCCGGTCGGTTTTCATATTGTATAACTGCATCGGTATGCTGTTATCACCGCCTGCACTGGTGCCACATGAACCTTTACAAGCGGCTAACTTCCAATCACCGACCCGCACAGCAAAGTGGCCTGATACTGAAGCATGAATCGCGATAGGGTGGGTTTGCTCCGCAGAGCCTTTTAACGCCGGCAATATTGAAAAGCTGTCAACCGCAACATTATTTGCCAAGGTGACATTTAATATGTCTGCGCTGGTGGCAAATAAACTATTGTGGACGACTGGTTTATCATATGTTGTCCCTGCCATAACGTGATTAGGCCAACGCACAATGTAAGGCACTCTATGGCCACCTTCCCATATATCAGCTTTGTTACCGCGTAGGTCTGCGGCTGGATGGTGACCCGCAGCGTGCAATTGGTTGATGTTTGCACTGGGAGATGTACCATTATCTGTAGTAAAAATAACAATCGTGTTATCTGTGAGTTTAGCTTTGTCTAACGCCTGCAAGATACGCTCAACAGAATTATTAGTTTCCAGTACAAAATCAGCATATTTATTAATTCCGCTTTTACCCACCCACTCTTTACTCGGGACGACTGGGCTATGCGGTGCACTTAAGGGCACATATAAGAAGAATGGAGTGGCTTTTCTTGCTGGATCAGAGACATACTCTACCGCTTTTTCGGTGATACGATTTAACATTTCATCGGTATTTTCTAAGTTGTACGTTACTTTATCTTGCTCAATCCATGTACCCATTTGTCTAGCATGATGAAAGCCCCAGTATTGATCAAATCCTCTTTCTATTGGACCACCCACTATTTTGGTGCCTATAGGAACCGCATCGTAAAATTTACCGCGACTTTTGTCTATTTGCGACCCTTTAGGTAATAAATATTTAAAACCAAGATGCCACTTACCTGTCATGGCCGTATCATAACCTTGGCTTTTTAAAAATTGTGCGACCGTTAAAGTTTTTTCATCAATTAAAGGTTCATCACCCACGCTCAGAGTGCCATCGGGTAACCTGCGGGTTTCGCCGCTTAAAACTCCCCTTTGCAGGCGAGTACGCCACGGATAACGACCTGTCAGTAAACCATACCGAGTAGGCGTGCAAACGGCAGAAGCACTATGTGCGTCAGTAAACATCATGCCTTCTGCTGCTAAACGATCAATGGCGGGAGTGTTAATTTTACTATTAGGATTAAATGCAGATACATCTCCGTAACCCTGATCGTCACTCATTATAAATATAATGTTTGGCTTGCTTACTTCTGCATACGAAAAGAGGGGAGCGAGTAAAAAGCCAGATGTGACCATTAACCTACAAAGAGTTTTTGAGGTACCTGTGGTGGTTTCCTTTAATTTATTTAAACCTGCTTGGTAGGTTTTGCTGCTCAGAATGCCGTTTGCGGACAAATCAACTCGAGCAAAATTTATTCTTTTCATAGTTCGTGTACCTAGTTTCAGTTTAATGTGATGTCTTATATGATGTATGTGCTGTTGAAAATAATTCTGTTGCGATAACGTGTGTTAATCGCTGTTTAATTTTTCCTTGTTACACAACATTCTGCTTAAATATTAAGCTTAATATAAGGTTCCTTACTCGAGCCTTGCGCACCCACTACGTGAATAAACGGCACTAGGCTGGTTATTTTAGCAAAGAGCAGTTACGACTTTATGTCATTTTTTAAGTTAAGCGGCCTCTGTTCTATCGCTTATCTGTGCTACGACACAATTAATTAAATATTCTATTTTTGCCCTAGCGTTGATTAATAATTTAAATCTAGCAGTGACTGCGAGTAGTTTACCTTTAATTTAATTAGTAATTTAAATAATTATTAATAACAAGATGCTTTTATGTTGTTATACGCTTTATTTTCAATATAGAATATTGTTTTAAATATAAAACAGTGATTTTGTTTTGTCTAATATTAAATAATGTTAAGCAGCCAATAATGTTAGGGTGGAGTATGAAAAAGATACATCTAGTAGGGGTTATGCTGTGGGTATTGCCATTTATAGCACTGGCGACTAATGACGTCTCTGCTGCATCAAAACCAAACATTATAGTGGTGATGGCCGATGATATGGGGTGGGGAGACTCTGCAACCTATGGTCACCAAACGATAAAAACGCCAAATTTAGATAAGTTAGCAGCTCAAGGCGTTAAATTCACGCAAGGGTATTCGGCAGCTGGAGTATGCTCACCGGCACGCTCAGCAATTTTAACCGGCAGAACACCGTACCGTAATGGTGTATGGCGTCACCTGTCGGGCTCTCACCAAGCGCACTTACGCGCCAGCGAAACTACCTATCCTCAGTTATTAAAAAAAGCGGGCTATAGCACGGGCCATTTCGGTAAATGGCACTTGTTATCTAGACAACAATTCCAAAAAGCAGCATACCCTCACCCTAATGATCATGGCTTCGATTATTGGTTTGCAACGCAAAACAATGCAGAGCCCAGTCATCAAAACCCAAATAATTTTATTCGTAACCATAAAGCTGTGGGGGAGTTACAAGGATACTCTGCGCCATTGGTCGCTGATGAAGCGATTCGCTGGATTGAAACAGGCCGAGATGCCAGTAAACCATTTATGATGTCGGTTTGGTTTCATGAGCCGCATAAGCCAATTACAACAGATATTAAATTTTCTGAACTTTACCCGAATGAAAATGCGTTAAACAAGGAGTACTTTGGGAATATTACGCAAATGGATTTTGCTTTAGGGCAAATCATGGATGCACTCGACGAGCAACAGCTTAGCGACAATACGTTCATTATGTTCTTATCAGATAACGGCCCATTGATAGGAGTGGGAGGGAGTGCAGGTGGATTAAGAGGTCAAAAGCGTAATGATTTTGAAGGCGGTATTAGGGTGCCATTTGTAGTACGTTGGCCAGGACATATTGATGCGGGCACAGTGAACGATACCCCGATAATTGGTTCAGATATTTTTAGTACTGTTTTAGCGGTTGCGGGTATTGCCGCACCGACTGATCGCAAAATCGATGGCGTTAATTTTCTACCTGCACTGCAAGGCAAAAAGCTGCAGCGCAGCAGTCCGTTATTTTGGCGAACTCATGTATCCCCAGCGCAAGACCGTGTTGCTATGCGCATTGGCGATTGGAAAATTGTGGCTAACGATACGCTAACTGAATTCATGCTGTTTAATGTGCAACAAGATTGGCAAGAAAAAAATAATCTGGCGGCTGTCATGCCAGATAAACTCCAAACAATGAAAGCCAAATTACTTGAAACATGGGAAGACATCAAAACGGATGGACCAAACCAATGGTGGGAAAATGAAACAAACCCGCCAAGAAAGGGAGCCACCCTCAATTACTAATATACGCTAAGTGGTGAATATATAAATGGCTGTTAAGCAGCTAATATTTCGACAATTGCTCCACTCATACGAGGCAACCGCATCGCTCTTTAGCATATGCTTGGTATTGCTGGAGTAATGTTTAAAATACTTTAAATATCAAATTGCTATTGCTGCTGGTATGACGATACGAACGCTTAACTCCTACTAAATCAACGCCTCTGCCAATTGATGCTATATGTATAACCCTATCTATTAGCACTCAATACATTTTTTAAATGCAAAAGCTACTTTTACTTGTAATTTATATTTTTATTAATATAGAATGGTGTTTCGAATATGAAATGATGTATTGTATATGGATTGGCTTGGTTGTAACTTGCTATCATGCAGCCCGTGAGAATAAAGTGACTATTGCCTCTTTGCTTACCCTATTTATCAGGTTGGAGTGGGGTGGGCATTTTTCACAGCGAAGCAATTGGCTGCAAACATAAAGCTGTTGGCCAATAAAATTGCGATAGCAGCTTTGTAAAAAAGTGAGTATGTATCAATACGTCATCTAAGTGCCATGGTTAAAAATGGGTGTTTTTAAGTCAGGTCGATTTTATGTATAGATATTCAACTAAACCTTTAAGCTGGTAAAGCGTCGTTAAGAGGGAAGCAGACGACAAATAGCCCAAGTTAATGTTATCAGTAATTTTTTTATGAAGGGTGTTTTATGTACAAACTTTTAGCAATTATTGCCATTACGCTTTTGAGTCAAAGCACGCAAGCTTCTAAAGTGAAAGACGCAATTGAAAAGCCTAATATTATCATTTTTTACGTTGATGATTTAGGCTGGCAAGACACGCAATTAAATGATATTGATGCGCCGACACCTTGGGAAACACCTAATATGTTAGCGTTAGCTAAGCGGGGCATGAATTTTAGTCAAGCCTACTCTCCTGCACCGACCTGCGCGCCATCAAGAGCTGGATTATTATCGGGTCAGCATCCGGCAAAAATTAATTTTACCCATGTGAGCGGGGCAGGGATCCCGGCTGCTATGAATCAACACGCCCGGGCAATCTCTCCGTATTATAACGATCATTTATCTGCAGATACTCTAACACTGGCGCAAGCATTAAAAGCGAATGGCTATAAAACAGGACATGTGGGTAAATGGCACTTAGGTCATTATCGCAGCAACTCACCAGCTACTTATGGCTTTGATTTTACCTATGGGGGAAGAGGAGCACATCGCAATTCAAAAAATCGCGCAAAAATATTTGACGATAGCACGTACCCGTTAAGCAAACAGAAGTACCCGCCTTACAGTAAGAATAACCCTCAAGGTATTGCGTATCCACTGGACTTAGTCACAGAAAATGCGCTGAGCTTCGTAACAGAGAGTAAAGCAGAGCCGTTTTTTCTTTATTTAGCGCATTGGATGGTTCACGTGCCAATTATCACCAAAAATCGTGCATTGCTAACGCATTATACCGACAAATTGGCTATCCCTTTTCCACAAACAGCGGAGCCAATTACCACCCCAGGCCAAACCAATCCTTATTACGGGGCAATGGTAACAACCGTTGATTGGAGTTTAGGCCGGTTAATGTCATTACTTGAAACAACCGATGATCCCCGTAATCCAGGAAAAAAACTAAGCGAAACGACCTATATTTTCTTTTCCTCAGACAATGGCGGCACAGAGACAAAAGACACGGAGATCATTACAGATAATTATCCGCTCGATAAAGGCAAAAAGCACACCGAAGAAGGTGGCGTCAGAGTGCCCATGGTGGTTGCTGGGCCTACAGTCAATAGTGGCACTGAGTCTCACGAAATAGTGAGTCAGCTAGACTACTTCCCGACAATTTTAGCATTAACAGAGTCGAGTATAGACAAGCAGTTTACTGATAAATTGAGCGGTTTAGATTTATCGCCTGTGCTACGAGGAAATAGCGAAAGAGTGGCCGACAAGGATGGCGAAGCGAGAAAAAGTTTGTTTTGGCACTTTCCTCACTATGGCGATGATTCCATGCGCGGCGCTATTCGTGAAGGCGATTATAAGCTGTATAAATATTACGTAGGAAACCGATACTCATTATATCGACTTTATAAAGATGGCAAACGATATGACCTTGAGGAAAGTAAAGACTTAGCCACAGATCCAGCGTATGCCAGTGTAGTAAAAACGCTAGCGGCAAATTTAGATCGACTGCTACAAGAAAATAATGCAGTTTATCCGCATTTAAACCCTAAAAATACGGACAATATAGCAGCGAGAACGTCAGTTCCTGCAGTGTTATCAAGTAAATTTAATAAAGTAAAACGAGAAGCTCAAATAAGCTTAGTTACGGGCAAGACAGCTGTAAAAGACGCTTATTTATTAGCTGAAATTGCAAAACCGAAAAGTGGTAATAAGCGAGGTAAGTTAATAATTACCTACAAGAAATTACCAGTAATGCTTAATTCAGAGGCGATGACAATCACTGCGCATGTACCAGCAGGTCATGATGCCTACCTTTTTGTATTAATTGATGAAAACAATTTTTTAGTGACCAGTGAAAGGTATACATCATTATAAATTACTTTCATTGAGGTGCACGGATGCACAAAAGTACTGAGTTAGTAAAGCAAATATTATTCTAAGCTTATATCAGGTAAATACTATGTCTAAAATAATTTGGTTCACCGTTCTCTGTTGTCTGAATTTGTCATATGTATTGGCAAGCGAAAGGCCACAAAAACCTAATGTACTACTAATATTAACAGATGATTTAGGTTGGCAAGACGTAAAAAGTTACGATATTGACGAACCTTCTCCATTTGAAACCCCAAATATTGATAAACTTGCAAAAGATGGCGTACTTTTTTGGCAAGCTTACTCACCGGCCACGACTTGTTCACCATCAAGGGGAGCAATATTGTCGGGCAAGCACCCTGTTCGTCTTGATAGAACCGCGGTGAGAGGAGGACACCCTCCTTTACCGTTTAATAAAGCGTCGGCTTTGATCAGTCCTTGGCAAACTGGGGCTTTAGCCTCTTCAGAAATTACCATTGCTGAATCGCTAAAAACCAATGGTTATAAAACAGGTCACTCTGGAAAATGGCACGTGGGTATTCCAGGAACTGATATCCCTTTGCCTACAGATCAAGGTTTTGATTTTTCAAAACATGGATTTGGCGCGCATAGAAAAATGAAAGATCGCACCAAAGACTTTGCATCAACAGATCCTAGTACGCCTTATTATTTAGATGAACAAGGGTTTCCGTTTGATGATATTACTCAAGATGGCCTCGATTTTATGGAGCAATTCAAACAGCATCCGTTTTTTCTATTTTACTCAACGCGTTTAGTGCACACGCCAATACAAACAAGAAGTGAAGAGCTACTGCGTAAATATTATAAAAAGTTAGGCGTAGACTATCCTAAAAAAGGCGATCTTTGGGACGAAGCGGGTCAAAAGAATGCTTATTACGCGGCGATGGTCGAAATGCTCGATTACTACACTGGCTTACTGATCAAGTATCTTGAACACACTGATGATCCAAGATGGCCTGGACATAAATTGATTGAAAATACGTATGTTATTTTTACCTCAGACAATGGCGGGATGGAGCGCCATACAAAAGAAATTATTACCGATAACTACCCTCTAGATAAAGGTAAAATAAATGCTAAAGAAGGAGGAGTTCGCGTACCTTTAATTATAACAGGGCCTAAAGTGGCGGTTAACAAAGAATCTGACGTCATGGTTAATGGTGTGGATTTGTATCCGACAATTCTTAGTTGGACTGATACAAAAAAATCTGACAATCAAATTCTGGATGGGGCTGACTTATCAACCTTATTAGCAACGGCGCCGAATGACTCGTCATTACTCATTGACCCTTGGACTGGCAAGCCGCGTGATACCATGTTTTGGCATTTCCCGAACAGTTCTATGCAGTCAACGATTCGCATTGGCGATTATAAACTGGTGCGCCAATATACGCCAACGAAAGAGCAAGCATCGCTAGAGTTATACCAGCTTTATGAAAATGGTTCGAAACGGGTTGATATTGAAGAGTCGAAAAATCTAGCGGAAAAAATGCCTGCTAAAGCGCAAGCAATGGATCGAATATTAGAACAGCGTTTACAACAGTTAAATGCTCGATTCCCATTCTTAAACCCGAACAGTAAAGCAGCGCTACCTAATCAAGATAAAGTAGCGAGTGTTATTGAACATGGCATTGACAACAAAACTGTTTGGTTAAAATACAAAAATAATGGCGCTAAAATTGTAAACGCAGAGCTCATTTACACTAAAAATGGCGGTAAACGAGGCGAAATTTGGGTGCCGCTAACTATGCAGGTAAATGATGATAAAGTGTCTGTGACTTTACCTACAGGAACAACACACTATGTGTTTAATCTGATGGATGAAAATAATTACTTAATTAGTTACCCAACGCCGGGTTACTTGAAAGAAACAAAAGTATTTTCGCCAAAAGCGATTGCAGTAAAATAATCTCGATTCGGCACATAAATACTGATGGTTGAACTTATTTCGCCCACAGTATGAGTGTGACGAGCCTGGCAATACAGCTTGCTCGTTAAAATTAATCACGGTGTAAAACGCGGACCTTTTCGGACCGCTGCTGCATTTAACTCAATAGCGGCTGTAACTGCACAATCCCTCACACCATACGCTTACCTGTTTAGCAAAGCCAATATAATTTTAGCCATGGCGGAGGAGCGGGCAGGGGCGTGTTCTTTTTCGGATCACGATAAGACATTTAAAGCTGTTAATTTTCTTAGCGTTGAAGAGGTTGTAAAACGTTCAAGTTAGTCTTGTATGCACCCCGGCACAGGTGGTATTGGATAACGGCAATATTTAGCAGCTGACCCGCTGACAGGCTGATTGGGCTAAGCAGAGCAACACGTCAGCCAACGACCCAAACACAGTAGCTCTTTAGCGGTATGTAGCGTTCTGTGTGCTCAATATGGCGATTATCCCTTGCTATCCCATATAAAAACGAATGATGAAAGTAGAATGCTTCACAGGAGCCCTGATGACATACAGTAAAAATTTAGTAAAAACATCCCGCATAGTGATTGCAATATCTCTTTGTTTTAGTGCTATAAGCTGTGCTGCTTCTCATAGCAATGAAAAACAACCGAAGGCAAGTGGAAGTGTTTCGCTTATTGCAGCAAACTGGAGTGATTTGGCTACATATTATCAAGTGCCCGAATGGTTTATTGACGGCAAGGTTGGCATTTGGACTCATTGGGGAGTGCCTTCTAGCATTGATGATAATCGTCCTCATGACGGTTCGCATTATGGTTGTAGAATGTATGGAGTCGATGGTTTTATCACTCCGTCTAAAAACCCTGAACGGGACAAGCAAACCACAGCGACGTTAACGCAGTGGCATACTAAGCGATATGGCCATCCTTCAGAGTTTGGCTATGAAAAATTAATTCCCGCGTTTAAAGCTGAAAATTGGGAGCCGGATGCGTTAGTCAAATTCTTTAAAGATAATGGGGCGCGTTTTGTCATGCCGGTCGCAACGCATCATGATAATTTTGACATGTATGATTCATCTCATCCATGGAACGCCGTTGATATGGGACCTAAGCGAGATACGCTTCAAGAATGGAAAAATGCCACCATTAAACATGGGCTTAAATTTGGTGTGTCTACTCATTTATACTGGGCACCACGTTTTTTTAACGCGGCGCGAAAATACCAAAAGCCTGGAACTTTAGAGTGGCAACTGTTTGCGATGGATTATCACTCTACAGAGTTTGCTACTCAGCAGTCTTGGAACAAGCATTGGTACGACCGCAGCTGGGAGTTAATTGAAAAATATGATCCAGACATGTTTAACAATGATTCACCTTATCCTGCTGATAATTTTGGCAAGGTATCAGGTGTCAGTTTATTTACTGATTTTCTTAATAAAGATTTAGTGGCGAATAATGGTAAACAAACTAAGGTATTGTCATTTAAAGATAGCAAGGCTAATAAATCAGCTTTTACTTACAATCTTGAACGGGGTATGTTTGGTGAAATACAAGCAGAGCCGTGGATATGGGCGACTGATGTATCTGGTAACTGGTTTTATCGCAAAAACTTAATCACGAAAATGACTGTGCCAGTACTTCTGGGGAACGCCGTCGATGCGATTAGTAAGAATGGTGTGGTGATGATGAACGTTGCACTGCGGGGCGACGGTTCATTACCAGCAGAACAAGCCGCATATATTCGCGCTTTTGGTGATTGGATCACTATTAATGGCGAAGGTATCTATGGTACTCGACCTTGGAAAATATACGGTGAAGGGCCATTAAAAATAGTCACGAAACGAGCAGGCGAAAACCTAAAACAGTTCTCAGCTGAAGATATTCGCTTTACCCAAAAAGACAATAGCTTATTTGCTTTTGTGCTGGCATTGCCCACCCAAGATATTCACATTAAAACATTAAAAACCGACGGACTGTTAGCAAAAAACATTCAATCGATCTCTATGCTTGGCTCCAGTGAAAAGGTTGATTGGCATCGAAGTGAAGCTGGACTGACTATCAGATTACCTAAAATCTTAGCCCCACAACCTGTGATTGGATTTAAGCTTTTACTAAATTAAAGCGGCCAAGCTTGCATGACTGTGCCGCGTTTTTTGCAAACGCGCCAGTCTTGCATTGTCTAAAAGCCACTATAGGTTTGTGCTAACTCCGAAAGCTCTGCGGCGGCTTCTCGAACATAAGATTCCGTTTCTGAGAGGCTTAAGGAAATACCTTTTTCGACAATATAAGGGACGGTGATACACGCAATCACTTCTTTAGTTTTGCCTAGAAAAATGGGGAAAGATAGGTCAATTAAACCAGAAACAATGGGGCTTTGTGATCTTGCATGGCCCTTACTTAAAATCCTGCCAATCAATTCTTCACATTCATCACGATTAAAATCATTATCGGTTTTTTCGAACATATTTAGACTGTCGGCTCTGGCTTTTTCAGGCATATAAGATAGCAGCACTCTTCCCGACCCTGTTTTATATAAATCAAGATGATGACCTACTCGAACAGATAAGCCAACAATACCAGGGCTCTGTACTCTGGCAATCACTACCATACGTTGCTGGTTTGCAACCGCGATATGACAAGATTGCTTAATATCTGCAGACAGTTTATGCATAACAGGGAAAGCGGCTTCCACCAAGGTGCCAACAGGGGGCACTTTCATTCCTAAGTCGAATAATTTATTGGTGATATGGAATGAGTCGCTGCCTTCATTTCTAGATAAATAGCCTCTATGCTCTAAAGCCGAAATCATTCTATATATTTCACTTTTAGAGCGCTCTAAAGTCGTTGAGATTTTGGCAAGTGACATCGGCTCTTGTACTTCAGCCAATAGTTCTAAAATTTCAAACCCTTTTTCTAAAGCCGGAGCAGAATAACTTCGTTTCTTTTTCTCTTCCATTTGAAGAACAACCTCTAATTTAGTTTGTATATAATATAGTGTTTCATATTCTACTAATGGTCAATAGCTATTCCTCTAGCTTATGCTGCATTGTTAACTTCGTGTTAAGTTGAATTGCCGAAATCCAATCTTCTGATCTTTTTTTAAACGCTTTATAGAGGCAGAAACCTTAAAAACAGCCTTTTTAAGTAAATATACCCTGCTGAATAACGTACTCTAAGATATTGTAAATAATGTGTTTTATTTTTATTGCAAAATCATTTTAAAAAAATAACAAAAAAAACTGTTTTAAATGTGAAACATTGTTTACCATGTGAACAGTAGGTAAGTAGATGAATGAAATTTATACAGGGGTACACACACAATGTCTTTGAGTTTTCATAAGAAGAAGAAGCTGACAATTGCTATATCAATGGCAATTTTTTCTACGGGTCTGTTAACTGCGAATATTGCTGCAGCGCAAGAGTCTAAACAGAAGGTTGCTGAACCAGAAGAGTTTGAAGTGATTGAAGTTGAGGGGATTCTAGGTAGTTTAAAAGATGCTGCACAGTTAAAGCGTTATGCAGATACGGTTGTTGATGCCATTACCTCAGAAGATATTGGTGAGTTTTCAGATGACTCAATTGCTGGTGCTATTCAACGTATTCCTGGTGTGCAAATTGAAACGGACGATGCTGGTACTGATGGTGATCGCGTTTCTATACGCGGACTAGGGCCAGAGTTTGTAAATTCTACGATTAATGGTCGCCGGTTATTATCATCAGGGACTGAAGGTAAAAATTTACGTAAAATGAATTTTAACGCTTTCCCACCCAGTGTTTTATCTGGTGTGAAGGTAACGAAAGGATCAACGGCTAGCCGCCCTGAAAGTGGTTTGGCAGGACAAATTGACTTAGAGACAATGAAGCCGTTGGAAGTACGGAAATTGAAAAAGAAGAATGTATATTCCACCGTTGGCGTACGTACAGATCTTAATGATATTGATGACGGGACAGGGGTCCGTTTTAATGCGCTGAGTGCATTTCGTAACGATGATAAAGATTTAGGAGGTTACATTGCAATCGTTGCAAGTGAAGAAAGTAAAGCCCGCGACCAGTTAAGAATTAACTGGGGAGATGACTATGATATTAAACAACAAGTAAATGGTGAAACCGAAACAGTACAAGCAAGAGCTCCCAAAAATATAACAATGAACCCCATTCGTGAAAGCCCATCACGTTTAGCCGTTGCTACCGGTATCCAATATCAGCCAAATGAAGACGTAGATATTAATTGGGATTTTATGTACTCACACTACAACAAAAAATCTACACGTAACCAATTTCAAATTAATATGAATCAAAACAAGGTCTGGAATAGTACTGTATTCGATCAATCTGAAGCAGGAAATCCGGGCATCGTTATTGATGAAAATGGCACCACTCGTTATGTTAATCTTGCTCAATCAGATTTAACTGGAGCGGGGCTTGCAGCTAGAACGACCTCGACCAAATATGATAATGAAACTAAAAATTTAGTAATGGGTTTCAATGTTGATTGGCTTGTTAATGATGTGCTTACTGCAAACTTTGATGCTTACATATCTACCCTCGATTACAACCAAAATTTACGCTTTGTTCGATTCGAAAAAGAGCTCGACCCTAGTACATTTGTTTATGATGGAACAGGTAGTTTACCTATGGTTACCGCGCCCGACGCTGATGAGCTGGAGGGCTGGGAATATTCAAAGGCGAGCATCAGAGAAATTTCTAGCGAAGGTACCAATTTTGGACTAACGGCTGCATTTGAGTATGCAATTTATGATAGTGATTTAATTTCATCTATTCATTTCGGAAGCCACTATGATCGCACCAATATTGATGCAAAACGCTCTAATACTCACACATTAAATGACTTTGCTGATGAGATGTTAGGTGCAGCATTGATTGGCGACAGGTTACCCGAAGAATTTATTAGTGAAGAAAACATTACGCCTTCAAATTATCTAGTCCCTCTTTATTCGTCTGCCGTGACAATTGACCCAAGAATTGAAACTAATAGCTGGGATGAGATAGGGGTAGACCCGCTGCAATCTTATGAAATGAGGGAAGATATTTTTGCTATTTATAGTCAATTCAATATATATACAGAAATTTTTGATTTGCTATTAACCGGTAACGCAGGGATCCGTGCTGTTTATACTTACAATGAATCCACTGCTTTTCAGGAGCTAGAGTTACCGGATGGCAATATTGCCCAAGGGATGGTCACTACAGTTAATGATTACTGGACTTACTTACCTAGCTTAAATTTAAACCTTGCTTTAAATGATGATATGGCATTGCGTCTTGGCCTATCAAGAACCATGTCTCGTCCTGATTATCAAGATACCGCGCCTATAAATAGAATTAAGTTAGATGATGAGGGTGTAGAAAACTCGGCGGTAATAGGCAACCCTTCACTGAAACCGATGAGCTCAGAAAATCTTGATATTACCTTTGAATGGTATTCGAAATATGACGGTGCCTTTATATTAAGTGCTTTTTACAAAGAAATTGATGATTTCATTATTAAAGATACGCTCGTAGATCAGCCACTAAATGGTTACGAAGGCCTTTGGGAGCTAACGACCAATGTTAACTTTTCAGATGGTAATGCTAAAGGGGTTGAAATAGGTTTATTACAACCACTTGAAAAATTAGTACCTGCTTTAGCTGGTTTTGGTTTTTCTACTAACTATACCTATGTTGATTCTGAATTTGATAAAGATGTGGGTGATGCGGGTTTTGGTTTTCCTGGCTCATCTAAAGATAACTTTAACTTTATTGGTTTTTATGAAGCCGATTTTTATACAATCAGACTTGCGTACACCTATCGCGGCTCATTCTTCCGCTCATTAGGAGGCACGGGTTCGCAATCAAGCACGTCACGCTTTAGCGGCGAGCAAGAAAAGCTAAATGTAAACCTTAGCCTTAAACCTATGAAAAATGTATCAGTTAAGTTAAGTGCTAATAATATAACAGACCAAACACGCCGTGACTTTTATGGTGATGAATCGACGTTCTTAGATTACTTTGATCGGGGTAGAAGTTACTCTCTTTCAGTAAAGTATAAATTTTAATGTGACTATATAAATATTTTATAAATACTAAATTGTAATTAAAAAAAACAATAGTTTAGGATGAAAAAAAATGAATAATTTAAAAAAGATCTTTACAGTATCAGCACTCACTCTTGCGTTAACGGCTTGTAACAATGAGTCTAACATTAAACTTAATGTCGAAGGTGGGGTGTCTATCACTGGTGAAACGACTGTAGGCCAAACGTTAACCGCCCAAGTGAGCGATGTGAATGGGGTTGATGAAGCAACGATATCTTATCAATGGTTATCAGACAGTGTCGCAATATCTGGGGCAACTGCGAGTAGTTATGCTTTAACAGATAGCGATGTGGGCAGCACGATTATGGTAACTGCAAACTATACTGATAATGATGATTTTGAAGAAGCGGTGATGTCAGCTGCGACAGACGTGATTGAAGCAATTGCGGTCAACTTTGAAGGCGCTGTTTCTGTTTCGGGGATTGCAGAGGCCGGACATGAGTTAATAGCAATGGTCACTGATGAGAATGGTTTAGCACTTGAAGATGTAAGTTATGCTTGGTTAGCAGGAACTGACGCTATCGGCACCGACGCTCCAACAGTGACGCTAACTAACGAAGAGGTTGGCAAAACGGTCACTGTGACAGTAACTTATGTTGATAATGATGAGTTTGCCGAAACGGTAACGTCAGAAGCGACAGCAGCTGTTGCACCGCTTGCACCTACTGATGCAGAGTTTTCGGGTGATTTAAGCACTAAAATTACATCTAGTCAAACTGAGTCAGTTACCGGTACGGCTATCGTTACCGATTTAAATGAGGGTGAAGACTCTTTTCAAGCTCTAAATGAAATAACAACAACGTATGGTATTTTTAGTATCACAGAAAGTGGAAAATGGACGTACACTTTAGATACGAGTAATGATTCGGTTGCGGCATTAACAGCTGATGATGATGATTTAATCGATACGATTCTTATCTCTTCATATGATGACACCGACACGGCACTAGAAATAACAATTACTGGTGCAGAAATTGTTGCCACTAAAGTTGTTAAAATGACGGATAACAATATAGACACAAGTACAAAGGAAGAAGGTAATTTCTTCGGTCAAATAAACCCTATCGTTGCTGGAACCCCATTCGAAAGTGGAAAAATGACCTTTTCATTCAAAGTTGAGAACGACCCAGCTAATGACGAGATAAATTCAAGTTTCTCGGGACTTCAAAGCTCACGAGTTACCTTGTCTGGTGAAAATGGTAATGCTAGAGAAGTTTTACTTGAATTATATTTTGACAGAAGCGGAGAGATTGGCCTTCGTAACGATAAAGCGGCGCTTGTTCTTGACCAAACATTTGTTATAGGTGACTGGGTTGATGTTGCAATAACATGGGATGCAACAAGTGCTAACGATACAGATACTACGCCTATTATTAACGTATCAATTGACGATACACCTGTTTCAACATCAGATACTGCGTTAACGATAACTAATGGTTCATTTTCTTCACTTAGTATTTCTCCTGCTTTGGTTGTAAATGGTATGGAGGGTGCATCGTTGAAAATGAGTGCAGGTAAGAGCATTGTAGTAGATAGTGCTTTTTATGTTGATAACGTAAAAGTATACTCTGATATAGCAGGTACTGCGTCTGTGTTTGAAGATGACTTTGAGGCTTTCGCTGAAGGTGCTTTTATTGATGGTGATGATATTACTTACACAACTAATTCAAATGAAGCGGTTATTGTTACTGAAATGATATTGCCATAAGTATTAGGTTATTGTTCACTTATTAAGTGAATATGAGTAAGACGTCAATAGCGCTATTGAAGTGAAGGTTAATACTTCTCTCATAGCGCTATTATTTTGTTTCCCGAGACATTAATTAGATGAAATTTTAAGGGACGATAACTTTTGGCAATACTGAACAAGGTTCACACACAGCTTTAGTATTAATCCTTCGTTAGCATACCTTACAGCAAGCATTACTGTTATCCGATGATCCTGACCAAAGTAGTAACAATGGCCAGCTTATTGGGTAGCTGTAAAGTGGAGTAATACAGATAATGAAAAACTATAAAACAATCTTAAGTCTAGTTTCACTAGCATTATTTTGTTCTAACTATGCAAATAGTCAGGAGCAGAATGAGTTAATCAAACCTAATGTGGTTATATTTTATGCCGATGATTTAGGTTGGCAAGACACATCATTAAATGATTTAGATGATCCGGTTGTTTGGGAAACCCCCAATATTACAGAATTAGCAAAAGACTCTGTCAATTTCTCTAATGGATATTCCCCTGCACCCACTTGTGGGCCTTCTCGTGCTGCTATTTTAAGTGGATTACATCCGGCGAAAACAGGTATAACCAATGTGGTTGGAGGAGAGGTTCCTGCCGCGAAGAAATCGGAAAAATACATTACCGCCTATTTCCCTAGTGGCTTAATGCCAGAGCATTTTACTATCGCAGAAGCGTTAAAAATGAATGGTTATAAAACGGGACATGTCGGGAAGTGGCACTTGGGAAAACTAGAAATTCAAGGTCCTAAAAATCAAGGCTTTGATTTTGTAAATGAATCTAGAGGCGCACATCAAGGTCCTAAAGGTTCAAATAATCGCGTAAACTATTTTGCTACTCATGATAAAAATGATAAATATCGTTTAAGTGACGAAAAATACTACCCGTTCACAAAAAAATCACCTAATGGAATTTCATATCCAACTGACGAAGTGACTGAAAGTGCACTAGAATTCATGAGTAAAAATAAAGAAGAGCCGTTCTTTTTATATTTAGCCCATTGGATGGTGCATTACCCAATTCACACTAAAAATCGAGAGTTATTACAATATTATTCTGATAAATTAGGGATGGACTTTCCTACGGAAGATGTAGACATGACTAAGGGCGGACAAAATAACCCTTATTTTGGTGCCATGGTGACTACCTTGGATTGGAGCCTAGGGCGTGTTGTCGATTTTTTAAAGAAAACAGATGATCCTAGAAATCCAGGTAAAAAGTTATACGAGACAACCTACATCTTTTTCTCATCTGATAATGGCGGCGCGGAACAGCGTAGATTCGAAGTAATGTCAGATAATGCACCTTTGGATAAGGGTAAAAAATACACTCAAGAAGGTGGGATCAGAGTGCCCATGCTTGTTTCGGGACCAAACATTGCTAAAGGAATAACAAAGGATGTGTTAATCAATCAGTTAGATTTCTTTCCTACAATCTTAAACCTTACAAACAGTAAAATCCCTGAAGAATATAGCTCGGACTTTGATGGATTAGATATTTCGACAGTGTTACTCAATAATGAGGATGACGTCAAAGATAGTGCTGGCAATGTGAGAGAAGAGTTATGGTGGCATTACCCATTTGGTCTAGATTCTACACAACAGTCAGCGATAAGATCAGGAGACTTTAAATTATATAAAAACTTTTTGAGCGGGGATTACCTTCTATATCGTCTTTACAAAAATGGCAAACGCCACGATTTAGAAGAAATGTATAATATCGCCAAACAAGAGCCTAACGTTGTAAAAGTGTTGTCGCAAAAATTAGAGAAATACCTAAAAGATTACGATGCAAAATATCCTTATAAAGATCCTACTCGATTTAAAGATAAAGCACATCAAGAACAAGTAGCCTCGATTCCTAGCATTGTTAATGATGATTTTGATGCTAAATCTCGTCAAGTTTCGGTGACATTAGCAAAGGGCAACACTGATGTTGTTGAGAGTTATGCTCTTATAAAAATATCAGACGAGGCTAAAGAAGATAAAAAATCGAAGAAAAGAAAAAAAGCTAAAAAAGGTAAAAAAGTTAAGAAAAGTAAAGTTGCTTCTACGTATGTAAAAATACCAGTAGAGGTTGCTGATAATAAATTGGAGTACACTTTTACAGTGCCTAAAGAAGCAAAAGAATACGGTATCATTCTAATTGATGAAAATCGCTTTATGGTAAAAAGTAAATTTCATAAATTAGATTAATTTATTTCGCCATTTGCTAAGACTTTAGCCCACTGAGATGCAGTGGGCTTTTTTTTGCGATGCTAAACGCTGCTAAATAGCGTCAGCTTGCAAATAGTGAATGTTTAGTTTGGATAGATGGAATGACAATGAAAATATCAAAGAATAATTTATTACTACGCCAGTTTATCTTACTGTGCGTGTCACTGATATTGTCTAGCTGTGTATTGGCTCATGCAGCGAAACCGAATATTGTTTATATTCTGGCTGATGATATGGGTTATGGAGATGTTAAGGCACTTGCACCACAGGGTAAAATAGTGAGCAATAATATTGATCGCATTGCTGAACAAGGGCTGGCTTTTACTCATGCGTATACGGGCTCATCGGTGTGTACGCCAACGCGTTATGGTCTGATGACGGGTCGATATCCTTGGCGAGAAAGTGTTAAATTAGCTGCTAATTATGGCTCTCGTATCATGCCTGAAGGACAAGAAACTGTTGCTACTTTCTTACGCAGTCAAGGCTATAAAACCTTAATGGTGGGTAAATGGCACCTTGGTACAAGTTGGACCATGAAAGATGGTACCGTGATGAAATCACGACAAAGTATGAGCAATAATCCGACACTTACAGATGATCTAAACATTGATTTTAGCGCCCCTTTTTATGGTGGACCAACGGAGTATGGCTTTGATTCTTGGTTTGGTATCGCGGGTAGTTTAGATTTTGCACCTTATGTTTATCTAGTAGATAACAAAGCTACTAAAATTCCAACGGAACGTCTTGTTGGTAAGCATCGCTTTGGTAATCGTACGGGGTTCGCGGACCCCGATTTGCAACCCTCTCAAGTGCTGGGAGAGTTTACAAAACGTGCCGTTGCAACCATTGAACAACAAAATAAAGATGAACCTTTCTTTTTATATATGCCTTTGAATGCGCCGCACTCACCTGTCGTTCCTTCTAAAGCATTTCAAGGGCTCAGTAAAATAGGCCCCAATGCCGACTATCGTTTGGAAATTGATTGGGCCGTTGGGCAAGTGCTCGATGCATTAGAACAAACTGGTTTGGCAAACAATACTCTTGTTATTTTCACTGCAGATAATGGCACCTACCCAGGTGCAACAAAAGAATTTAAAGAAGCAGGGCACGACACCCATGACGGGCGGCGTGGCGAAAAAGCGACTTTATTTGAAGGCGGCCATCGCGTGCCATTTTTAGTCAAATGGCCACAAGGTATTAAAGGTAAATTAAATCGCAGAGAAAATGCCAATATTACGCTTGAAGATTTTATTGCTACCGCTGCTGACATTTTAGGTCAAGAAACGCCTGAGTATGCCGTTGACAGCGTCAGTTTTTTACCGCAATTACAAGCTAAAAAAACCACTGATAAGCAACGAGACGTTATTATCAGTAGTTTACATAACATTTTGATAGCCCGGGATGGTGAATGGAAACTTACCTATAAATCATTAGCTGAAATAGCAGAGATCCGACAAGGAAATCGAGAAAATGCTAAAAAGCTCAATGCTGGGTATTTTACTCCAAAAAGTAACGAACCCTGGTACAAGCATATTACGCTTTTCAATCTCAAAGACGATCAAGGTGAAACGGTTAATGTTGCCCAACAAAACCCAGAGATCGTTGCTCGGCTGCATGCTGCGGTGCGAAAGGCTATAGCGGATCAACGTACGACGAAAGGCTCGCCAAGACCAAACATTAACTGGGCTGTGAATCATGGCATAGATACTGATCAACAACGTCGTCTAACGATACTTGATAGTTTAAGTCTCTAAGGCTAATAAATGACGATGGTGTTGTAATAAGCGCTGCCAAACAGACATTATTAGCGTGCTTGAGTGCATTGTTGACATTGACTGTCGGTTGTAGTGAATGATGGGCACCCAGTTTAGTCATTAGCAAATACTGAGGGCAATGTGTTGCCCTCCCATTGCGACTCTTTTTGCTTTAGCTGCTACATTTATTACCGCTAGCGATGACTAGTTATTCTACCCTTAAACGCCGTAAATGATTAAATACGTGCTGATAAAGCCGACGCCAAGCACCAGCACGACACTGTACAAAAAGCCTACCGATAGTCTCCCCGTTCTATTGTATTAGCTAAAAAGTATTGCCAGCTTTTGATGAAGATAAACCTGTGCGTAGGTTCTCACTTCGCTTAGCCTAGCTAAGGCGTTTAAAGCGCTGAACTCGTATTCAAAGGTTGCATAAAAAGGCCAGGTTGCACGTATATTTTTCCTGCAAGTTACAATTTTAACTTGATATTTATTTTATATATACAACGATGATTTATATGTGGTATAAAGTTAGCGGCATCTAACGCTGTAATGTCAGTGCTATCAAGCTTATTGATCCATAATTTGCTTAGTGATAGGCAATTAACAGCAATTAAAACTTGAGTGTTCGTGGTGCTGCTGGTGGTGGTTATTCAATTTTAGTTAAACAAAAGTGGTGAGTTGATGGGCACATTCTATATTGCGATTGCTGCGTTTGTAGTCGGATTTCTGCCGCAGCCAGTGGTTACTAGCGAAAAATTAGCGGAAACGAAATCTACTTTGTCCGAAGCGACTACCATGCCAGCGCCACAAGCTAGTTGGCTAGTGGGGATGGCGCCGATTTATGATGAAGACGGTAAATTACACATATTTGACGTGAGTGTCCCTAAAAATACTCAATGGGCTATCGGAAGTAAAATTGTGCACTGGGTTGCGGATCGCCCCGATGGTCCTTACACCTTAGTTGGAAAAGTGCTTGGCAGTGATGATGCCAGCTATAAAACGGTATGTATTACACGATCGTAGAAGGTAGAAAAAAACATAGGCTGTGCAGAACCCTTAACCCATTTAACCTCGGCGGGATCGGCAAACTAGTTTACATAAAAAAGCATACAAAATTACTTTACCTTACGAGTCATCATGACAGTCGTGCTGGATAAATTATTAAAAAATAACTGGGAAGATGAATAAATCATGTTAAAAAAAACCATTAAATCTATATCGTTGTTTGCCGGTTTTGTATTTGTTAATCAGGCTTTAGCAGCAAATTCAGATAAGTATCCAGAGTTTTCCTGGGATACGATGCCACTATATATGCACGTTTGGAAACATACGTCATATACCAAGGACGAACTAAACTATTTGGCACAATTTCCACTTATTACCATAGAAAAAGCGCAAGGTAAAAAAGAAGGAACAATACAAGCTGGCACCTTAAAAGCTGCGCGTGAAATTAAGCAGATCAACCCAAATAGCAAGATACTTTATTACAAGAATATCATTATAGACTGGCATAGTGGGGCAAGCCAAGCACTCGCCAGTATCCCCAATGGGTATTTACAAGCTGCCAATGGCGATTACCCTGTGGTGAACGAGCAAAGTAAAGCGAAGTTTTTTGATATCTCAAAAGCAGAAGTGCAACAGTGGTGGCTCAAAGATGCGAAGGCAATGGTATCAGATGCAGCAATAGATGGCCTATTTATTGATGCTAATATCAAAGTACTGATTGGCTATTACTTTGCCAAATCAAAGAAGCTGGGAGAACCTAAAGCTGATGCATTAATTGCTGGATACCATGAGCTACTCGGTAAAATAAATGAACAATTTGGCCAAGACAATATTATTTTAGGAAATATTATTAGAGCACGCTTTGCTAATGCGGGCCTGGAATATATGGAATATTTTGATGGCTCATACTTTGAAGGATTCGAGCATAACGTGGGGGGGATCTCTAAACCGGACTATCTTGTAAAGGGGATTGAGGCGGGTCAAAAGGCCGCGCAAGCAGGCAAAATCTTGGCCTTTACCGCAGGACTTGGTAAAGCATTAAAACAAGATAGTTCAGGGATTGGACTCGATGAAGCTCGCCAGAAAGTAGACAGTATCCAACATATTCAAAAGCGTTTAGATTATCTAACAGCAATTTTTTTGGTGATGGCTGAAAAGTATAGTTACTTTTACCCTCATGATGGTTTTGGAGTAAGAACAAATAACAAGGGGGAACAACTGAATCGCGCCTGGATGCGTACTTTCCCTTTATTTAAAAACCGCCTTGGTGCACCAAAAGGACCTGCCAAAAGAACAGGTTACATTTTTACTCGGGAATTCGAATACTGTTCTGTGTACCTCAATGTTGAAACTGGCGAGGCCAGGTTAACGTGGAAGTAAGGGTGCTGTATTGACAGATCAGGTAATCAGCCCGTAACGAGGGCTGTAAAGCATTTATGCTAATCGATGCTAAGCGCAATGTACATACCAAGTCTTATCGCGATGAGGGCAGTAGCGGGGCTTACATGTCTGTGATGTCGTATTTAATGACATGAAGTTAAAGTATTTTTAAATATTTCGTTTCATATGTTAAATAATGTTTTAAATATTATTGTTATTGCTATAATATTCGTACACAAAGCAATCATTCATTTTTATAGTTATTCGAATTAAGAACTGAATGAGAATATAAAGTAGGGAAATACCTTGGTTAATTATCACTCTATAAAAAATAAAATGAAAACCCTTAAAACCGTGCAGCTTAAATCTGTTGGCTTTGCGTTGGGAACCTTGTTATTAGTGTCTTGCTCAAGTGGCAGTGAAGAGGTCGCCGCAGGAGGCTTGGCTAAACCTGAAGTCGCTGTAAACATAGACTACAAATCATTTTTATCGCAACAGGATCTGATTTGGGATCGTATTCCCAATAAATGGACTGTTGCGCCATATACCGGCAACGGCAATATCGGATTTTTATTCTACCAGGCTGAAAATGAAGCCAAAAATGTTATTTCCATACACACAGGAAGGCATGATTATTATGACCACCGCTTACCTTACAAAGGTGAGGAAATGCTATGGATTTACAGAGGTCGACTGCCATTAGGGCATTTTAATCTTACTTCTAAAGGCGATATAGAAAACGTCGACCTGAGACTGGGCTTGTATGATGCTGAGCTTACTGGTGAAATTACCACCAGTTTGGGTTCATATGCGATTAAAGGCCTCACCCATAGTGAAGAAGATGTTATTTATTTTGAAACTGATGCAAAAAATGGCGAATCAATTAAAATTACTTGGCATCCCGATGAACCCTATCCACCAGTAAAAGGCTTTTTTGACAGAGGCAGAGGGCCTAAATCGGCTCTTTGGGATCGCATGCGCAATGCGCCCATGCCCATGCCGCCAAAAGCAACCCTGTTCCAAGAAGGGAACATGAACTTTAGTTTTCAACCGTTATATAAACACCGAGGTGAAACGACAGTCGGTTGGGAAATAGAAGGTAAAGAGTCTGGTAAGCAATATCTATCAGCCAGTGTGCATCATAGTTTTCCTGAAAAAAATAGTCATGAAAAAGTCAAAGCTAACCTTGCAGCGGCTCGTGACTTATTCGCAAAAAATGAGTTCTTTAAAACTCATCAAGCGTGGTGGCACAACTATTACCCACAAAGCTTTTTAACAATTGGTGAACCTGAAAAAGAAGCGTTTTATTGGATCCAAATGTACAAACTCGCGTCGGCGAGCCGTGGCGACGGCCCTATTCTTGACTTAATGGGACCTTGGTACAACGATACTTTTTGGCCAATGGTGTGGGGCGATTTAAATGTTCAGTTAATTTACTGGACCCACTTAACTGCAAACCGTATGGAGCTAGGTGAGTCTTTAGTTAATAATATTGATAAATACCACGATAATTTAACAGGTAATGTGCCTAAACATTGGAAAGACAGCGCTGCAGTTGGTGCCTTATTCCCGCAAGATATGGTGTCTACCAATGGTGGTAAAGTGCCTGATATGTTGGCTTGGTTATTACACGACTATTGGTTGCATTACACTTATTTAGGTGACAAACAAAAGTTACGTGATGGCTTATTTCCTATCTTGCGAAAAACAGGTAATAGTTACCTAAATTATTTAAAAGATAACGCACTGGTCTCTGACGATGGCACTATTCATATCAAACACAGTTGGTCACCTGAATATAAGCCGGGTCGTGGCCAAGATATTAACTTTACCATTGGGCTACTGCGTTGGACATTTGAAACCTTAATTGAACTTGATGAAGCAAATAATATTAATGATCCACTGTTTAGTGAATGGAAACGCGTATTAGATAACCTAGTCCCTTTTCAAGTTGATGAAAATGGCTTGAGGATCGGCAAATATATTCCGTTTGATAAGCCGCATCGTCATTATTCTCACTTATTGCCTATTTATCCTTTAGCACAATTGAATGTTGATAACGAGAAAGATGCGAAGTTAGCACGCACATCGGTAGATCATTGGCTAGACGTTACTATGCATAGTAAGAAAAAAGCAGGCGCGATGAAAGTGACGGGTTACACCGCAACAGGGGCAAGCTCTATTTACGCAACATTAGGTGACGGCGAAAAAGCCTATGAGTTTTTAGATTTCTTTATTAATCATAAAAATGTTTCACCCACGACGATGTACGCTGAGGTGAAAACACAACCGGTTATAGAAAGCCCATTGTCTTATGCTACCTCAGTGCATGATATGTTATTGCAAAGTTGGGGCGGCAAAGTGCGAGTGTTTCCAGCTGTTCCTGGCCATTGGCAAGATATAGCGTTTCATCAACTACGAACCCAAGGTGCTTTTTTGGTAACGGCTAAAAAGTCTGAGGGAAAAACCCAGTTTGTCGAGCTGCAAAGTCTAGTGGGAACACCGTTAGTTATTAGCCCTGATATTGCAAACCCAATCATTTATATTGATGGCCAGTTAGCGGATCCAGCTTTGTTGAAAAAAGCACAGAATGGCTTCCTGCATATAGAACTAGCCAAGGGGCAACGTGTGTTATTGATGTCGCCACACATTTCGCAACGCGACTTATTTATTAATTCGCAAGATATTGAAAAGTCAAAACAGAACTTATTTGGCTTAAGCGAAAAAACCACACGTTTACCATCTCATACATTTTATTATGGTGAGTAGTCTGCGAAGCTAAAGAAGTATACCAACCTGCTCAAATTTTGATGCAGGTTGGTATTACTACAACACTCTGTGTGGGGTAAGCGCTAATACATTCTGCATAAATAGCCTCAGACAGGTTGCTTCATGTGTAAAAGTAATGCCGCAAACGTCACCCTTAAACCTTTTGATGCCTGAAAAGCTGCGATTAACGACAGGCTTAAATCGATTGTACTGTACGCCTTAGGAATATCGAATGAAATTTTTGGTCATCCCTTTATTATGTCTAATACTAGCTGCTTGTAGCAGCACACAACCTCACTCTCTGTGGTCACAACCATTCGCCGTGCCATTAAAGTCTATACTTCCAGATACCAGTGCTTATCCTGCCTCATTAATGTGGAAAAATGGCGTGCCATATTTAAATGTGTCCCGAGCAGAAGACAGCTATTTGCATGGCTTTAATGAACTGAAAACACAGTTAGTGTGGCAAGCAGGGCAGCAGCAAATTGAAGTTAATCCTGTGGCAATGCAATTTTACTTTGGCGATACAGATAACAAACAAACGAAGACTTTATCATTTGCTGTGTTAACCACCACAGGAGAGCAATATTCATTAACTTTACAGCGGCCGCCTAAGCTTAATCATGCTTTTCCGATTCGTTTTATTGAAACGGGTAATTGGTTTCAATATTTGTCGTTTCATGAGTTTACCTTAATCCCTGATAATAAAGTCGATCGCATCATCAATATAGCAGGCAAATTAGATTGGAAAGCGTGGCATAACTCTGGTTCGCTCTCTTTACTATTAAAGCCAACTAAGCAGCTTCAGATTAGTGCGATTAAACCCATATGGAGCGGGAAAGAACATGCCATTGACACTGCTATGTCAGCTAAAACGAAGCAAGGCGTTACGTTATCACTGGCGTATAAGCTGGCTGAAAACCAGCAGGTAGAATGGTTTAATGAGCCACAAAAACCAGTTAATGGAGTGAGCATTGTCTCAAAACGGGCCAGTGTTTCGTTTGCCGCTGCAAATAATGCGTGGCACGTAAAGCTTCCTAACCTAGCGCAAAGAAAGACCCAAAGCCGAACCGCTATTGACACTTTAAACCGAAGAACAAGCAATCGTTTTACGGTGGTTAACGACAGTGCTGAAGAACAAACAGTGAATTTACGGTTTATCCATCCTAATCATGGAAAAATAGGGTTTGTGCCTATTTTACGTGACCATAATAACCAGCAAACAGGGTGGCCGATTCAGGTTAGCAAAAACTGGCACGTGCGTGCAGGTTTGCCCCGAATAGACAATGATGGCACGTGGATACACACCTCAATTAGTTTAAAAGTACCCGCAAAAAGCAGTTATAACTATAGCTATGAAATAGTGCATGCCTATTGGAATGGTGTACCCGCAGCATCTGTGGCGCAACTGAGCTTAGTTGGGTGGGGCGGCAATGGGTTTTGGTTACAAGCTGCGTTAGGCAACTGGAGTGAACATTTTTGCTTTCAGCCAGGGCGAGCGCTTCGTCGTTCGATGATCACCGATATGCGACCACTGTTCCAAAAAAGTATGAAAAACAAAAGCAATGACACAGGGTATGACTGGACTAGCAATATTGGTGGCGGTGACACCGGTTTATTACATGATGAAAACGGACGCTACATTCAATGGAAACAAGCAACCACTGAATTTCATTCCTTGGGGCCTATTTTATCTGAAGTGTCGGTAGCAGAAATCACTAGTAATGATGCAGCCACGCTGCGCAGTACTTTTGTCATGCCACGCAGTGATGATATAAATCGAAATTATATAAAGCTCGAATTTGCAGTGCTGAAACCTTTAGCTATTTCTCGTTTTGCGTTATTTCAATTTGGCACAGACTACTATGCATCTGGTCAGTCATTGTCAGTGAAATACGGACGTGGTGATCACGTTAACGAAAATACACAGCAATTACGGCCGCTGCAAAGTACGCAAAAAATCAAAACAGCGTCGGCTCCTTGGCTTGGTCATGCGCCGTGGGCGTTATTACCTGCAGAACTTAATCCAAAAAACTTGCGCACCGGCTATGGTAACCGTGCGGCAATACTGCGTGACTTTAGCGCCACTATTGGTGGTGAAACACGCAGCAATGCTTGGTTACATTCTTACGAGGTGAGTAGCAGTAGTGAGGCTGGGAATGTAAATATTGAACTGGGCATTGATCCACAAATAAAACAGTTGATGCCTGGCGATACGATCAATGCCACTATTGAGGTGCTTACACTGCCTGCCAGTGCTGATTATTATGTTGGCAATGACGCCATTACGCAAAAAATTATTAACGCGGCTAATGGCATACAAGCCCTAACCATTAATGAAGCGGTTAATAACCAAGTTACGATTATAAAAGCAGATGGTACTAAACTAAACTCGACACTGCCTGAGATCACCTATGCTGACGCTAAACAAGGGTTTAGTGTGTCAGGCGGACAAGGTTGGTACCCAATTAAAATTACAGGGTTGCCACAACCATCCAGTGTCTATTGGGCCGAAGCGATCAATGCTGCTTATGTTCCATTAGGGAAGCGCTTCGCAGAAGAAGTTGAAGGGCAGTGGAATTGGCAACCCGATAGCCATACTTGGAACAGCATATTGAGCCTACGCTCATTACCTGATAATAATTCAGCCCGTAGGTTAAAGTTAATGCCAAGATCGGCTACCGAACAATAATAAACATTTTTCAAAATAACACGAGTTGAGCAAACTACTATGAGAACCATACTATGAAAATCATTAATAAAATAGCACTCCTTAGCGTCGTCTTGATTTCAAGTTGCGGCACTGTTCAGGGGGAGACTTCACAACCACGTCCTGAAAAACCAAATGTGATTTTGTTGCTGACAGATGATCTAGGTTGGCAGGATGTAAAAGCTTATGACATTGATGAACCGTCACCATTTGAAACACCAAATATCGACGCGCTAGCAGGTAAAGGCGCAATGTTTTGGCAGGGCTATTCACCCGCTCCGTCTTGTGCACCAAGTCGTGGTGCCATTATGACGGGTTTACATCCAGCCCGCACACAATATACCCATGTGATCGGTGGCACACCGCCAGCACCTTATAGTAAAAGCAATCATCGCATGATGCCGCCTTGGTATAGTGGACGTGTCTCAACCGAATATGCTTCACTGCCACAAGCGCTCAAGAATAATGGCTACACTACAGGGCATAGTGGTAAATGGCATATGTCTAGAACTTACCCTGAACCACAGGATCTTGGCTTCGATTGGACGCGGACTAACCAAGGCACCACTAGACGGATGACACCGCATCGTTTGACCGGATTTGCGACCAACAACCCTAAAGACAAGTATCGTCTTGATGAAAATGGCTTTGCCACGCACGCACTGAGTGAAGATGCTTTGACCTTTGTGCGCGAAAATAAAGCGGATCCATTTTTTCTTTTTTATGCCACTAAGCTAGTGCATGCGCCTATTCATACACGTAGCGAGCGTTTGCTGAAAAAATATGTGAAAAAAATGGGAGTTGAATTACCAGAGAACCCTCAAGAATGGAAAGGCGAGGGACAAACAAACCCTTTCTATGCTGCTATGGTTGAAGAGCTTGATTATTACGTAGGGCAAATGTTCGACTATTTGGAAACGACCGAAGATCCACGCTGGCCTGGACATATGTTGAGTGAAAACACTTACATTATATTTACCTCAGACAACGGTGGTATGGAAAACATGCCAGGCGAAAAAATCGCCGAAAACTACCCATTAGATCGCGGCAAAATTTCTGCTATGGAAGGCGGCACACGTGTGCCTCTAATTATTGTTGGCCCAGATATTAAAGCAGGTGTGCAAACCGATGTTATGGCTAACGGCTTAGATTTTTATCCGACTATTCTCTCTTGGACGAATACACAAAAGCCTGAAAGCCTTCAGTTTGATGGCAGCGATCTTTCCGAACTATTAGCGACAGATGCTACCGATCCACAACTAGTGAAAGAAGCTGACGGAAAGGTACGTGATACACTCATGTGGCATTTTCCTAACGCCTTAGCACTGGAAAGTACCATTCGAATTGGTGACTATAAGCTGATACGTAACTATGATCATCTAAATCCTAAAAATACCGAGCTAGAGCTATATCAACTTTATAATACTGAAGGTAGGAAGCAAACGCGCGTGGACATCGAAGAAGCTAAAAATCTAGCGAAAAAGATGCCTGAAAAAGCGCAAGCTATGAATGAGATACTAACCGAGAAGTTAGAAGCCATGGGCGCAAGCTATCCATATTATAATCCACACTTTAAAGATGCACTGCCTCATAAAGAAACAGTACCAACAGTATTGTCTCATCAAAGAAATGGCAAAGTGGTTGAGTATCGCTATCAAGAAAATGGTGCAAAGTTAGCACGAGCGCAACTGATGTATACATTAAATGGTGGCGCTAAGAAGGAAGAGTGGTTCAGAATGCCTGCTGAGGTATTGCCTGGTAATAAAGTGACTGCTACTTTGCCTAAGGGGACGACTCACTACCTGATTAACTTAATTGATGAGAACAATTTCCTCGTGAGTTATCCATACGTGAAAAAATCATCACGGGGCAACAACCTACCGTCGAAAGTAGCGCCGTCTGTTGAGGAAAACTTGAAAAAGAAGAAAAAGAAATAACTTAAAGCAATAAATGTTTAAAAGCCTATTGAAAAGTAGGCTTTTTTTGCGATCTGAACCATCAATAGTGGACACTGCGTTAAGCGATATTTAGTTGTTCAAATTTCTCAGGGCTTAGTTAGCCCAATGCACTATGCTTCTCTATCTGATGTAGATATCTTTTTTAAGAGCAGAAGTTCGCCAATAATAAAGCTGAGACTATGCGACATTCAATTCTCTGGCAGCTTGAGCAAAACCGACTTTATTCGCCAAGTTTAGCGCTTGTAAAAAAGGATGGTAATTAATGATATGAAATTATTATGTTACGCGTGGTAGCGCCACAGTCGACCATTCTCCTTACTATCACGATAAGGTATACTTACCAATTAAAATATGAAATGATGTTTTACATGTGGTTCGACATTATGTTAACCTATTGTTGTTATTTTGCGATCTCGTTATTGAAAGTTATTCGTTTAGAGACTTGAAAAGTGACAGGAAGAATTTTTGAGCTTCATCTGAATTGTATAACGAGCACATTGTGAATGGGTCGTTAAATGTTAAACGAAGAAGTTTATAGCGACAGCTGGATTGACGCTAACAATAAACTTCTCATAAAAAAGAAGGTGTTATTTTGAAAATTTTATTAAAAACAATGGTTACTACAGCATTTGCAACAACATTATGTGCATGTTCAACAACCTCAACAACCTCAACAACCTCACCAACCTCAAATTCTAAGCAAGACCGATTTAGCAAAGTAGATGCTAATTCTGATGGTCGCGTAACCGTCGAAGAATTTTCGTCTAGTATTAAAAAGCCTAAAAATGGACCAAAGCGCTTCGACCGACTCGATGTTGATAAAAACGGCTACCTTAATAGAGCCGAACTTGAGGCTGAAAGAAAGAACAAGAAAAACAAGAAAAAAAATTAATAGAATGATTTGGTAAAAATGCCGTGATATTTGATAACGATACTACTGGTATTGTTCATATCGACAAGGCTCGGTTTACCGCAACTGAATCACATGTGGTTGCTCTAATAGCAAAAATGGATGATTCAGTTGCGGTTATAAACTAACTTTAGGTTACCTTGCGATGCATAAGTTTCTGGCCATAAATTAATAGAACACCCACTCAAATTTGCATTACGCTGTTCTATAAAAAAGATTGATTATCCTTAAATATATTGACAATGCTTCATTGCACATAAAAATAAATCCATCCATAAAATTTTGCTGCCGTTATATCAACAGACAATATTGTGATGACTGATAAAATTATTATTTACATTAGGGCTGAAATGGAAAAAGAATTATGGTGTTTTTAATTAAGCTAATTGGCATTGTAACAACCCTATGTTGTTTCTCTTCATCGCTAGCCTTTGCCCATGATATTTTTAAGGCCGAAGAATATTATACTGCGAAAAATTTTAAACTCGCAAAAGCTAGCTATTCGGAAGCGGCAAAAGTAGGTAACCCTTATGCATACCATCGGCTTGCTACTATGTATTTCAAAGGCTTAGGGACCGATAAAGATGCGTTCAAAGCACTTATATATTTTTCATTCGCGGCCGAGTACGACTTTCATGATTCAAAATCGTTAGTAGAGAAAATATTAAGTAACATGCCTACTCAAGAAAGGCTAAACATTCAAAAGTTTCTGAATAAGTTACTAAGCGAAAAAGGTAAACAATACATCAGTAAAAAATATTTGCCTGAACTTGCAGCCAATAAATTGGCAAACAAGATTACCTTTGACGGAAAGGCGCAATTAGAATTAGACGACTTTGAATTAGACCTTGCTGACAATGACTTTCTAGATGATTCTGATTACGAAATGGGCGATGACAGTGAAGACTCGTTGGATATGGATTTCAGTTTCACGATGACGTCTAGCGAGCCCTTTGTCATTATAGATTTTGACCTTGCGCCTGACGGCTCTGTTCGAAATATTGTAGAAGTGCAGCGCGATGGGCGTGCCACTACTTTGCTTGGTCAATTCTCTCAGTATTCTTTCGCTAAGCCTACAATTCAACACGAAACCGTTGAGTTTGTTGCTAGAGTCAATTTAGGTATTGCTAGTTACGATAAACTCACTTTGCGTAGAAAAAACGTGCAAATGTACCAATCGCTGCTTCGCCAGAGTGAAAAACTCAAGGCGAGTTCTAGCTTAACAGACCGTTTTCAATATGCGCAGCTATTGCAATATTTTGGTTGGTTAGAGCAGTATGAAGGAGAAGCAAACGAACGCCTTAAAAGCTTGGCCGAAGAGGGCCTTCCTGACGCTATGTATGAATACGGTCTTAAGCTTTATCGAGAACAGGATGATATTGAACAAGCCATTGATTGGATTACGCAAGCCAGTACTTATGGTTTGGCGAAAGCAGAATCTCGCTTAGGTAAATTATTGATTAGTAGCCCTTGGGTGCACAAAGACGAAACGAAAGCCTTGTTTTGGTTAGAATCTGCAGCGAAGAAAGATGATATTTCGGCTAGCTTAAAGGCTGCAGAATTGAGACTATTTGCTCAAGATAAAGCATTACGCAACTTTTCTTTGGCGCTAGAATATCTAACAAAAATAGGCGAGCAACAAAAATGGAATCCAGAATACTACTATTTACTGTCACAAGCATATCGTTTTGGGGAACAGCGTGACTTCCAACAAGTTATTCAAAATCTAAAACGTGCAATAAGCATGGGAGAAAGAGTCAACTGGGACATTGAGCCATGGCAAACGCTGTTAGCACAACTCACCATTGGGAAAGTGTTTATTAGTGAAAAAAGTTAAGAAATTTCAATATAATATCAAGCTGTTATTTTGGAAGTATGCTGAAGGTTTACGCATTTACTTTAAACCTTCCAGTAATGATAACAATTGATTAGGGCGTGTTGACCTTTGTGGATTGAAATTTGTTCAACCTAGGGGCGATTTAATCGCGGCGCGAGGTTTGTAACCTAGCGGGCTAAGTAAAAACCGAGCAAAGCTTCCGCGTCCTGCTCACGCCCCTTACCTACAATCCATGTAGGCAACAAAGAGTTAATCGCCCCTAGGAAGAACCCTTTGGGCAGCGCATGTTTGGCATTTATACTACGTTATCGCCTATTTATGGGGAACAACCACACTACATAGGCTCTGCCTTGCCTAAATACCAAACATACTGCTGCAAAATCAATCGCGAAAGGTCAACACGCCCTAGTAACACCCAAGATAACGTTAAAGCGATGTCCTAACTTTTTGATATAAGCAGAGCCATGATTAAGATGGGGGATTACCGTTCGAAACACGGAGGTTTCGCTAGAGCCGGAGTATTCTGTCTGCCTTTGTTATATGGATTTGCTTAACACCACCGTAATTTCTGGGTACAACCGACGATTCTGAATCGCAAAAAAATTCGAAAATAACCTCTATGGCAAAACCATTGTCTGTTTTGGCCAATGACGTGAATCTATTTCAAGAGCGTGTTCAGTTCTAATAAACATGTTACCAATGGTGACTCTATTGAGTATTGTCATGTTGATTCCTTTTAGTTGAATAACCTAAACGTGAAAGCCTATAACACTATTATTAATAAATATTAATAAAGTTCTTTACCAATGACTTCCTACAAATTAGCTAATTTAGTTAACACTTTAATATTTATGCTTTATCTAAATGTTTCCAGAGGTGGTGAGCTTTGTTTGTTACGATATTGATATCTATGCCAATTAAATATAAACATGGCGTTAAAATCAGGGTAGTCAATGTAGCGAATATAATGCCGTATGCAAGTGATACCACCATTGGCACTAAAAACTTGGCTTGCTCTGTATCACCAGAAAGCATAGGAATTAAGCCGACAAAGGTGGTAAAAGAGGTGAGAGTAATAGCGCGAAAACGAGCACGGCACGCTGCTTTTACCGCCATAAGTGGGCTGCTGCCTTTAGCCCGTAAATTATTTAAGCAGTCTACTAGCACAATATTGTCGTTTACCACGACACCAGCGGCCGCTAAAATGCCTAGCATCGAAAATGCGCCAAAATAAACCTGATGGGCTAGATGGCCGAAAATAGAGCCAGTGAATGCAAAGGGTATCGCCGACATGATCAGTAAAGGTTGGCTATAAGATTTAAAGGCCACGGCCATTAATACGTAAGCGATAAGCAGTGCTAACCCTTCATAGTGATACACTTTATCCATAAACTCATCTTGGTTACGTGAACGGCCTTTTCTATCCATATTAACTTCGGGGTGGCGTTTAGCCCAAGCGACTAAGTATTCTTTGCGAATGCTTTCTTTTAATGCATTTAAGTTGTTGCCGGCATAGTCGGCCCAGACCCAAGCGACTTTCATGCCATCTCGTCTTTGTATTCGGCTAACACCGGGCTTGAGTTCAATATTCACCAGGTTAATTAGCGGAATTTCTATTTTATTTCGGGTTCTAACTTTTAATGCGTACAGTGAGTCAATGTCTTCTCTTTCTGCCCGGCTATAGTGCACTCGTACCCTTGAATCGCCGCCTTCTCTGGGCAGGCGTTGTACTTCTTGGCCATAAAAAGCTTGTTTCACTTGTTGACTGATATCTTTTAAGCTCACTCCTAATGCTGCTGCACCAGGTTTCATGGTGAGCATGATCTCTTTACTACCACGGGCTAAGCTGTCTCTGACTAAATATACATCGTCATATTCGGCTAAATGATTTTTAAGTTCTTTTACCGCAACTGTCATGGCATCTAAATTATGACTTTGTACCATAAACGCCACTCTAGGCTCTCGTTCGTTTAATGTGGCTTTAAACTCTATTTCTTCGGCATCAGGAATATCGCCAATGTATTCAGTTAATCGCTTAGTCGCGGTGTCGGTATCAATTATTCGTTGTTCATACGGCACTAGTTTTAAATAACTTGAAATTCGACTGCCGGATATTCGACTGTAATGATGATCGATAAATTGCCCATTACCGTCCAGGCTAAGCTTTGCAACATGTTGAGTAAGCAGAGCTTGGCCTGCATTCATTTGATCGAGTACTTGGTTCATACGTTCAAATGAGACATTTTCGGGTAAGGTGACGTTTAGCCTAATGGTGTCGGCTTCAATTTTTGGCTCAAAAGATTGCAATATAAAATTGTCATTCAATAATTTAACTGACAAACTAAACACTAAAATAAACACCGCAACGACTAAATAACGGTACGCTAATAAAACGTCGATAACAGGGCCATAAATGTTATTACCTAACCAGGCTAAAAAGTCAGCAAATTTTTGTTGCAATAGAGCGAGTTTAGACGGGCTATTGTCAGCATCATCATCGGGTAAATGACGTAAGTGAGAAGGCAAAATAAACAAAGCTTCAAATAATGAAAAAGCTAAGGCCAACATAACCACGATGGCAATAGTACGGGTGAACTCTGCGGTGCTGCCAGGCAAAAATGCCATGGGCATAAAAACAATGATAGTCGTGAGTACGCCAAACACCACAGGTTTAGCAACCGCTTGTACGCCTAATAAGGCGGCTTTTGCTCCGTGATGCCCCAACTCATGTTGTTTATGAATACTTTCTCCAATTACGATCGCATCATCTACCACTATGCCAATAACCATCATAAAGGCGAATAAGGACAGCATATTGAGCGAGACCGAAAAGCTAGGCAATAACCAAAAAGCGGCGGCGAATGTTGTCCCTATACCAATAGATACCCACACGGCAATACGAGGTTGTAAAAACAATAACAACAAACTAAAGACCAAAATTAAACCACTCAGCGCGCTTTTAAATATCGTATCTAAACGACTTTGATAAGCATCGTTCCAGTCTTCCCAAATGGTTAAGCTGACTCCTGTGGGCAAGTGCTGAATTTTTTCTTTTATATATTCTCTGACATTGGCTGACATCTGCACAATATCCATGTAGTCGCCGTTGTACACATCGATCAGTAAAGCGGTTTCACCGTCGAAGGAGGAATAACGTTTACTGGCGGCCAGGCCATCATAGATGGTGGCGACATCGCCTAATGTTAATATGGCGCCGTCAGCTGAATGGCGTAAGATGATTTTTTCGAAGTCTATTTGTTTTTCAGCCCGGTTGCGTACATTTAATCGAAAGGTTTCAGTTTCGCCATAGACGCTACCAGCGGAAGTATTAATCGAGTTATTACGTACCGCTGACTCTATTTCATTAAACGATAAGCCAAATTGACGTAATTTTCGCTCTGTGACTTGGATAGATATTTCTTCGTTAATATTGCCGCTGATATCGACATTGGTAATTAAGGGCAGTGCTGCCACCTCTCGACGAATTTCTTGAGCCAATTTATTGAGTGTGAGCTCATTAATATTGCCATGTAAGGCGATTCTGATCATTTGATCACGTTTTATACGCTCTGTGACTATGGGTCTATCGGCGTCAGAGGGTAAGCCATTAACAGAGTTAATTTTTTCACGCACATCATCAGAAAACTTACGTCGGTCGACTCTTTCCTCCCCAGTGATGGTAACTTGGGCACGCCCTTCGAAGGCATTCGAGACAATAGATTTTATTCCTTCTACATTTTTTACTGCCTCTTCAAAACGGACGATTATTTGATCTTCGATATCTCTAGGACTCGCTCCTTGCCACGTCATACGTACATCCATGATAGGTAACCGAACGGTCGGGAAGGGTTCTTTTTCTATGGTTAATAAATAAGACATACTGCCTGCTACAACCAGTATTAACATTGCGAGATTAGCGGCGATAGGGTTACGTATCCACCATGCGAGAATAGAGTTATTGTGCATGGCTTTTGCCTAGTTGAGCCAGTTGCTCATTTTTAAATAACGGTAGTAATGGCATCCCCGGTGTGGGGATGGCTAAGGCTGAGGTGATCACTAAGCTTTGGTCTGGTAAATTTTTCACTATGATAGAGCCCGGAGTGCGCTGCACGATATCAGCCATGTGTACTTGCAACTGATTGTTTTGATCTACTATCCATAATTGCTCGTTACTACGCAGAGCCAGCTTAGGTAGTGGCGTAACATGCTCGACTAATTGGCCCGTAATTTCTGCATTAACATATAAGCCTTTTAGCAGCGGCTGCTGCTGGTTTTGCTGTTGATGTATTTCGGCCACCGCATAAAGGCTATGTGTTTGGGGATCAATGGCCGCTTCTACTCGGGTAACCTGTGCTTGCCAATGATAATGTTGATTGCCAATGGTGGCACTAAGATTAACCGGAAACTCAGAGCGAGTATGATCAGTGTAATAATCAAGTGGTAAGCCTATTTGGCTAAATTGTTCAGAGGTCATTGGCAACCTTATTTCCATGATATCTGTGCCATGTAATTGCGTGATTAATCCGCCGCGATTGATATATTGACCCACGGTTAAGTTTTCTTTTTCGATACGGCCATCAAAGGGCGCAAATATTTGCGTGCGAGCCAAGGCTAGCTCAGCGATAGCTAAATTTGCTTTTGCAGCATTTAAAGCGGCTTCGGCTTGTTTTAGTTGTGGAATACCTAATGCTAAATCAGATGGGTTTTGGCGGCCTAAGTCGGCCAGCTCCGCTTGTGCTGATTGTGACTCGGCTTTTACTTTAATTAATTGCTGGGCTGCTTGGGCAACGCTTGACTGCTTTTGGATCACTTGCAATTGATAATCTTGTTGGTCGATTTGTACTAACAGTTCACCTTTTGAAACTTTACCGCCACTCACTAAGTTTTCAGATAACTTCGCTATTTTTCCCGCTACTTCGCTACGAATTTCTAAATCGTATTTGGGCAACATTTGACCTTGGCTATAGCCCAATAAAGCCACACTCGTTTGCTGGGCTTTATGGACAAATACTTTATGTAACTTAACCCGAGAGGGACGCTCACTCGGCTGAGGTTTATTTTCATCTAGCCACTTGACTACGGCCCAGCTAAGCAAAAATAACCCAAGCGGTAATAGTAACCATTTAATTATTTTGCCGATTAATATTTTACGTTGAGCAGGGGGCAGGTTGCCAATGAAAAAATATGTGCCAGACATGTTACAAAATCTCACTAGAAATAGGGAAGGGTTCACCTAGCGCTAAAATTAAGTTCACTCGGTTTGATAAAATCGCAAAACGGCTTCGGATCAAATTGACTTTGGCAGCAATACGCCTCGTTTGTATATTGAGTAATTCAAAACTGCTGGCTAAACCATTGTGATAGTTTTCTAGCGTGCGTTTTTCAGCGTTATCAATTTGTGTATACGCATTTTTTAAGGCAACAAAGCGCTGACGTTGCAGCTGCTCGGTGTATAAGGCTTGCTCTATTTCTTGCCAAGCTATAAGTAAATTTTGTTGATATTGGGCTAGGGCCAAATCCTGCCTGGCCTGTTGCTGTTTTATACGTGCATCAATAGCACCGTTGCTAAATAAAGGCTGCACTAAGTTAGCGGTTAAGTTTGCGAGCCAATACTGCCAATCGAATAACTGGCTAAAATCGGCGCGGTTTACTTGCAAGTTAGCGCTGAGGTTAATGTCGGGAAAATGCCCTTTGTCTGCCGCTTTACTTTGATAATATGCGCTCATTAAGCGAAATTCTGCTGCTAATAAATCAGGTCTTTGCGTTAATACTTTTTTTGGGGAGATAACCTTGATGAGTGTAGGTAAACCAATCTCTAAGTCGTTACTGGCAATGGGCGTACTGGGGTAGCGCCCGACTAAAAGGTTAAATCTCTGTTTGGCTAGATTAAGAGTCAATTTTTGTTGATTAAGATCCGCTTCAATGGTGTGTAAGCTATTTAGTGCTAAGCGGTAATCTTGAGTACTAGAAAGTCCAGAATCTAAGCGTTGGGCAGTCATTTTTACTCTTCGTTGTTGGCGGGCTAAGTTTTGTTTAGACCAATAAACCAGTTCATTCCCTTGTTGGATATCTAAATAGCGTAATAACACTTGCCCCATTACAGATTGCTTTGCAGCTGCTAAGTCAAACTCGGAGGCGGAAAGTTCTGCCTGGGTAGCGGCACGCGTATTGGCTAATTTTTGCCATAAATCTAATTCCCAGCTTGCTCTAAAATTAGTTGAATACTGACTTTGTATCCTGTTTTCATCAGTCCATATGAATTGCTCTCGGCTAGAACCTAAAATGGCATCCACCTGGGGTAAGGTAGTGGCCTGAGCGCTTTGCTTAGTAGCTTGACTAATTTGAAGGCGCGCTAATGCCATTTTAATGGTTAGATTATCTAGCTGAGCCTGTTTGAGAATGTGTTGTAGTGCTTTAGGGATGCTTATTAAGGGCTCGTCACTGAGTTTATTTTCACCCCCCGCCAGTTGCCCAGCATTAAACCAGTCGGCAGGAATGCTTTGCCTGCGTGAGAGTTCGCTATTCGCTGTTTCTACAGAGGAACTACACGCGCTCATAAATAATACAGTGATTAAAACAACAAGTTGATACATGAGGGTAGGACATCCTTGTCTCGGTAAATGTAAAATGCACAGCAACTTCTTTTCACTTATATTGATAGCTAAAACAACTTGATAAACATGCGTTTTCACAGTTTATTAGCGGTGTAAATACAGATAAAGCGTTTAAATTGGCTTTTAGTAAAGCTCTTGTACCAATGACTGGGTTCTCGCGCGATAGTACTCTAGCTCTTTCGCATAGTTAGGGTCTTTAGCGAGGTTGGTTAATTCGTTCGGATCTGCAACGATATTAAATAGCTCTTCATAAATAGGTTTTTCGTTGGTAGTAAAAGACTGTTCCGGTAAATATTGCATTCTGTCTTGTTTTTTACTGAACGAGCGAATGTATTTAAATTTCTTGTCACGAACGCCTTCTTGTCGTGGGTAGCCTTGGTCAGTAAACAAGTTTTCAAGAAACACCTCTTGTCTCCATGGTGAGTCTGTTTTCTTTCCTTCTATTAGTGGCACTAGACTTTGACCTTGATATGACGAAGGTACATTTGCACCGGCCATATCTAAAATAGTTGCCACGATATCTTGGCCAACCACTAACTCATCTACGCGCTTACCTTGGGTGTTATTGTCAAAAAACGGAGAGTAGATAATAAGTGGAACGTGCACCGATTCGTCATAGAGTATCGTTTTCCCACCCAAGCCATGTTCGCCTAGTAACAAGCCATTATCTGAAGTGAAAACGATAATAGTATTTTGATCTTCATTCATACTTTTTAGCTGTTCACGCAGCTCACCAACAAACAGGTCTATGGCATGTACTGCTCGTGTCATCTTTAATTTATCGTTTAACAATTTTTTCTTATTACTAGTGACATAGTATTTGGTTAAGTCACTTGTGCCATAAACGTCTTTAGGTAAACTAATTGGCACAGGATAACCCGCAGGTAAGTCTATTTGAGCGCGTTTATCTTCAAAAAGGGTTTTATAAATAGCGGGGTCGCTTTTCAGACTACCCATTGAACCTATGCTTGATGCATGAGGCAAATTGAAGTTGATCCATGCTGCAAATGGTTTGTTGGGATCTCTACGTTGTATACTTTTTTTAGTTAAAGGCTCGGCATTTTCATAAAAATAATCGTATTCTTCGTTTTGAGATAAATAAGCTTTAGTCGCCTCCATCAAGCCTTCAATTTGTGTTTGATTTTTTAAATTTGAGAAGGCTTTATGCTTACGTTTAAAATGAAATCCCAAATGGCCATTGCCAAAGTAGGCAAAATCGATATTTGCACGTAAAGGTGTGTCATTTTTATCGGCAATTCTTGTATGATGTTTACCAATAAAAGCCGTGGAGTAACCGTGCTTTTTAAGCTGCATTAACCAACTGTCATTAAAAGATTCTTTTGAAATAACATTGTGAGACATCTTGTGAAAGCCAATTCTATTTTTTCGCTCCCACTGACCGGTAAACATGATCGCTCTGCTTGGGCCACAAATAGGGCTAGTAATGAAAGCGTTATCAAAGAAAATGCCTTCTTTAGCCAACTGATCGATATGCTTAGTTGGCGATAAGGGATCGCCGGTCATGGTAAGCGAATTAAAGCGTTGGTCGTCGGTAAAAATGAAAATCACATTCGGTTGCTTGCCTTCATTACTGCCAGCGGCGCTTAATGACTCAGCAAACGCTGGCATATTCAAAGTAAGTAGCGACACAAAAGCTAAACAGTGGAATAGGGATATCGAATTTCGGCGCATTGTATTTACCTGTTGTGATAATCAGTCAAACGATTTGTGGTAACTAGTGGCTTAGTCATCACACTTTAAGTTGTCAGTCGTCATTGCTTTGAACACTCATAGAGCAAGCAATTAATTAAACGTTATGCTGTTTAGCTTATTAAATATGCAGCTACAGCGGATGAAAATCCCATTTTAGTGGGGTTTTTAAATATGAAACACCAAGTTGTATATGAAATATATTTTGATGTTACTTTTTTGTCAAATCTTTATTTGCATGGCTATTGAATTCGCAATTCCTTTAAAGTTCGTTTTGGCTATTATTTAACAGTACAGCACCGGCTTCTTTTCAAATATAAAATTTAATTGAGTATATAAAATTAATCATGTATGTTAATTTTTTGTATGAAATACAACAACGAATGACTTGTTTAAAAATGGGCTGTTCGATAGTGATGAGGACTTTGCTCATTAGTGCTCATCTAAATTTGCTGCTATGGGCGTTAATTTATAGATGAAAGCCAAGACCATTAATTGTTATTTGCTCTTTATTAATCGAACAATAACAACACCTTTTTGAAATTTAGCCGGATAATTAATGAAAAGACTTAACATTTTGCTGGTTAGCATTTTATGTAGCAGCCTATTGAGCGCGTGCGCATTTGCAAACTCTATGCAGATTAATACAAGAGCGCAATTAGAGGCGTATTTTTCCCAGCTATCGACAAACACGAGCGCAAAGGTTATATCTTCTAAACGTAGAGCAGACGGTATGATGGAGCTCTATTTAGAAGGAGAGCCCTACACCGTAGCCAATGGCAATACGACAAGCACGCAGATTTTTGCTCTTTATAAGCTGCCAGTTATGCCGTTAAAAACAGCCAAGGGTAAAACGCCTGCGATGGTGCTCGTTCATGGTGGGGGAGGCACCGCCTTTAAACAATGGGTAGAAAAATGGAATGATGCGGGATTCGCAGCAATGGCTATCGCTGTTGAGGGGCAAACTGATACGGTTGTTGATAACCTTAACACAACAAAAATTAAAGGCCGTTTGAAGTGGCAAAAACATTTAAACTCAGGACCCTCTCGAGATGGAATTTACGCTGACTTTGATAAACCCTTAACAGAGCAATGGATGTTTCATGCCGTGTCAGCAGTGATCCGTGCCAAGAATTTTCTAGCATCGCAAACGGATATTGACGAGCAACATATTGGCTTAGCTGGGATTTCTTGGGGCGGGGTGATCACTGCAACGGTTATGGGATTTGATAATGGCTTCGATTTTTCAATTCCTATATATGGCTGTGGCTTTTTAGACAGCATGGAGAATCAATATAAAGAAGCCTTACAGGGGAACTTTGCATACCAATCTTTTTGGGAGCCAGGGCTGGCGATTGATCATTATTTAAAGCCTTCTTTGTGGTTAACGTGGCGAGCAGATAAACATTTTTCTTTAGATGCTCAGGCGCGTACTTATTATCAATTAACGACTGATTATTCGGTGAGTATTAAGCCGGGTATTAAACATGGTCACAGAGTGGGTTGGCAGCAGCACGAGCCTTATCTTTTTGCTACGCAAGTTGTGCGTCAAGGCAGCGTTTGGGCTAAATCGCTTGCAGTTAAAAATCTTAACTCAGGCAAAGCACAAGCCGAGTTTATAGTTAACCTAGGCAATCAAGAGTACCAAGTGACAAAAGCAACAATTCACTACACAAAAGATAAGGGCCATACCGGCAATGCGAAATGGCTTAAGGCTGATACGGAGCTGGTGGCTTCAGAAATACAGCCTGGACGATATACGGCAACGTCAGATGTACTTGCTATGGAGGTGCGCCATTGGTTTGTTAATTTAGAAGTGCAGCTAGTGAATGAAAATAAAACATACACTGTGAGCAGCACTCTTTATTCAAATTAAGCAAGGTTGATTTTGATATTGGTGTTGCAGAAAACAGGCTTGTTCTTATAAAAAATGTAAAGCATCATATTACACAGCGAATATTAGCAAAGACTAAACAGGGTTAAAAAATGACAAATGATAAGCCGGAACAATCTAAGCGCAAAACATACAGTGCACCCGCACTTGAAAAAGGATTAGATATTCTGGAACTACTGGCAAATCAGGCTGAAGGTTTAAACATTGGTGAGATCACCAAAACATTAAATAGATCAGTCGGTGAGTTATTTAGGATGTTAGTGGTGTTAGAGCAACGCGGTTATGTTTCACTGCAACCGGGTAGTGATAGATATGTGCTAACCTTAAAAATATTTGGTTTAGCGCATCGTTTCCCGCCAGTTAAACGCTTGACCAGTATCGCAACGCCTGTATTGCAGCGCTTGTCGTACGCGATAGAGCAGTCTTGTCATTTGGTGATATATTATGAAGGCAAAGGGCATGTTGTGGTGCAACAAGACTCACCATCAACAAGAGTGTTTAGTGTACGATTAGGCGCTGAAGCTCCTCTAATGCGCACTTGCTCTGGACATTTGTTATTAGCATTTGCCGATCAACATACCCGCGAACAAATGTTAAGTCGTATTCCTGCCCATCATGCAAATGATACTGAATTTGATCTTGATAAAATGGTAAATAAAGTACGCAAGCAAGGTTACGAAAGCATTCACAGTGCACAGGCTCAGGGTATACAAGATATTGGATACCCAGTTTTTGACTACCAAGACCAAGCAGTAGCGGCTTTAGTTGTTCCTTTCTTTGCATACTTAGATGGCTCACATCAAACGAGTATCGACGATGCCCATAAACTAATTAAACAAGCTGCGCTTGAGATATCCACTGCGTTAGGGTTTGATGCTGCTTAGCTCGCCTTTAAGTAGTTATTATTTGGCGGTACTCTAAGCAATGTGCCTTGATGATGTTGTAAATATTTTTGCTGTGTTTGGAAAGCTCTCTGTTGTTAAATTAACCGAACACGGCACCCATACCAGTTAAAATAAGGCTCATTTTTTCAGCAGTGAGCTGCCCATCTAGTTATTCTATGTAACATACAAGCCTTCATACAGTGACTGTTAGCCAAAGTAAAAAATAAACAGATTTACACGTTTTAAACGAAGTTTGTTTTAGTCGTTGCTCACTTGCTGGCAAGATGTTACTACCCCAAATATCTTTCTTTGCATATTTTTATATTTAAAAATGCACAAAAACTAAAGCTTAATAACAGAAATTAAGGTTTATTATTCTCTGCCAATTTTAACGACTGAGGGGAGTTAGAGAGAGGGAGCTCGTGGATACAAGCTATTTTTGCTCATTTATCACGGACTTTATTTTTAAATAGTTAATCAGTTGAAAGCTCAGTATGCTTATTATATAAGAGCTTAACACTGTTGACACTGCGGTTTAATTAGTGGTTATAAAACCACTGGATGAGTTAAATATTTGTTATTTGTGGGCGGTGCAAATTGTTGACATATTAAAAAACCCTGTGTATCTTTTTATATATAATAAAACCTTATTGTCACTTGTATTCTATTAGTGGTGACTAAGCTTAAATTGTTATCAATGTTGTTAGTTTATCTCTGCTAGTTGCATGTTATTTAGCATGAACGCCTCGAGATTTTATACATGGACCAATGAAATTTTTTTCCATAAAAAGTTAGTTAAGGGAAAGGTTATGAAGTTAAGTATGTATTCCATTCAGCGTAAAAGGTTGAATATTTTTATCTTGGCCATCGCTGGAATGATAGGTCTGGCTGGGTGTGGGGAAAGTAGTCGTTCAGATGCAAATGAGCCAACTGGCGAGGTTGCATCCGCTGCTCAAAAACCGAACATTATTTTGCTGATGACAGATGATCAGGGATATGGTGATTTTAGTATGCATGATAACCCAATTGTGCAAACCCCAAATATTGCGACGTTGGCTGAAGAAAGTCAACGTTTTAGCAATTTTCATGTTGACCCTACTTGTTCACCAACGAGAGCCGCATTAATGAGTGGTCAATATTCATTGCGCGCTGGGGTATGGCATACCGTAATGGGGCGACATATGTTGTCGAACCAACATAATATTCTGCCGGAAATTTTGGATGATGCAGGTTATACAACTGCGATGTTTGGTAAATGGCACTTAGGCGAGAACTACCCATTTCGACCTGAAGACCAAGGCTTCGACCATGTGTTAATGCATGGAGGAGGCGGTGTTGGCCAAGCTCCTGACTATTGGGAAAATGATCAATTTGATGATACCTATTTCCTTAACGGTCAAGAAAAGAAATATACCGGCTTTGCTACCGATGTGTGGTTTGATGAAGCCATTGATTTTGTACATCAGCAAGCTAAACAAGATGCCCCTTTCTTTTTATACCTATCTACCAACGCTCCCCATACTCCTTGGCGGGCACCCGAAAAATATATAGAACCCTATAAAGCATTAGGTCTTGATGATGACTTAGCTAAATTTTACGCTATGATCACCAATATTGATGATAATGTCGCACGCCTTCGTCAAGCCATGCGTGATGATAATATTGAAGACAATACAATCTTTATTTTTATGACTGATAATGGCTCATCAATGGCGACTAAAAGTAATGGTGAACCGCTGACTCGACTTTCTGCCGAAGTGAAGTCTGCTATTGAAGCTAAAACAGGGAAAAAATTACGCACGCTTAATAGTTTTATGCGTGGGGGTAAAGCCTCAACCTATGAGGGTGGCCACCGAGTACCATTTTTTATTAGATGGCCGAATGGTAATTTAGGTCAACCAGGTGAGTTTACTGATCTGGCTGCTCATATTGATTTATTACCCACTTTACTAGATTTAGTAGGAATAGAAGCGCAAGGCATCGACGTAGATGGTATTTCATTAGTGTCTCTACTAAAAGAGGGCACGCCTTTACCAGATAGAACCATGGTGGTGACTAATCAGCGGGTGTTAAACCCAAGCCCTCAGCGCCCTTATTCCGTAATGCAAGGTAACTGGCGCTATGTTCATGCCGAGCAAAATGGGGGAGTTGAATTATTCGATTTAAGTACCGATCCAGGACAGCAACTTGATGTCAGTGCACAATACCCAGAACGTGTTGCAGCGATGGCCAAAGCTTATGATCAGTGGTGGGAGCACACAACTAGTAAAGGTACACCGACTACACGTCCTATTATTGGCTCTGAACATGAAAACCCATCTCGATTAACCGGTATGGATTGGTTGTCGCCTAATACAGGACAAGTACCATGGTGGCCGGGATTTGGCACCGATAAATGGGGTAAAGGCCATGGTTGGGTAGGTAACGAAGACAAATTTATGGTTTCACCTTGGGCTTTAAAAGTAGATAAGCAAGGCACATATAAAATGACCTTATATTTACATGATATCCCAGCCAATAAAGTAATCGGTAAAAAGTTCGCTCACTTACAGCTTAATGGCAAAACAATAACCCTGCCTATTAAGCCTGGCGCGACGTCGGTAAATTTCGAAACTCATTTAGAAACTGGCGAGTTAGATGTTCGAGCTTGGTTTGATGATATAACGGATGAAAGTGGCTTAGCGAAAGGTTTACCGGCGTTTTATATGTATGTGGAAAGAATTTAAATTAGAAAGCTTAATTTTTATAGCAATCTAAACGCGTCAACATAGAAAAACCTCGGCAACGGTAGTAAATGAGTTTAGTGTTAAACTCATTTACGACCGTTGTTATTTTTGAGATAAAAAAGGGACAGGCATATATCTTTTGCAAATCTTTTTGCAAAAATTCTAGCATTAACTACTGTTATTATATGGCTATGTTGTATTTCAGTGTTGGTGAACTATATTCAATATAATGAAACCTAATAACGGCAGGTGCAACATGGCTTCCAAGCAGTTTCAAAATACACTACATCACATTACCAACTTAAATTAC